>CAZVEG010000065.1:0-21053 GCA_964625625.1 uncultured Leptospirales bacterium | reverse complement strand
ATCTAACGTAAAAAACCCGGCCATCCGTGTCGCCGCACTCCTTCTGACGGTGGCGCTGGCGGGATTCGCGTGTTCGAAGGAAGAGGCCGTGGCAAGCCGGACCGTGCTCCCCGAGAGGGGATCGATCAAAAAATACATCAGCACGACGGGAACGGTGGAGCCGCGCAACCGGCTGGAAATCATGCCGGCCATCGCCGGGCGCGTGGAGAGCGTGCTGGTCGTCGAGGGGCAGGCGGTTCGAAAGGGGCAGCTTATGGCCTGGATGAGCTCCACCGAGCGCGCGGCCCTCATCGACGCGGCACGCATGCAGGGCGATGCCGAGCTCAAATACTGGGAAAGCGCCTACAAGCCTTCGCCGATTATCGCTCCCATAACGGGCACGGTGATCGTCCGCGACGTCGAACCGGGGCAGACGGTGACGACCGCCACGGCGGTGCTGGTGCTGGCCGACCGGCTGATCGTCACGGCCAACGTCGACGAAACGGACATCGGCAACGTAAGGATCGGTATGACGGCGGAGCTGAGCCTGGATTCGTATCCCGACGTCAGGGTGAACGGAAGGGTCCACCACATATCATATGAGTCGACGGTTACCAACAACGTGACGATGTACAAGGTGCAGATCATCCCGACCAGGGTGCCGGAGGTTTTCAGGTCGGGCATGAGCGCAACGATCAATATCATCCAGTCGGTACGGGAGGACGCGCTCCTTCTGCCGATCGAGGCCGTCGTCCTGGAGGGGCGGACGAATTATGTCCGCGTCGGCAGGGGTGAAAAAGCGCCGCCGGAGTTGCGCGAGGTGAAGATCGGCATATCCGACGAGTCGCGTATCGAGATACTCTCCGGGCTGAATGAAGGAGATAAGGTTCTCGTGGCCGACGGGAAGGCGGAGGTCGGCTCCGCGACCGGTGCCGAGAAGAAGAACCCTTTCATGCCGATACCTCCCGGGAGGAAGAGGAAGTAGGCACCGGAATGATAGAACTGAAAAACGTTTCGCGGTTGTACGAAACCGGGAAGCTCAGCGTCGCCGCGCTCGATGACGTGAGCCTGCGGATAGAGGAGGGGGAATTCGTGGCCATCATGGGACCCTCCGGTTCCGGCAAGTCGACCCTGCTCAATATCCTCGGCTTTCTCGACAAGCCCGACCGTGGAAGCTATATGCTCTTCGGGCGAGATATCAGCCGTCTCGACGACGACAGCCTGTCTACGCTCCGCAACCACGTCGCCGGATTTGTCTTCCAGCAGTTTCATCTGCTTCCGCGCCTTTCCGCGCTCCAGAACGCCGAGTTGCCGCTCGTATACGCGGGGAAGCGGGAGCTTCGCGCCGCGGCGCGGGATCGACTCGGCGACGTCGGTCTGGGAGGGCGCGTCGAGCACCTGCCGGGCGAGCTTTCGGGCGGTGAGCAGCAGCGTGTGGCGATCGCGCGGTCGCTCGTCAACGATCCGCGCGTGATCTTCGCCGACGAGCCGACCGGCAACCTCGACACGAAGAGCGAGGCGGAGATAATGGCGATCCTCGAGCGGCTCAACCTCGAGGGGAAGACCATAATCATGGTTACGCATGAACAGGAGGTGGCCGACCGGGCGAAGCGCATAATCCGCATGCGGGACGGCGTCATCGTGTCGGACGAACGAAGGAAGAAGCCCCCGCCCGCGCACGCGAAGAAAGCGGGCGGGGCCAACCCGCTCGGCCGGGTGTTCGAGCGCGGGCACGCGTCGCCGGGCAGGGCGGAGTTCCTGGACTATCTCAGGCAGGCCCTGGGCGCGATACTCTCGCACAAGCTGCGCTCCCTTCTTTCCATCACCGGCATTCTCATCGGGGTGGCGGCGGTGATCTCGATGATGGCGCTGGGCGAGGGAGCCAAGGCGTCCATCTCGGAGCGATTGAGCTCCCTCGGGTCGAACATCCTTACGATCATGCCGGGGGCGCGGCGTTCCGGCGGGGTCGTGATGGAGAGCGGATCGGTCACCAGGCTCACGCTCGACGACGCCGGGGAGCTCGGGCGGATCAACGTCGTTTCGGGCGTGTCGCCCTCCGTACGCAGCCGGGTGCAACTGGTGTATGGCGGAAAGAACTGGAATTCGATGGTCGAGGGTGTGGGCGTCGATTACCAGACCATTCGCTCTTCGACGCCGACCGCCGGGCGTTTCTTCACCGCGGATGAATACCGCCGGCGGAGCAAGGTGGCGCTGGTGGGCCAGACCGTGGTGCGCGAGCTTTTCGGCGGTGCCTCGCCGATCGGGCGGACGATCAAGATCAATCGCATCAACTTCACGGTGATCGGCGTCCTGCCGGTCAAGGGCATGCAGTTTCGAAACGACCAGGACGATGTGGCGGTCATTCCGGTCACCACCGCCATGTACCGGCTGCTGGGCGCCAGTTACGTGAGCACCATCGACGTACAGGTGCGCGGACAGGAGCTGATAGCGGGGGCGAAGACCTCCATCCGCGAGATACTGAACCGGCGGCACCGCCTCAGCCCCGAAAACGAGGACGCGTTCGAAATCATGGACCTCTCCGAGATCCGCGAGGCGATTTCGAGCACAACCCGGACCATGAGCATGCTCCTGGGTATCGTTGCGGCCATATCGCTTCTCGTCGGAGGCATCGGCATCATGAACATCATGCTGGTCTCGGTCAAGGAGCGCGTGAAGGAGATCGGCCTGCGCAAAGCGATCGGTGCACGCAGGAAAGATATCCGTCTGCAGTTTCTGATAGAGTCCGGGCTGCTTACGGTGACCGGCGGGATCGCGGGCATCATCCTCGGAACGGGCATCACCGTCCTCATCACCGTCTTCGCGGGATGGTCGGTGAAGATATCGATTTACTCAATCGTTCTCTCCACTGCTGTATCGATCGCGATCGGTATCGCCTTCGGCTTCTGGCCCGCGGTCCAGGCATCGCGCATGAATCCCATCGAGGCGCTCCGATACGAATGAGGGGGGCTGTCCCCCCTCACCCATCTCACCTGGCCTTGAACGAAACCGTCACCTTTTTCGCCGGTTCTATCACCAGTCCGGGCACGTCTTTGAGCAGCGCCTTCGTCTCCTCCATCGTCGCGGGCTTCTTCGCGTTGAGCTCCTTGAGCTTCTCGGTGTTGTCCAGGAATTTTGAGAATTCGATATCGTAGAGCGTTATCGCGTTCCCGTTGACGTTGGCGGCGTTCGTTTTCGTTATTTCCCCGTTCATCTGCACCACCAGCGCGAAGCGCATGCCGTCGAATATCAGCCTCATCTGCTTGAGCTGCTGCTCCATCTGAGCGTCGTCGACGGGTTTGGTCTCCGCCTTCTTTTCGGCGGGGCCTTTCTTCTCGGGCATTATCATGGTGAGGGTCGGCGATGGTTTTTTCGCGAAACGGAAGATGATGTTCTCGGCCGGGGCGGGCTTACCCGCGTTCTGACCGCTCTTCGCCTTCATGTTCTGGTTGATGGTGATCTTCGTGACGTCCGCGAACGAATAGACCGCCCGGTATCCCTGGTGCGTGGCGTTCGCCACGTCCTCGACCGAAACGAAGCTGACTCCCCGGCCATAGCTCGCGGCCTTGTCCTTAACCTCCTGCAGCTTGTACATCTTCGCGTCGGGCTTCGGTTGCTCGCCGGCCGCCATTCCCTTCTTCATGTCCTCGGCCACTTCGTTCTTCATGAGGAAGGTCTCGTGTATGAACCCGCCGCCGTCGGCGTTCACGATAATACGCGTTTCCACGTCCATGCAGCCGGCCGTGAGCGCCAGCGCCGACACCGCCATTATGATGATTTTTTTCATGAGCGTACCCCTCGAGCGTGATGTTTCCGCCTGATGAAAATACGCCCGTCAATCCCGTGATTTCCATGCAGGAGGTGAGTGGAAAGTAACACCGCTCCCGGAGAAAGGCAAATAAGGAAAATTATTTTTATCGGGCTCCGGATCATCCGCCGATCGGGTATTCTTCTTTACACCCGCCGGCCCCGTGCTACAATTTCGCCGCCTGTTCCGGAGACAGCCGGACCGGCTTCGGGGGAAAAACCGCCATGATCGCATTCATACTATCCGCCGTGCTTGCCGTCATCATCATCTACGGAGCCCTCCGCCGGCCACGTCCCTCCGCCCGGATATCCGTCTCCGGCCGGAAGTTCCCCGACGGTTTCCTGTGGGCCACCGGCGAGGACGCCTATCAGCACGAAGGCGGAAACCTCAATAACGACTGGGCGCGCTGGGAGGCGCGGGAGCCGTCGCCCATCGAGAGCGGCGAGCGCTGCGGCGTCGCGGCCGATTTCTACAACCGCTACGAGTCCGACTTCGACCTAGCCGCGCGCGACGGACAGAACGCCCACCGCATCGGGATCGAATGGAGCCGGCTGGAGCCGGAGAAGGGACGCTACGACGAGGGTGCCTTCCTGCGTTACGGCGAAATGATCGACGCCATGCGAAAGCGCGGCTTCGTCGTCTTCCTGAACCTTTGGCATTTCACCCTGCCCCTGTGGGCGGCGGACGAGGGGGGATGGGAAAGCGCGGATGTGATGGAACGCTGGGAATCACTGGTGCGCGAATGCGCGACGAGGTTCGGTCCGCGCGTCGATTACTGGAGCACCATGATCGACGCGCAGATCTACGCGCTCGCCGGCTACGCCGTGGGCGAAATACCGCCGAACCGTAAGGACATGAAGCGCGCCCTCTCGGTCTACCGGACGCTCATCCACGCCCACGGTCGGGCCTATCATCTCATAAAAAAATACGCCGCGCCGCCCGCCGGGGCCTCCGCGCCGCGCGTGGGCCAGATATACTTTTTCTTCCACTACGAGCCGAAGGGCCTACTCCTTGACCGCGTCATCGCGCGGCAGATGGACCGGATATTCAACGAGAACCTGCTCGATGCCCTGTATACCGGGACCATCGACCTCAGGGTGCTTCTCGGCCCGTCGGTACGGGAACACGACGATTCGCTCCGCGGCACGCTCGACTGGATCGGCGTGAACTACTACACGCGCGAGATCCTCTCGTTCAATCCATTAAAGCCCGGCTTCATCGAGCGCAAAACCTGCGCCTCGTCGCGCACCACCGACATGGGATGGGAGATCTATCCGGAGGGATTATACCACCTGTGCAAAAAACTCGAGGGCCGCTATCCGGGCGTGCCGCTCTTCATTGCCGAATCGGGGCTCGCCGATGCGGTTGACGACCGGCGGCCGCGCTTTATCCTCGAGCACCTGGCCTGGGTGCACCGCCTCATCGGCGAGGGGTGCCCCATAACGGGATTCACGTACTGGAGCATAACGGACAACTGGGAATGGGCGAAGGGATTCGGTCCGAAGTTCGGCCTGTACCGGGTGAACAGGGAGACCATGGAACGCGTCGAGACCGCCTCCGCGCGGCTCTACCGGTTCATCGCGCGCAACAACCGCCTGCCCGCGGAGGCCGAGCTCGACGCGATACTGAAGGGCGGCGCCGGGCCGGTCAGCTCCTGATGTAGGCTTTTCCGTCTTTTTCGCGGATGGGATATCCCATGAAAAAGGCGAGCGAAACCAGCGCGGCGACCCCGGCGCTCGCCGAGATCATCCTGAGGCCCCATACCGACGGCGTCTCCGATCCCCCGCCGTACATGAGCGCCGTCGCGACCGCGATCGATAGCCCGATGGCGATCTTCTGGAATATGGCCTGCACGCCCACGTAAATGCCCTCCCTCCGTTTGCCCGTGAGCGTCTCGTCGTAATCGATGACGTCCGCGAGCAGCGCCGGCGGCAGCACCATGATCCCCGACACGGGAATGCCCACCAGCGCCATGGCGAGCTGCGACTGGAGCATTGTATCCCCGAAGGGAAGATAGCCCGAGAGGCCGAGCAGCGGCATGGTCGCCGCGGCGCTCGCGAGGGTGGCGACGAAGGCGGCGAATTTGCCGAAGCGTCTGGCGATATAATTGAACACGAAAAAGAACGCGATATTCACGACCAGCAGCGGCGCCATGAGGAGCACCACCTCGCGGTCGGTCATGCCGAGGGCGTATTGCACCCAGAAGGGCACCACCAGGATCACCATGTTGAGCGCGAACCACAGCGACGAGGTGGCCGCGACCAGGCGGACGAACGCCCTGTTTTTCAGGGTCGTGCGGGTCCAGTCGAAGATCGTGGCGAACCGGAAGCTTTCGGCTGCGACACGCCCGATCGAGGGCTTCTCCTTTATCGCGAAGACGGTCGGAAAAAACGAGACCAGGGTCAGCACCCCGGTAACGGCGCCGATACCGATCCATCCGAGCTCGTCCTTGATCGCGCCCATCGCGCCGAAGATGAAGGTGCCGATCATCAGGAAAACCGCCTGCATCGTGGCGATGTTCACGCGCTCAGGGAGATCGGAGGTGATCTCCGGCAGGAGCGCCATGTAGGGATTGGCCAGGAGCGACCAGAAGATGAAGAAGAGCTGCACCAGAACGAACACGTACACGGCGTTTACCCAGTGCATCTCGCCGGGGTACGGGGGTATCCACAGCAGGAATGACACGAGCGCCGCGGGAACGGTCATCGCGGCGATGAAGGGGATACGCCGGCCGCGTTTCGACTGGAAGTGGTCGCTCAGGAAGCCCGCCACGGGTTCGGTGATCCCGTCAACGAGGCGGCCGGTGAAAAATATCCCGGCGAAGAGCGCGCCGGCCACCAGGGCGGAGTCGCGGGACGGCACGTAGAGCTTGAGGAGCCACTGGGAAATCACGAGGTTCGCAAGGTTGAGCGCCATGCCTCCCATGGCGTAGGAGAGTTTCGTGCCGAATCGGAGCTGTTGCATGTATCCTCCCGGGTATGGTCTGGGGTGTGGACGCGGGAGGGGACGGTGCCCGGCCACCCCGCGGACGGCACCAACTATAGACCGCCCGGCGCCCGCAGCGCAACTCATTTACGAACCGGGACATGTGCACGGTCAGAATTTTTTTTGATAAAGCGGGGGGATGATGATACACTGTGGCACAAACCCGATTACCGATATAACCAGGACAGATCGACCGATGGACACCGAAGCATACAGGGAACTTGAAGACTGGATTGTGGCGGAGTGTTACCGCATAGCCTCGGGGGCCGCCGCCCCGTACGACTGGATCGAGCCGCGCGGCAGGCTCGACGGGGAACTGTACGGCCCCGATCACCCCGGTGAGCTCGGCCGTGTTCTCGCACTTTCCGAGATATTGCTCAATTACTTCAGGCTCGAGCCCTCGCGGACCTACCATCCCGGAAGTCCCTCCAACGAGTGCTTCCCCGATTCGACCCGTTTCCGCGAGGCAGTCGCCATTTGCGGGGAGGCCACAGGAAGGCTTCTCTCCGAAGGAGTGCTGATGCGCGCTCCCTCCGGCGGCTACCTCCTTGCCGCCCCGTGGGTGGACCTCATGGCCGCCTGCGAGGGCGGCCCGTTCGGCGGCCGTGACGGCGCGGAGCACTGCGGCCGCTGCCACGAGCGTGACTGAGGCCGCCGCGGCTGATCAGCGCAGTGGCAAGGTGACGTGTATTTCGGTCCCCCGGCCGGGGCGGAAAATATTCATGCGCGCGCCAAGCTGTCTTACCAGTGCCTCGATGAGCACCAGGCCCAGCGTTTTCCCGGCGGTACGCTCCTCGTCCGGCGGCATCCCGATCCCGTCGTCGGACACCGTCATGGAGCACCGCCCGTCGCCGGTGTCACGTACCGCGATCCGTATCGTCCCGCTCTCACCGGGAAAGGCGTGCTTGAAGGCGTTGGTGATGAGCTCGTTCAGAATGAGACCGATGGGAACGGCGTCGTTGATGGTCACGCTTGTGGAGTCGGAGTTTACCTGCGTGTGTACGCCGGGACGCTCGGCCCGGTAGACGTCCGAGAGCCGGCTCGCGAGCGAGCCGGCGTATTCCCCGAGCGCGATGCGCGCGAAATCGTTCGACTGGTAGAGCTGGTTGTGCACCAGTGCCATCGCGTGGATGCGGTCGATGCTCTCCCGGAAGTGACGGTGCAGCTCGGCGCTGCCGGCCTTCGAGTCCTGCAGGGTGAGCAGGCTCGAGATGATCTGCATGTTGTTCTTCACGCGGTGATGGACTTCTTTCAGCAGGATTTCCTTTTCTTCAAGCGCCGCGGCAAGCCGCTTTTCCGAGAGCTTCCGCTCGGTGATGTCCCGCAGCGACTCTATGGCTCCGGCGGGGTTCCCGTCGGCGTCGTAAAGCGGCGAAGCCGTGGCCAGGTAGTAGTGTCCGCCCCCTTCCAGGATGGGGCTCTCCGCCTCCGCGATCAGGCGGTTTTCCTCGCGCTTCAGGTATGGATATGTATCGAGATAATCGTCCCTGGAGCCTACGATGAAATCGACCAGCAGCGGCCTCTTCTCTCCATAAAAAGGGATCGCGTATTCCATATCCCCTTTGCCGATCATCCCGGCGGCCGGAATGCCCGTCATACGCTCTATCGCCCGGTTCCAGGTGATGACCCGCCCCTGGCCATCGATCGCGAAGGTGGCGTCGGGCAGAAAGTCGATGATGTTTTTCAGGCGTTGTTCCGAGTCCTCGAGGGCCCGTTCGGCGCGATGCCGCAGGCGTTCGCGCCCGATGGCCTGGAAGATGATGTACACGGACAGCGAGGTAATGACGAGCAGTATCGCGACGAATGCCCAGCGGACGTCCCTCGTGATCGCCGCGAGCCGTTCCCTTACGTCGTCCGTGTAGACGCCGGTGCCGACCACCCAGTCCCATGGCGCGAATCCCTGCACGTAGGAGAGTTTTGCCACCTTCCTGCTCGGATCGTCCTTCCATTGCCAGTAGTATGAAACGTATCCCGATCCGTTCCGCCGCACCGTGTCGGCGAACTCCACGAATACGCGCGCTCCCTTCTCGTCGACGAAGCCGCTGACATCGGTCCCCTCGAGATCTCTCCGGTACGGGTGCATTACGATGCGCGGATGCATGTCGTTGATCCACAGGTAGTCTTTGCCCTCCGGCCCGTAGCGCATGCTTCTGATTCGGTTCGCCGCGCGCCGCCGCGCCTCGGACGGGGTAAGCACACCCTCACGCACCTGGCGCTCGTAATCCGCCAGAAGCGAGCAGGCGATCTGGGTGATTTCCCGTATGCTGTCTTTTCGGGATTCCATCATCTCCCGCTCGATGGAGGGAATTGTGATGAGAAAAAAAGCCACGAGAAAAAGCACAATGGTGAGGCCGGCGGGGAGGGCCACCCGCAGTACGATGCGAAGCCATGCATGCTGGTCATGTCTTACATTGAACGGCACGCGGTGTTCCTCCGTGGCGGATCGTGGATATCTATTCTATAAAATAAGACTGAGGCAACGTATGTATTTTCACAATGAATGGAGGATACGGTACGGAGAGAACGAAGTCAAATTCATTTCTTAAGACGTGTGGGTGATGAGATGGCCGGCACGGGCGCGCGATTGTGCGCGCGTCCGCACCGGTGCATAAGGCCGTAATGGCGTACGTGTTATTTCCCCAGCATGCCTTTCTTCAGGCCGGCATCGATAGGGTTCGATCCGATGAACATGGCGAAAAAGGCCTTTTTCAGATCGACCGCCGCGATGGTGCCGAGCGTCGAGCTCTGGCCGCTCGCCGCCGATTTGTACACGACGGTAAGGCCCTGTTTCGGGACGTAATTCTGGTAGAATACGTCGCCCTTCACGATGGTCAGCTTCTCGAAGAGCGCAAGATACTGCTGCACGCCGGCGGTTTTGTACCCGGCCGCGGCCGCTTTCTCGAAACCGCCCCTCACCGCGGAAACGAAGCTGTCCTTCTTGACCAGGCCCGAGTCGATCTTCATGACGATCGACATGGGGGCATCGGCGTCGATGATGGCGCCGGCGTCGGCGTCCTTCATCTCGGCGGGAAGATACAGGCTCGCGTAATACACGGTGAGAAAGGCCATCTTGCGGGCGCCGGTTCCCTTCTGCGCGAGATCCTTTCCGCCGAGCTGGAAGCCCTCGACGGGCGCGCTGAAGGCGAGCGCTATGGCGGCGAAGACGAGTACGAGATTCCGATACGATTTCATGATTGTCTCCTGCTGTTGTGTGTATGGTGCGGGAGCGTCAAGGCCCCGCCTGTGGCAGATGATCATTTAGTACAATAAATATCAATTTAATTTTTATAACTATATCTTGCGAATTATGTGGCTTTGGGCGCCGCGGCGGGTCGAATGCGACCCGTTTTATGCGTATCCGCCGTTCCCGCCCGGAGGGGGCCAGATCGCCGCTACATTTTTGTTATTTTCTTGAAACGCGGGGGCATGGATGTACAGTATGGCGTTCCGTGAGCGCCGCGCCCGCGACGAACGAAAAATCCAGCCACCGACGGGAAACATGAGAAAGACAGGATTCGATAACGAGAAATATCTGCGCGAACAGAAAGAGGCCATCCTTGAGCGGGTTCGGACCTTCAACAACAAGCTCTACCTCGAATTCGGGGGAAAACTGCTGTACGATTATCACGCGGCGAGGGTGCTTCCGGGATTCGATCCGAACGTCAAGATGCGCCTGCTGCGCGAGCTCAGCGACCGCGCCGACATCATCCTGTGCATCTACGCCGGCGACATCGAGCGCAAGAAGGTGCGCGCCGACTTCGGCATCACCTACGACGCCGACGCGCTCAAGCTCATCGACGACCTCAAGGACCGGGGGATCGACATCTGCGCGGTGGTGATCACCCGCTACGAGGACCAGCCCTCGGCGGCCATATTCAAGAAGAAACTGGAGCGGCAGAACGTGCGGGTGTACACCCACCGCTTCACGCGCGGCTATCCGACCGACGTGGACCTGGTGGTGAGCGACGACGGCTACGGCGCGAACGAGTACATCGAGACAAAAAGCCCGCTGGTGGTGGTGACCGGTCCCGGACCGGGCAGCGGCAAAATGGCGACCTGCCTCTCGCAGGTGTATCACGACCATAAGCGCGGCCGAAGCAGCGGCTACGCCAAGTTCGAGACCTTCCCCATATGGAGCATCCCTCTCAAGCATCCGGTCAACCTGGCCTACGAGGCGGCCACGGCCGACATCGCCGATTACAACCTCATCGACCCCTTTCATCTCGAGGCCTACGGCGAAACAGCCATCAACTATAACCGCGACGTGGAATCCTTCCCGGTGCTCCGGCGCATCCTCGAGAAGATAGGCGGCTCGAAGACCGCGTATAAATCGCCGACCGACATGGGGGTCAACCGTGCCGGCTTCGGCATCGTCGACGACGAGGCGGTGCGCGAGGCCGCGCGCCAGGAGATCATACGGCGCTATTTCCGCTATTCGTGCGAGTACGTCATGGGCTTCGTGGAGCGCGAGACGGTGCAGCGGGTGGAGCTCCTCATGAAGGAGCTTGAAGTATCCCCGGAGAGCAGGCCGGTCTTTCTCCCCGCCAGAAAGGCCGCGCTCGAGGCGAAAGAGGGCGGCAAGGGCAACGAGGGCATCTTCTGCGGCGCCGCGATCGAGCTGCCGGACGGAACCATCATCACCGGCAAGAACTCGCCGCTCCTGCACGCGGCACCCAGCCTGGTGCTCAACGCGGTGAAGAGGCTCGCCGGCATACCGGAGCACATCCATCTTCTCTCCCCGCACATCATCGATTCCATCATGCGCCTCAAGGGAAACATCTACGGCTCGAAGACCCTGAGCCTCGACCTTGAGGAGACACTCATCGCGCTGTGCATCAGCGCCGAGTCCAACCCGACGGCGCTCGTCGCCATGGAGAAACTCACCGAACTGAAGGGATGCGAGATGCACATGACGCACATTCCCTCGCCCGGCGACGACGCCGGACTGCGCAAGCTCGGTATCAACTGCACGTCCGAGCCCAATTTCTCGACGAAGAACCTTCTGGATATCTGAGCGGACCGGTTCGCGCGCGGATACGAAACGGGAGGAAGGCCGATGAGGCCTTCCTCCCGAGCGTACGGACTAGCGCGGAATGACGGGCAGGATGAGCTGCGACGGGCGTTCCCGGTCGTGGAACACGGCCTGGCGCGCCTTCCCGGTCCTGGCGGTCGTGCCGTTATCCTCTCCGGTCTGCAGATTCCGCCCGTACTCGGGGAAGTTCGAACCGGCTATCTGCAGGCGTATGCGGTGCCCCTTCTTGAAGAGCATGCTGGTGTTGCCCACCTCTATCTCGAACCGGTATACCCTGTCTTTTTCCAGGAGGGAAGGCTTCACCAGCGACTCCCGGTTGCTCGCGCGATACACCGCGGACTGAATGTTCACCGAGGTACCGTCCGGACGCACCTCCGCGAGCTTGACGGCGAAGTCGGTGTCGCGCGCCGACGAGGCGGCGTAGAGCACGAGCTTCACCGGTCCGGTCACCTCGGTGTCCGACTCGAGCGGGGCCGTGGTGTAGACGAGCACGTCGTCGCGCGACTCCACCTCGCGCTGATTGAAGGGGCCGGCCTTGAGCTTTCCGAAGATGGAGGTCCCGCCGACGCTCGGCACGGGATTTTCCGGGTCCGCGATGTACGAGTCGGGCTTTCCGGCCGCGGGGGCCGTTCCGGAGAGAATGCCGTCGCCCTTCGCCGAGTTGGCCCCGCCGTTGCTATGCAGGTAGTACGGCGTATACCGCGTCCGCGCGAGCGGCCACTCCTTCTCGGCGCGCCACTCGTTCGCTCCCATGGTGAAGAAGCGAACGCTCCCACCGTCGAGGATACCGTTCTTCTCGCCCTTCAGCCAGTAATCGAACCATGCCAGGATCGTGCGCACCTGTTTCATGAACGAGGCCTGCCTGCCGAAGTCGGCGTCCGCAAACTTCGATTTCGAGGCATGCGTCCACGGGCCGAGGAGGAGCACGCTCCGTCGCGCCTCGTCGCTTCCGCCCGCGGATTTCATGCGGTTGAAGTCCGCCACGGCCAGGTTGAGGTAATAGTCGTACCAGCCGTCTATGATGAGCGCCGGAGCCTGAATGTCCGCAACCCTGTCATCGACGCGCACGCGGTCCCAGTACGGTCCGGGCCGGGGATGATTGATCCAGTCGTTATAGGCGGCTATATCGGCGCCGAGCGAATCGTCGGCCTTTATGAGCGGGAGCGTGCGCACCGCTCTGTCCCAGTCCACTCCCTCGGCGCTCTGCGCGCGCTTCGGGGCGTTTTCGTAGTGCCATACGAGCACGTCGTTCAGCCTGAATATGCCGTTGTAGATCCACCGGGGGTAGACGTCCTGGCTCGTCACTATGGGGACCATGGCCTTGAGGTATGTGCTCCGCAGCGGGGCCGGAAGCCACTGGGTGGAGCCCCAGTAGGAAAAACCGTAGGTGCCGACCTTCCCGGTGCTCCATTCCCGCGTGCCCGCCCATTCGATGGTATCGTGCCCGTCTTTCGCCTCGTAGATATAAGGGTAGAATTCGCCCTCGGAGTCGAACTTGCCGCGCACATCCTGCACGATGAACACGTAGCCCTGCGAGGCGAAGAGGCTCCCGGTGAACGAGTATTTATGGCCCGGATTGCGCTTGCCGTACATGGTACGCAGCAGAATCACCGGGTACTTTCCTTCTTTCGAGGGGCGGTAGATGTCGGCCGACAGGCGCACGCCGTCGCGCATCGGCACCATCACGTCCTTCTGAACGGTGACGGAGTGGCCCGGTGCCGGCAGGCCGAGATAGCAGGCGATGATGCGCCATCGCATGCACCATGCCAGTGCGGCACACAGCGCGAGCGCGAGAATGATGGAAAGGGTGGTTTTGAGGATGCGCGAACGCGGCGAATTCATATGGTCCTCCTTCAGTTGTGGATGGCGTTGCGATCGTCAGGTATGCTACGTACGGCCGCCGGATAATACAAGGATAATTAGGTCCGGGAGGTTCCTGTAAAAGGATACGGACCGACTTTCTCTCGGCCGCGGGCGGCGAGAAGGGTGCGGCTGACAACACGCGCGACTATTCCCGTTTTTCATTGGCGTGATGATGGCCTGTGCGACGTGCGCCGGTGGTGCATGCCCTTTCCCCGGGAGCGGACGAATTTTTCGTAATGAGACGCAAACATAATTTGACAACAGGGGGCATGTCGTGTATCGTCTCCAGAACATTTTGCGTAACGCGAGGTGAATGCGATGCCTAAAACCGGTGATGTCAAGAAGGACGTGAAGAAGAAACCGCAGAAGACCACCAAGGAAAAGAAGCAGGCAAAAAAGGAAAAGAAGCTGAGCAGGGAGCGGGAATAACCGCCTCCCGCCGAAAGGCCGGCGCTCATCCCGTGCGCGCGTGGCGCGTGCGGGGCCGGCCGTGTTCCGTAAGGCGCTACTTTCCTTCCAGAAACCGTCTGACCTGCGACATGTACTCGCCGAACACCTCGTCGGCGCTGGTCTGGTAGCTGCTCTCGAGATGAGGCCGCCTCATGAGGATCACCTCCACCAGGCCAAAGGTCATTCCCCACAGTATGAGCATGAGCTTCTTCGGGCCGAGCTTCAGGGCGATGCTTCTATCCTTTATACCGCCCTTGATCGCCTCGATCAATAAATCGGTAATCCTGTCGTTGGCGCGCTGGCACCGGGCGGCAAACTCGCCCGAATCCTCTCCGGGCTTCTTGTGATAATAATACACGCGCGTTTCGAAAATACGGTTGAACTCGAAGTAGACCGGGTTCTCGCGGAAGTACTCGTAATACGCCCTGCCCATCGCGATCAGTCGCGAGACACCGTCGGGCTCCCGTTCCGCGGCACCGCGCATCAGAGCGTACAGCACGCCGAGCGAACGCAGCAGAACGGCGAAAAACACGTCGTCCCTGTCCTTGAAGTAAAGGTAGAATGTCCGCTTGTTGTAGCCGATTTCCTCGGTGATCATGTCGATGGTGGCGGCATCATAGCCCCTCTCCACGAAGACCTTCTCCGCGGCGTCGATGAGCTGCTCCTGCCGCATCGCCTTCTTCTTCTCCCGCCGCTCGGCACTCTGTGCCGCCGCCTCGACCGTCTGCTTCATGGTGCGTCTCCCGCTCTGTGATGACATGGCTTCCGTGAGTGTGGCCGTTTCGCAATGTGTGTCAATCATAAATAAGATGGATGTAAAAAATTCACTTAAGTGAATTAATTTTAGTTGACTGAATATATAATATTCATGTATATGAAATATATACGTATTAATGTATTATTATCATAATAGTGAATATACGTTTGATAATAGTCCCGGAAGCAGGAAGCCCCTGTCGCGGGCGAAACGGATTGAATGGAGGTATGCATGACGGTACGTGAAGAAGCTTTATGGAAGATGGTTGAACGATGGGCCCGGTCCGACCCGGACTTTGTCGCGCTCCGGGGTGACGGGCCCGTTCTGTCGTACGGCGGGCTCGAGGCGAAAACCGACAGTCTCGCGCGGCACCTGATCGCGCTGGGTTTGAGGAAGGGCGAAACCATCGTCACGATGCTTCCCTGTTCGGCGGAGTATATCATCACGCTCCTCGCCGCCGACAAGATCGGGGCCATCGTCGTTCCGATGGACGTCAAATACAAAAAGTCCGACCTGGAGCGCTTCATCGCGCACATCGAGCCTTCGGTGGTCGTTTCGGTCGGACGCTCGGGCGACAGGGACGTGCCCGCCACGTGGCGGGAGGTGGAAGAGGGACGAAAGACCCGAGCCGGAACGCATTACGTATTCACCGGTACGTCGGATTTCGGTGTGCCCTTCGACGCGCTCCTCACCGGCGCCCCGCCGCTCGACGCGGAGCTCGCCGCCGCGAAGCGGAACCAGGATCTGGATGACGGCCTTCTCGTGGTGTTCACGGGAGGAACCACCGGGGTTCCCAAGGCGGCGCTGCTTTCCAAGCGCAACGTGGCGACCATGGCCGCCGTGGAGGCGGAGATACTCGAGACCTACACCGGCGGCAGGATAAAGACGATAGCCTCGCTCCCCCCCAGCCACGTGGGCGGCACCGTCGAGATGATCGGCATGGCGCTCGCGGGTGGCTTCGAGATCATCATTCACGACTCGTGGAGCCCGCAGCGCACGCTCGAGACCATACAGGCCGAGCGCATCCCCTGGATCGGCGGTGTGCCGACGATGTTCGCAATCATGCTTCTCATGCCCGACATCGAACGCTACGACCTCTCGTCGCTGAAGGTCGCCATCCTCTCCGGCGAGAAGGTGGAGCGGGAGCTCATCCGCGCCATCAAGCGGAAGATCTGCCCGGCCGTGGTGATCGGTTACGGCAGCACCGAGGCGGGCTCCGAGGTGAGCTTCACGCAGTCGACCGACGACGAGGCCGCAATTGCCGACGGTTACGTGGGGAAAGCGCTCCCGGGCGCACGGATCGGGATCGTCGATCCGGAAGGGCGCGCGCTCCCGGCGGGGGAGAAAGGCGAGGTGGTGGTGTCCGGTCCCTACACCATACGGGGCTATTATAAAATGCCGGAGGAGGACGCGGCGGGTTTCACGGCTAACGGCTATTGCAAGACGGGGGACCTCGGATATCTGGATGAGAACGGCGGCCTGTACATCAAGGGGCGCATAAAGCACATCATCCGGGTGGGAAGCTACACGGTGCTCCCGTCCGAGGTGGAGGACGTGCTCGTTAAAAGCGGCTGCGTGGGGATGGTCGCCGCGATCGGGGTGCCCGACAGCGTCTACGGCGAGGTGGTCTGGGCCGTGGTGAGCCCCTTCCCGGGTGTCGCGGTCGATACGGAGGCCATTGCGGCGCTCTGCGGGCGCGAGCTCGCCGGATTCAAAGTGCCGAAGCGCATCCTGGTGTGGGACGAGCTTCCCATCACCCGCATCGGCAAGGTGCACCGCGTCGAGGTACAGAACAGGGTGCGCGACATGATCGCGAACAATCAAATCTGAATGCCGGGAGGAGAGACATGCAACAGGCGGTACGCTATGAAAAGAACGGGCACGTTGGCGTCATCACGCTCGACAATCCCGAAAGATCCAACCCGCTGTCGCTCGAGGTGCTCCAGCTGCTCATCGGGTGCTTCCGCGAAAGCGCGGCGCGGGGGGACGTGTGCGTCATATACCGGGCCGAGGGGAAGAACTTCACCTTCGGCGCCGATCTCAAGCACGGTTACCGGCTCATAACCGATCCCGCTCTCAGGCACGAGGCGGTGACCGACCTGTGGACCTGGCAGGAGCTCACCACCGCCATGCTCGAGCATCCGGGCGTCATCATCGTCGGCTACCATGGCTGGATCGTCGGCGGCGGCTTCGAGCACACGCTCTGCTCGGATCTGCGCGTCGCCGCGGACGACACGAAGATCATGATGCCCGAGCTCGATCTGGGCATCTTTTATTCGAACGCATCGACGATGATTCTTCCGCGGATCGTCGGCGAGGGGAGGGCGAAGGAGCTCATGCTGCTCGGCGACGTGCTGAAGGCGCAAACGGCGCTCGAGATCGGCCTGGTGAGCCGCGTCTGCCCGCGCGACGAGCTGGACGCGGTGCTTCGCGAATACGCGGAGAAGCTCGCCTCGAAGGACCACTTCGCGCTTCGCCTGGCCAGGCGCGTGCTCCGCGAGTCGCGCGATGGATCCATCGATGACGCGCTCTACCGCGAGGGAAGGGCGATGATCGATACCGGGAGGTCGGGCGGCCCCGAGACGCGCATAGGAGCCTTCCTGAAAATGAACAAATAGCGCCCGCGTCCGCCGGGACACTGATTCGCGCCCCGTCGTGGACGGGGAACACCCGGCGGCCGCGCGACGCGTTAAAACAAAAAAAGGCGCGGCGAAACCGCGCGGAGGCCGGTGGTTATGGAAAAAAGAAAAAAAATATTCTATGGCTGGTGGATCGTCGCGGGCTGCTTCAGCCTGTCGTTCGCGAGCATCGGCATCGCCATGAACTCGATCAGCATATTGTTCAGGCCGGTAAGCGACGCGCTCGGATTCAGCCGCGGCGACTTCACGCTGAGCTTCACGGTGGGCGCGGTCGCGATAATGTTCTCGGCGCCCTTCATCGGCAGGCTTTACGAAAAATACGACGCCAGGCCGGTGGTGGGCGCAAGCGCCGTGCTGCTGGCCGGAAGCTTCGCCCTCTTCTCGGTGTGCCGCACGCTCCCGCAGTTTTACGCGGTCTCCACGCTCATGGGCGTGGGTGTGGCGTCGACCGGGCTCATCGCCGTTTCGGTGCTCGTCACCAACTGGTTCGTGGAACGCAGGGGTCTCGCCATGGGGATAGCCCTTTCGGCAAGCGGCCTGGGAGGGCTCGTCTTCAACCCGCTCGGCGACCGCGTTCTCGCCCTGTACGGCTGGCAGGCCACCTATCTCTTCTTTGCCGCGTCGATCGCTTTGCTGGCCATACCGCCGTCTTTTATACTGCGCTCGCGGCCGCGCGACAGGGGGCTTCTGCCTCTTGGTTCAAACGGTACGACCGATGGCGCGATGCCGGTGGAGGAAGGGGGGCTCTCGCTCCGCGAGTCGCTCTCCACCGCGTCCTTCTGGCTGCTGGCGCTCATGGCATTTTTCAGCAGCGTGGAGGTGATGGGCGTGCAGATGCACCTGGTTCCCTACCTCTGCGACATCGGACACGACTCGGCCTTTGCGTCGCTCGTAATGGGACTGACGCTGGGCATGCTCGTTCCGGCCAAGGTGGTCGTGGGCGTTATCAGCGACCGGTTCGGCATCGGCCGGGCGCTTGTCCTGGTCTTCGGCTGTACGGTTGCCGGCATCGGCCTGCTTTTCGGCGGGGGCTCCGCGGCGGTCGCCGTGACGGGGGCGCTCCTCTTTTCGTTCGGCATCACGGTGCAGACCGTGCTTCCGCCCCTCATGACGGCGCGCTCGGTGGGACTCAGGCATTTCGGCGTGGTCTTCGGTGTGGTGAATCTTTTCATGATGATGGGAAGCGGCATAGGGACGCCGCTCTCGGGATATATCTACGACGCGTGTCGGAGCTACCTTCCGGCCTTCAGGCTGTACATCGGGCTCGCGGTGCTATCGGCGGTTCTCGGCGTGCTCGCCGTGCGCGCTTCGGCGCGAAGCGGAAGGTGAATGTATAGAGGAATGCGACCTGACCCGTGGCGGGAGAGGGGAGGGGTACGCCCTTCCATCTCCCCGGGTCTTATACCGCCCCGACCCCCGTTTTTTCGAGCAGACGCACCAGCAGCTCGCGGTGCCGCGCGCCGTTCTCCTGGCAGTCGCGCCTGATTTCCCGGTAATACTCCAGTATGCTCTCCGGGGTTTCGTCGATCATGCGGATGCCGCGCTCGACCGGCACCGCGCCCGCCGCGATGTTGCAGCACTCCTCCTCACCCGGCTCGACGATAATGGCGCCGCTCTCGTCCACCCAGAACGGATAGATTTTGCAGACACGCGGCCGGTTCGCCCCCAGCAGGCAGCCCTCGCCCTCGCGGAGGAACACGCACTGCGCGCGCTCGTTCTTGCGCGTGGTGACGCGGAAAAGCCGTCCTTCTATTTCGGTCATGCTTGCGCGCCACCAGGGCTCGGCGTCGTCCAGGTACTCCTCGTAGTACTCGCCGGCCTGCGTTGCCTCCTCGAGCGTGTGGCCGAGCTCCAGGATGGCGTCGATGTCGGCGATGGTGAGCGGAACGTAGCTTTCGGCGCAGCAGCTTTCCTCGTTCCCGGCGCACTGGAGGCAGCCCGAGGCGATGAAGGTCTCGCGTTCGGAGAGGCAGGCGTTATCGTTGGCCATGGGGTGAACCTTTATCCATTTGAGCGGTGGAATCGTGTGCGTACCGTATCGACGGTGCGGCGGCGCGCAGGCTGAGAACCATTGATGCAGGGAAGGACGTGAAAAACGCAAGTCATTTTGAGGACAGGGACGGCATGCGTGAAAAAATTTCGGGGATGATGGAGCGCTGTGCGCTTCGGCGGTCGCTCGAATTCTCCGGCGGCGCACCGCGCGCCTGCGCCCGCGGTGCGGTTTGCATAAGGGGTGACGGGTCGTCAAAAACGAACGGACCCTGCGATCATCAGCCCGTCGACAGGCCGCCCGCCGCCTTCGATGCCTCGCCCGGGCTCCTTTCCCCGCCGGGTACATGGGCCAGTATTTCCTCCAGCGCGACGGCGCTCGTGCCGGACGCCCGCACCAGCGACAGCAGGGCGTCGGCGAGAAGCCGCATCTCGCCGGGGGCGTTGCGCACGTGCAGCGCCGCCAGAATCTCCATGTCGGCCATCGTCATGCCGAATCCGAGGATTTTCAGCATGAGGCGTTCCGGCATCCACTCGAAGATCCCGAGCTTCGACGGCGTGACCGGCACGCCGAGCGCGTGCAGCGCCGCGAAGCACTCCCTGATGGAGCGCAGCATCAGGCGCAGGACGTCGCTTCTCCCGGCGAGCGCCGCGGGCGCGGTGCCCGCCATGTACAGGGCGGCCGCCAGAGGCAGTATCCAGCACACATGGGTCTTCTGCCAGGCCTCCATGTTCCGCTCGATGGCGACCGGGAATCCCGCGCCGCGGAAGGCGGCCGCGACGCGCCCGAGCCTCGGCGTGATCGAGCCGTCGATCTCTCCGAGGGTGGTGGGCTGGAGCAGCCGGCTCGCGATCGCGTAGGTTACGGTGTTATCGGTTATACCGCCGCCCATGCCGGGGAAGCCGAGGAAAAAGCGTTCGCGCCCCAGGGCGTCGACGATTCCGCCGTATCCCTTCGGGTTGTTCACCATGATGAGAATGTCCCGTACGGCCCGGTTGGCGGCGAGAACGGGCAGTATGGCGTCCAGGTGGTCCGCGCGCACCGGCACCACGGCCAGGTCGTAGAAGTCGTCCGCGCCCAGCCGCTCGACGACGCGTGGTCTGATGGCGTGGGTCCCGCCGGTTATGCCGTCGCGGACGACGATGCCGCCCTCGCGTATCTGTCGCAGGCGCGCCCCCCGCGCGAGCACGGTGATGTCGTGCCCCGACGAGCCGAGACGCGCGGCGATAACGCTTCCGATAACGCCGGAGCCGAAAAATAGAATATTCATGCCGATGCCTCCCGATGGAACGAGTCGGTGAAGGATGTTCGAGCGCTATCAGGTATCACCGCCACGTCGCCGCGCTCCTCGCGACGGCGGGGAGCGCTTGCCTGATACGAGTGCCGAATCCCTCCGCTTTCCGCGGCGCCGTTTTGTCCCGGATGGAGAATTACACCCGAGCTGCCCTTTACATCAACCGTTTTTCCATTGACAAAACCCGCCGCGCGCGGATGGTTCAGCGTCATGGCCAGAGACCGGGCCGGTCGGCGATTTCGTGCGGATAGGAGATGAA
>CAZVEG010000064.1:0-21587 GCA_964625625.1 uncultured Leptospirales bacterium | reverse complement strand
GTGTTTTCATCGTGCCAAAAAACTGTTCGCCGAGGGGGGGTGGGGCGTGATGTCGATGCCTCTCGAGCATGGAGGGCAGGGGCTGCCTTATACCATCAGCGTTGCCGCGACTGAACCCATGATCCACAATTTCAGTTTTCTGACCTATATGTTTCTGGCGACCGGGGCTGGCCATATGATTCAGAATTACGGTACGGACGCTCAGAGAAAAAAATATATGCAGAAGATGTATTCGGGAGAGTGGGGCGGCACCATGGCGCTTACCGAACCCGAGGCAGGCTCGGACGTCGGGAACCTCAAGACCAGGGCCGTCCGTCAGCCCGACGGCAGCTTCCGGTTGGTCGGCTCGAAGATATTCATCACCGGCGCCGATTCGGACCTCTTCGAGAACATCATCCATCCCGTTCTTGCACGTATCGAGGGAGACCCCGCCGGGACCAAAGGCATATCGATCTTTCTCGTCCCCAAGTATCTCGTGAACGACGACGGTTCACTGGGGCCTCGTAACGACTATATTATCAGCGGTATCGAGCACAAGATGGGCATCAAGGGGAGCGCAACCTGCGCGATTGACTTCGGCGACAACGGTAACTGTTATGCCGAGTTGCTTGGAGAGGAGCGGCAGGGCATGAAAATCATGTTTCAGCTCATGAACGAGGCGCGGATCGGCGTGGGGCTGCAGGGGCTGGGTGGCGCCTCCATTGCCTACCTGCACGCGCTCAATTATGCCCGGGAAAGAAAGCAGGGCGCGAGCCTGATGAACATGCAGAATCCCGATGCCCCGCGGGTTTCAATTATCGAACATCCCGATGTTCGCCGGATGCTCCTGTGGATGAAGTCCCATGTTGAGGGGATGCGGGCCCTGGTGTATTACTGTGCGAGCTGTGTCGATCGCGCCGAGGCGCTGGCGGACCGGGGGCTGGCCGAAAAGCTTCACGGAATCATGGAATTGCTAACGCCCATCTGCAAGTCCTTCTGTTCTGATATGGGTTTCAGGGTCACCGAGTACGCTATCCAGGTGTATGGCGGTTATGGATTCTGCCAGGACTATCCCGTGGAACAGTTTATGAGGGATCTTAAAATCGCCTCCATTTACGAGGGGACCAATGGCATCCAGGCGCTGGATCTGGTGGGTCGTAAGCTGGGGCAGAAAAAGGGGCAGAGCTTCATCAATCTGCTTGGGGAGATGAACAATACCATTGAGGAGTACGGAAACGAAAAGGCCATAGCCGATATGAAGGGAGATGTCCAGGCGGCGGTCAACCTCCTGGGCGAGCTGGGCTTTTTTTTCGCGCAGTGCGGGAAGGAGGGAAAATTCATGATACCGGTAAGCAACGCGCATCCTTTCCTCACGATGATGGGACATGTCTGCCTGGGATGGCTGCTTTACTGGCAGGCGGGAATCGCCTCGCGGAGGATTTCGATGATGGTGCTGGAAAATAAAATTGTCGATGCCGATATGGCCGATTTCGTCAGGAACAACAGGGATGTGGCGTTTTATCAGGGCAAAATACATGGCGCCAGGTATTTCATTAAAAACTGTCTGCCCCAGGTTGACGCGCTTGCCAGGGCAATCAAGAGCGAAGACCTCACGGTAATGGAGATTCCGGAGCAAAGCTTCGCATCGGTGTAAAAACATCTACATGGAGGTCCTTATGCCGTTGAATGAGAAAATTGTCGGCAAAAAGTACCAGTCGAAGGGCGGGACGGACATCACCGCCCATGAAAGCATCTATTATGCTCTTGCGTATAACGAGGACAATGATGCCTATTTCGACAACAGGCGTCCCGGTGGCATTGTTGCACCGCCCATGTACGCGGTCAACTATGCCCTTGCCCCGGTTGTGGACCTGCTTTTTGATCAGGAAACGGGAATGAACGTCATGATGATGGTGCATTATTCTCAGGAGTTCGAATGGCTGCTTCCCGTAAAACCAAAAGACAAGGTTGTCAGTGAGCTGACCATCACCGGGATCGATACCCGGGAGAAGGGCGGGGTCCTCGCATGGCAGTCCGTCTGTACAAACCAGAACGGCGAGATCGTGGTGAAAGCCACTGGAGAGTTCTTCGACCGCAGCGCGGGGTCGGGACGGCCGGATGCAAAAAAGGATGAGAAGATCATTCCCGGAGATATCCTCTGGAATCAGGAGATGAAGGTGCGAAACGGGCAGACCTATATCTACGCCGAACCCTCAGGTGACCATAACGTGATTCATGTCGATGACGATTTCGCCAAAAAGGTCGGATTGCCCGGTATCATCCTGCAGGGACTGTGCACGATGGCGTTCGCCCATAAAAGCTTTACAGACAATTGTGCCGGTCCCGACAGGGATCCGATGAAGATCCGGAAGATGAAGGTCGGATTCTCGCGACCGGTGCTGCCGGGGCAGACCCTTGCCTTCCAGGGATTCAAGATCGGCCCGGCAGAGGGTGGGGTGAGGTATGGTCTTACCGTCAAAAACAATGAGGGTCAGGACGTGCTCAGAAACGCGTGGTCCCTGATTGTATAGGCATGTGTATGGCCGATACGTTTGATCGTGAAAAATAAAATTAATTATTCAGGGAGGTTCCAATGGCTGAAATAAGATATGACGGAAAAGTCGCAATTGTAACCGGAGCCGGTGCCGGTCTGGGCAGGATATACGCCCTGGACCTGGCAAAACGCGGGGCGAAGGTGGTGGTTAACGACCTGGGGGGCAGCAGGGACGGTTCGGGTGCGAGCTCAAGTGCTGCCGATGCGGTGGTGAATGAAATCAAAAAGGCGGGCGGCCAGGCCGTCGCCAATTATGATTCGGTAGCCACGGTGCAGGGGGGGGAGAACATCACAAAAACCGCTCTCGACGCCTTCGGAACGGTGGATCTCCTCGTCAATAACGCGGGGATACTTCGGGACAAGAGCCTTGTGAAAATGACCGAAGACGAGTGGGACATTATTCACAACGTTCACCTCAGGGGCGCCTTCTGCGTCACCAGGCCCGCGTTCGCCGTCATGCGGGAGAAGGGATATGGTCGCATAGTCTTTACGACCTCCGGTGCGGGACTCTACGGCAATTTCGGTCAGGCAAACTATGCCGCCGCAAAGACCGGCCTGCTGGGATTCATGAACGTGATCAGCATCGAGGGCGCGAAATACAATATCAGGGCCAATACCATCGCGCCGATCGCGGCCTCCCGTCTGACCGAGGATGTTATGCCGCCGGAGTTTTTCCAGAAACTCAAGCCCGAGTTCGTCATGCCCCTGGTGCTGTTCCTCCTGTCCGAGGATATGAACGATACGGGGATGATTTTCAACTGCGGCGCCGGATGGTTCAGCAGGTCCGCCATCATGTGTGCTCCAGGGATCGCCATCGGAGACGGAACAAGGGACATCAAGGTCGAAGAGATCAAGGCAAGCTGGGACAAGATCACGAGCCTGAAAGACGCGAAATACATAAGCAATCTCGCCGAGACTTTTGCGTATTTTACTCCCCTGCTCCAGGGGAAGTAAAAGCAATGAATGGCAGAAAAATATAAGGAGAGGAGGATTGGCCAATGGCTGGTATCGTTTCTTACGGCGGATACATCCCCCTGCTGCGGCTGGACCGGGGAACGGTGTTTTTCGCCAATGCGTGGATGAATCCCGCGCTGTTTTCAGTGGCGCAGGGTGAACGTTCGATGGCGAACTGGGACGAAGACAGCGTCACCATGGCGGTTGAAGCTTCGCGTGACTGTCTGAGGGGATTCGATAAGGGCAAGGTCGATGCTCTGTATCTTGCCTCGCTCAGTTTTCCCTTTCAGGATCGGCAGAACGCCGGTATCGTTTCGACGGCGCTGAATCTCAAGGACGCCGTCGAAACCGCAGATTTCACCGCCTCCATGAGGGCCGGTGGTTCGGCGCTCCTTGCGGGGTTTAACGCGGTGAAGTCGGGCGAGTGCGAGACCGCGCTGGTAGTGGCGTCGGACAAGCGGCGTACGAAGTCGGCGTTTTTTCATGAGATGTGGTTTGGTGATGGGGCGGCATCGGTACTGCTGGGGAATAAAAATGTAATCGCTGAAATAAAAGGATCGTATACCGTTACCTATGACTTCGTGGATCATTTCAAGGGAATCGACAAACAGTACGACTACTTCTGGGAAGAGCGCTGGACACGTGACGAGGGGTATAATAAAATCGCCGTTCAGGCGATTGACGGCCTCTTGAAGAAGACGAAGATGGCCGGGGCTGATATCACCCGCTTCGTGATGCCCTGTGTTTTCTCCAGGGAGCCAGTAAGCGTCGCGAAAAAATTCGGCATTGAGAAGGACAGGGTCGCCGACAACATGCACAAGGTGTGCGGTGAAACCGGCACGGCCCATTCCCTGGTGATGCTGGTCGCGGCGCTCCAGGATGCGAAACCGGGTGACAGGATACTGCTGGTGGCATTCGGACAGGGGGCGTCGGCGATACTCCTCGAGGTAACCCCGGAAATATCGAAACTCAAGCCCCGCCAGGGCATAAAGGGATGTCTGGCCGACAGGAAAGAAGAGAAGAATTATCTCAAATATCTCACCTTCAACAATCTGGTAACCCAGGAGAACGGTATGAGGGCCGAAGGGGATTGGAAGACTGCTCTTTCCACCCTGTACCGCAACCGCAAAATGTTGCTCGGACTGGTCGGCGGCAAGTGTACGAAATGCAATACGCCGCAATTCCCCAGGTCGGATTTCTGCGTTAATCCTGAGTGCGGGGCCCTGCACTCGCAGGAAGATTTTGAGTATGCCGACCTGAGCGGGAAGATAAAAACCTGGTCGTCCGACCTTCTCACCTACTGTGTGGACCCGCCCGCCCACTACGGCATGATCGAGTTTGACGAGGGCGGGCAGTTCATGTGTGATTTTACCGACCATGTGACCGGTAACGTGGATGTGGGCATGCCGGTAAAGATGGTGTTCCGCATCAAGAACATCGATACGGCCCGCGGTTTCACCCGGTATTTCTGGAAAGCGAAACCGATTTACGCCAAGGGACAGGAGGGGTGATATGGCCAGTGGAATTAGAGACAAAGTGGTCGTACTTGGTATGGGCTGCACCAAGTTCGGCGAGCGCTGGGACATGGGCGCCGAGGAGCTTATGGTGGAGGCCTTTGAGGAATGCATCAAGGACGCCGGAATCGAGAAGAAGGACATCGAGATGGCGTGGCTGGGTGTGTGCATAGAGGAGATAAACGTCGGTAAATCGGCTCTTGCCCTGCCCATGGCGCTGAAGCTGCCGTTTATTCCGGTGACCAGGGTGGAAAACTTCTGTGCCACCGGAAGTGAGGCCTTTCGCGGCGCGGTATACGCGGTGGCCTCGGGCGCCTGTGATATAGCACTGGCACAGGGTGTGGAAAAGCTCAAGGATACTGGATACGGCGGGCTTCCCGTTTTCGACTCGAGAGCGGGATCGCTTCTGTCGCAATGGGCACCCAATATGACGGCTCCCGGCGCCTTCGCCCAGCTGGCCAGCGCGTATCGCAACAAATTCAACATCAAACGGGAGGATCTGAAGCTCGCCCTGGCGCATGTGTCGGCGAAAAGTCATGCCAACGGTGCAAAGAATCCCAAGGCCCATCTTCGAAACCCGGTAACGGTGGAACAGATACTGGCATCCCCCATCGTGGCGGACCCGCTTGGCCTCTTCGATTGCTGCGGAGTAAGCGACGGGTCGGCCTGCGCAATCGTGACAACGCCCGAAATCGCCAGGAAGCTCGGCAAGAAGGACCTGGTATCGGTAAAGGCCCTGCAGCTTTCGGTGAGCAATGGCCTCGAGGGTGGGCACAAGTCATGGGACGGCTCATATTTCAAAACAACACGTACGGCGGCGAAAAAGGCCTATGAAGAAGCCGGCATCAAGGATCCACGCAAGGAAATCAGCATGTGTGAGGTGCACGATTGTTTTTCAATAACGGAGCTGGTGACCATGGAAGATCTGTTCATATCGTCCGAGGGCGGAGCGGTCAAGGATTACATGGACGGATTCTACAACGCCGACGGAGGGGTACCCTGCCAGATCGACGGCGGCCTCAAGTGCTTCGGTCATCCCATAGGTGCGTCTGGACTTCGAATGATTTACGAAATGTACCTGCAATTGCTGGGCAGGGCCGGGGACCGGCAGCTCGAGAACCCGAAATTCGGCCTTACTCACAATCTCGGAGGCATGCCGTATATGAATGTATGCAGTATCTCGATCGTTGGCAAGTATAACTAGCATTTCACCGGTAATGCGGGAATGCAGGGTCGGGCGGACAGGTGATGTCCGCCCGACTTTTTCTGTGTGAGGAATGAGGTATTTTCACTGACCGCCTTGTTCTTGGAATAGCGGTCCGGGTTCGATCCGACAAGTTACATCGTATCTTTCCTTGTCGTGCTGCAGGGTAATGCTGGATTGCCGGGGTTGTGCCCGGTTCTGCCGGTCGCGCTGATTGACCGGCTGCATATGTGGTATGCGTAATAATGGTGTCAGCGGATCAGGCCAGCGGGTTCGGCATGCCCTCGGGAATTTTGCGCACCTGCCAGATGCCATGCACCAGGGCAACGGTCTCTCCGCTGCTGTCCTTAATCTCCAGATCCATCGTAAAATCGGCTTTCCCTTTCTGCTCGGTGATGTCCTGGAGCTCCCGTGCACGTTCGGGCGTCAATTCCACCTCGAGAGTCACGTCGCTGAGGGCCGGCTTCCTGAAGCGGATGGCGACCTCTTTGACGATGGGGATGTATTTCAGATAATCGAACGTGACACCGAAAATCGCCCCTCCGGAAACCTCTCCGATAGTGAACAGCGATCCCGCGTACATCATGCCTATGTGGTTTACGTTTCCTTCCAGCGGCATCAGGAGCTTGATATAGTTGTCGCGACATTCGAGCAGGCTCAGCCCCGTTCTCCTTATGGCCTCGATGCCGTTTTTTGTGTAATCGGCGATTCTTTTATACTTTTCGTCTATCATTGGCGCGTTCCTCATGGCTGTATATTTTTCTTCTTGCTATTGTTCAGGTAGAGCAAGAGGGGAATCCATGCCGATCAATCTCCACCGCACCGGCGATGATGGACATAAAACGCGAATTATCCATAATAATGGGACTGGATGCACAGGAAAGGAATGTAGCATAATGTGCTAAGCGACGCAATCGAATTATGCATTCAAATTTGGAAAACATTAATTGGGTTATGTACGGAAAAGTATTTGACAAAAAAGATAAGTGAGTATCACTTACATTAGCTGAATTGGTGTGCATGGATTGGTCCGATAACATTATAAAAAGGAGGCCCCCATGAAACCCGAAGAATACATGTGGGATTATCGCAACCCGTATCTGTGGATGGACCGGGTAATGAGAAGTGCGCTTCCCCCCATGATCATCACCTGCGCAATCACCGGCGGGGTGGAGGGCAAAGAGGCGAATCCCAACCTGCCCGAGACCGCGGAGGAACAGGCTGACGCCGTTTACGATGCCTACAAGGCGGGAGCCGTTTCCGTGCACATACACGCGCGGGACCCGGGCAATCAGTCCATGACCACAAAGAACAAGGACGATTACTCAAAGGTCAATAAACTCATACGAGAGCGTTGCCCGGATATTATCATCAATAACACCACCGGCGGCGGTCCGTGGCTTTCCACGGAGGAGCGGATGTGCTGCCTTTTCTCCGATCCTCAACCCGATATGGCCAGTCTTAACCTCGGGCCTTTTGTGCTTAAGGTGCCCCTCAAGGATCGCAAGGAGCCTATCCCGAATCCTCGTCCCGGGTTCGTGTTCGATGCCTGCATCCCGGCAAGCTATACGGATATCAACCTTTATGCGAAAACCATGAAGGAAAAAGGCATTCGCCCGGAGATCGAGCTCTATCACCCGGGGCAGTACTGGGTTATCCAGGACCTCGTGAGGGAGAAAAATATCGATCCACCCTACATGATCCAGTTCGTCATGGGATTCCAGACCTCCTCATTTCCGACACCGGCAAATGTTATTTCCCTTGTGAACGAGCTTCCGTCCAACTCCATGTTCTCCCTTATAGGGGTGGGGCCGTTTCAGATACCCATGAATACCCTGAGCATTATGCTGGGTGGGCATGTGCGTGTCGGGATGGAGGACAACCTCTACTTTAAGAAAGGCGAAAAGCTGAAGAACAACGCCCAGCTCGTGGAGAGAATAAAAAGGATAGCGGAGATGATGAACCGAGAAGTCGCCACGGTATCCCAGGCGAGGGAAATGCTGGGCCTGACGAAAAAGCCCTGATCATCCCGTGCCGGAGAGAGGGGAGTTCTTATAACGCGATTATATCGTATCGGCGACTGTCTCCAGCGCGCGAGGCAATCGCGAGGATATCTTCGTGGCGTAGCGTGCAGCGAAGGATTCAATTTTTATGGAGGCGCCAATGGGCAGCTGGAAAACCGGTGTGCAGAACATGGTCTATCCTGGTCGCATCAAGGTGCCCTACAAATGGGACGTGGGTGAGATCGGAAGCTATTTCCTGGTGAAGCTTCGAGATCACGGGGAATTGTGGGGGCGGCGATGCCCCGAGTGTAAAAAGGTCTATGTTCCGCCCCTCAAGAACTGCGGTGAGTGCTTCGCGCTTACCGACGAATGGGTTCGGGTGAAAGACAAAGGTATTCTGGAATCATTCACGGTGGTTCACTATGCACACGGTATGCAACCATCGAAGCCACCCCTCATATACGGGCTTGTACGTCTTGAGGGCGCCGACGGAGCCATATTGCATCTGCTTGGAGATGTCAATCCCGAGGAGCTTAAAACCGGCATGAGCTTGAAGGCCCGGTTTGCCGACGAACGAAAGGGTTCCATTCATGACATTAGATTTTTCGCACCCGCGTAAAAGGAGGCGGTTATGGAACGAATAGCGCTGGTTGGTGTGGGCCAGACCGGCTTTGAGCGAAGGAAGACCGATACCTATGAAGAGCTGGTGTTCGAGGCCGCCGGGAAAGCGCTCTCCGACGCCGGTGCACGGATCGGGGATATCGAAAATATTATTACCGTCTCGAATGACTTCTGGGACGGGCGCACTATATCGTCAATGGCCATCCAGGATGCCGCGGGAAGCTGGGGCAGGGATATTTCCACCGTTGAAGGCGACGGTACCTTCGGCATTCTCTACGGGATGATGCGTATCCTCTCGGGATCCTTTAACACAACGCTGGTTGTGTGTCACTCAAAGGGATCCGAGGGCGAAATGAATCTGATCACCAACGCCATGTTCGATCCGCTTTTCCAGCGAAGTCTCGGCATAGACGCCGTTTCGTCCGCGGCCCTTCAGGCCCGTGCGTATATGGACCTGAGCGGTGCGCGCGAGGAGGATTTCGCGCTCGTCTCGGTTAAAAATCACGGCAACGCCCTGAACAATCCGATGTCCCAGCTCGCGATGGAGCTGACGGTCGAGAACGTCATGGCGTCACGGAAGGTGGCGGATCCACTCAAGCTGCTGGACTGTTCACCCATAAGCGACGGGGCGGCGGCGGTGGTGCTGTCAAACAGGAAGGGACTCTCGCGCTTTAAAAAGGATCCCGTGTGGATAAAGGGAGTCGGGCACTGCGCGGATTCGTATTCCCTGGGCTATCGGGACCTCGCCAGGCCCAGGGCGCTGAATAATGCGGCGGAGAAGGCATATGCCATGGCCGGCATAAAGAAGCCCCTGAAAGAGATTGATGCGGCGGAGATTTATGACGCGTTTTCCTATATGGAGCCCCTCTGGTATGAGGGACTGGGTTTTTCCGCGGAAGGGAAGGGCGTGGAATTATTACGGGACGGGGCCACCTCGATGGGCGGCGCTATCCCGGTAAACCCATCCGGCGGTGTCATTTCGGCGCACGCGGTGCTGGTCGCCGGTATGGTTCGGGTTATCGAAGCTGTGCTGCAGGTGCGTGGCGAGGCCGGGAAGCGCCAGGTAAAGGGGGCGAAGACCGCTCTCGCACATGGTATCAACGGTCCCTGCGGGCAGGCGCACTGCGTATACGTGGTGGGAAGTTAAGGGAGGTGGACCATGGGTAAGAAAACGGCGATCGTGGGATTCGGGCAGACCTACCAGCGAAGCTCCCGAAAGGATGTAAACGGTGTGGAACTCATCAACGAAGCGGTAAGGGCGGCCCTGGATGACGCGCAGCTTTCCATAAAGGACATAGACGCGGTCGTAATTGGCAATATGGATCACTTCGAGGGAATTAATTACGTGGACATGTGGAGCGTTGAGGGATCCGGGGGGGTGATGAAGCCGGTGTTCAAGGTCACCACCGGGGGTACAACGGGGACCACCGTCGCCATGTGCGGCTATTACCACGTCGCGTCGGGAATGTTCGACCGGGTGCTGGCCATCGGCTGGGAGAAGAATTCCGAGTCGGATACCACCGGTGCAATCATCACCGCCTTTCACCCGGTTTGGGAGAGGCCCAATATCGGCGGAGCGATCGCGGGTCTCGCGGTGGAGGCAAGCCTCTATATGAATAAATACGGCGTCACCGAAAGGGACGGCGCAAGGGTCGCGGTTCGTGAGCGTCTTCATGGCCTTAACAATCCCTACACCCATTTGCATCAGGACTGGATGAAGGGAATGGAGTCCGAGCAACTGGTAAATCTTCTGGTTTCATCCGAACAAAACAAGGTTCTGGCATGGCCGTTGCGCATGAGCGATATGTGCCCGCGCACCGACGGGGCCGCGGCTGTAATCTTTGCCTCCGAAGACGTGGCGGAGAAAATCTCGCCCCGGCCGGCATGGGTGGCATCCACCCATAACCGTCACAACTATGTCTACCTTGGTGACATCGACTGGGCCGACAATGACACCCTCGCGGCAGCGTCGTCGGCCGTTTTCAGAGACGCCGGTATAAAGGAGCCGCTCAAGGAGGTGGATGTGTGCGAGCTCTATCTTCCCTACTCCTATGCCGGATTGAAGTGGATGGAATCCATGGGATTTTGCGGGCCGGGCGAAGGCCCGAAGCTCGTGTGGGACGGAGTTACCGATATGGACGGCGAACTACCGGTGAACCCCTCGGGCGGTGTCATGTGCTCGAATCCGATAGGTGCCACCGGCCTGATCCGGGTCGGCGAGGCCGCACTGCAGATTATGGGCAGGGCGGGCGACCGGCAGGTCAAGAGAAACGTAAATTTCGCCATGGCCACCGGTTTCGGCGGCTGCAACTGGTCTGATGTGATGCTCCTTGGCGGTAAGAAGCCGTCGTGAATGGAGATGGGGCCGAGATGCCGCACATAAATGGGTGGGTATACTAAAACGCGTAACGGGAAAACCAGAGCCCTGCGCGCTGTTGTTTCTCGTGTCCCGGCTGTTGCGGGATGAGTTATACTGAGGGCTACAAGGAACGGTGGGGGGGGGAAAAAACGATCATGGAACAAAAGGAAAACATCGAGCTTTTGAGCATCACGTCCGGCGATGCCTATCAGCCCTTCAACTGGAGCGTGGGTGTCTATGGATCGAAGTTCCTCGCCGAACTGAGGGACAATAAGAAATTTTACGGTGTCAGGTGTTCCTCCTGCGGACGGGTGTACGTGCCGCTTCGCAAAGTGTGCGGTCGTTGCCATGCGGCCATGGAAGAGCTGGTGCCCCTCCCGGATGAGGGGGAGATAGTGGTATGCGCCATCATTCAGTTCGGCTTTGTCGACCCCTCCACCGGCATACAGCGCCCGGTTCCGTATACCTATGCCTATATACGTCTGGATGGAGCCGATACGCTGTTTCCCCATTTCGTTGATTCGACCGATCCCGAAAGGGTAAAGGTGGGCTCAAGGGTAAAGGCGGTTTTCGAAGAAAAACGCACCGGAAGTGTCATGGATGTGAGACATTTCACGCTGGTCTAGAAATCCAACAGGGGCCGCAATGACGTAAAGCATGATGCGGCGCGCGGTGACGAAAACGGGGAACCATGCTCTTCGGGCTTCCACGATCGACAGGTCGCCGTTTTAAGAGTTATCCAGACAGGGGACATTATGGAAAAAATCTGCTTTGAGGATTATCAGGTTGGAGAAGTACTGTCGACCCCCGGCCGTACAATCACCGAAACCGACATTGTCATGTTCGCAATGATTACGGGCGACTGGCACCCCATTCACACGAATGTTGAATACGCGAAGCAGAGCTTTTTCGGCGAGCGGATTGCTCACGGAATGCTGGGGCTTACGCTGGGCTCGGCCCTGGTCTTTCGCCTGGGGCCTTACGTGTTCACGCCGAAAAAATTCATCGCGTTCTATGGCATGGATAAAATCAGGTTCACCGCTCCGATCAAAATCGGTGATACGATACGCTGCGAAGCAACGGTCAAGGCGCTGAACGTAAAAGATGAAAAAACGGGTACCATCGAGTACGAGGCAAAAATTAAAAACCAGCGGGATGAGGACTGCGTCATTTTTACACCCAGGATCCTGGTGGGAAGAAAAGAACAGTAGGGGGCGCGGATATGGATTTTACGCTGAATGCCGAACAGCAAATGGTCAAGGATGCCATTTCGAAGTTCGTCGACCAGGAAGTGATTCCGCGTGCGCCCGGGCTCGATGAGAATGAGTCCTTCCCTCAGGAGAGTTTTAAAAAGCTCGCAGAAATGGGCTATTTTGGTATCTCCATTCCCGCCGAGTACGGTGGCATCGGGGCCGACCTGCTTACCGGTTGTATCGTGATGGAAGAGCTGGGGCGGGGGTGCGCGGCGACGGCCAATACCTTCGGTGCCCACGCGATCCTCTGCACGGAAAACATCTACCGTAATGGAAATGACGCCCAGCGGAAAAAATATCTTCCCGACCTGATTGCGGGTAAAAAGATAGGCGCCATCGCCATAACCGAGCCGGAGGCCGGTTCCGACGCGCTCTCCATGCGTACCCGGGCCGTGAAGAAGGGCGACCGGTACATACTCAACGGCACCAAGATGTTTATCACCAACGGTCCGGTCATGGATACTGCGGTGGTATACGCAAAGACCGATCCGGAGGCGGGGCACAGGGGGATATCGGCATTCATCGTCGAGAAGGGATTCAAGGGATTTGCGAGGGGGAAATCCCTCAAGAAGATGGGGGTCAAGGGCTCTCCCACCGGTGAGCTGATCTTCGAGGATATGGAGGTTCCGGCCGAAAATCTTCTGGGTGAGGAGAACCGGGGCATACGTGTGCTTATGAACGGCCTGGACAGGGAGAGGATCATTTATTCCCTGACGCCAATCGGTGTCGCCAGGGGGGCTTTCGATGTTGCCCTCAGGTACGCCTGCGAGCGTAAACAGTTCGGCAGCCCCATCGCCGCCTTCCAGTTGATCCAGGAGCTGATCGCGGACACCGCGGCCGAGATACAGGCCGGAAGAATGCTCTCCTACTGGGCCGCGACCCAGGCCGACCGCGGGGAGGATGTGCGGCTTGCCGCTTCCTATGCGAAGCTGTTCTGCTCACAGGTCGGAATCAGGGCGGTGGACCGGTGCATACAGATCCTCGGAGGATACGGCTATATAAAGGATTTTCCCCTTGAGCGTATGTATCGCGACATAAAGGGTATCGAGTTCGGCGCCGGCACCACTCAGATCCAGAAACTCATTATCGCCGGCGAGCTGATAAAAGGAATAATGAGGTAAACCGAGGATTCGGGGGAAGCCGTGGGCTTCAAATCCATGCAGTCCGGTCATATACTCGAATAAAGGGATTCTGTTGCTTTACGGCATAACAGTGTTATGTTAATATAAGGCTATCTTTTAAGAAGGAGGCAGTCCATGGCGGATTACGATGTGGTCGTAATAGGGGCTGGAAACGGCGGACTTACCGCCGCAGCGCATCTTGCACGGAAGGGTGTGAACGTGTTGCTGCTGGAGCGCCATAATATACCCGGGGGCTGCGCCACCAGTTTCTGCCGGGGGCGTTTCGAGTTCGAGGTGGCCCTTCATCAATTGAGCGGCATGGGCAGTCCCGAGTATCCCGGGCCCCTCAGGGGGTTGCTGGACCGGCTGGGGGTCATGGACAAGCTCGAGTTCGTTCCCATGACAGACTTGTATCGTATAACGGTTCGCGACGAGCTTGACCTGGTGCTTCGGCCCGACTGGAGCGAGACGATCGGTATACTCCAGAAGCAGTTTCCCGGGGAAAAGGAAAACATACAGGGGTTCTTCGATTTTGTGAAGGCTTACTTCGTCGAAGTCATAAACGCTTTTTATCTGAACGATCCCGAAACCAGCCGCGAAAAATATCCCAAGTTTTTCAAATATGCCCTGCGCAGCACCCAGGAGGTGCTGGACGGCTATTTCAGCGATCCCGTCCTGAAATATGTCCTTTCGGCCTATTGGGGATACATGGGTCTCCCTCCACGATATCTGGCCTTCAACGACATGGCGACGCTTATTTTCGCCTATATGGAGTTCAAACCGTATCATCTCAAGGGCGGGTCCCAGGCCATGTCCAACGCCATAGCCGATGCCGTTCTCTCTTCGGGCGGCACCATACGCTACAATTGCGGGGCGAAGAAAATCATCGTTGAAAATGGCGCGGTCAGGGGAGTGGTGACCGATAACGGTGACGAAATCAGTACTGACTTTGTCATATCGAACGCATCAAAAATATCCACGTACATGGAACTGCTCGATCCGGAGCATGTGCCCGAAGGCGTATTGCCCGAGCTTCGCCAGAGCACCATAAGCCAGTCTGGCTTCTGTGTTTATATGGGACTGGATTGTACACCCGCGGAGGCGGGCATACCCGAGTCGACTCACTTCATCAGCCAGAGCACCAACATAGACCGGGGATACGAAAAGATGAAGGTGGTCAACATCAACGAGGAAGATTTCATGATGATGACCTGTTATGATCTCATTATTCCGGATTTTTCTCCACCGGGTACCTGCCAGGCGACCCTGGTCACGCTAAAGTACGGGGACGCGTGGCTGAGGGTCCCCCCCCAGCAGTATGCGGCGACCAAGTTCAGGGAGGGAGAGGCCATGATATCCCTAGCCGAGAAGGCATACCCCGGTTTGCGAAATCACATCGAGGAGATGGAGATTTCGACTCCCATTACCCATATGCGTTACCTGAGCCATCCACGGGGGGCGATCTACGGTTTCGATCATTTCAATAAGGATTCCACCATGTTTGTGCCCCCGAAATCTCATGTAAGGGGACTCTACAGCGCGGGGGCGTGGGTGGGATATCCGGGATTCCAGCCGACCCTGGAGTCGGGTGTCGCGGCGGCAAGGGCGGTTATAAGAGAAATGAAGGCGTAAGGGGAACGACATGAAAGAAGAACTGGTAATACAGCTGGATCGTTACGATGACGTGGTCAAGGAAATTGAGATCGCCCGGCGTTTCGGGAGTGATCACAGCCTGGAGCGCGGCGAGGTGGCAAAATATATCGACACGCTTCACCCGCCGAAATTGACACTTGATGTGAGCGACATAATAGCTGAAACGCCTTCGACTAAAACCTTCAGGCTCACGGCGGCCGGGCGATGGCTCCCGCCGTTTATTGCCGGCCAGTACATAAGCCTCTTCGTCGAGGTGGGGAAGATGCGGACTTCACGGGCTTACAGCATTTCATCACCCCCGAATCAGACCGCCTTTTACGATATTACGGTGCGCAGGGTGGAAAACGGCCTGGTGTCCGGGTTCCTGCTGGACCGTGTGAAGATCGGTGATCGATTGGAAAGCTCCGGACCGGCCGGTAATTTTTATCACAATCCCATCATCCACGACAATACCGTGGTATACCTGGCCGGTGGCAGCGGCATTACTCCCTTCATGAGCATGATACGCGAAATCGTCCAGCGGGGAATGGACCGCACGGTGTACCTCTTCTACGGCAATCGCGGTGATGCCGATATGATTTTTCATGAAGAGCTCGCCGCCATAGGGAAGAAGGTGAAAAAATTCCATTATATTCCCGTAATCGAAAAACCGGCGGCCGGGTATGCCGGTAAATGCGGCTTCATCACCGCCGAGCTCATGAAGGGGGTGCTGAAAAAAACCGGTGACAAGACGTATTTTATATGCGGGCCGCAGGGCCTGTACGATTTCTGCCTCCCCGAAATGGAGAGCATGGGCATTCCCCGTCGCAAGATCCGCAGGGAGATGTTCGGCGCGCCGGTCAACATCTGGGAGTGCCCGGGCTGGCCCGAAGGCGTGAATAAGGATGCGGTCTTCAATCTGAAAGTGAAGGGATTAAAAACGGCCACGCTCAAGGTATCGGCACGCGAATCGATTTTATCGAGCCTGGAAAAGAACGGCATCGTAGTCCCCAGCCTCTGCCGCTCGGGAGAGTGCAGCATGTGCAGGTTGAAGCTGGTGACAGGAAAAGTGTTTCAGCCGAAAGGCACCCCGGTGCGCAAGTCGGACCGGCAGTTCGGGTATATCCATTCCTGCGTATCCTATCCGCTGGAGGACTGCGAGATACTGATTTAACCTGCTTCATGTCGCAACCGATCGCGGATTCTTCGGCAGGGGGTTGATCATTGGAAGCCCGCCCCGCGGGGAGCAGGAGGACAACAAAAGGTACGTATGCACAATTATATCCCAGGAGGAGCACCATGAAAACAGCAATAACCGAGATGTTCGGAGTGAAGTATCCCATTATCTGCGGAGCGATGCAGTGGCTGTGCAAACCGGAGCTCTGTGCGGCGATCTCAAATGCCGGTGGCATGGGTAACCTCACCGCCGGTAATTACGAGAGTGAGGATGACTTTCGCAACGCCATACGGGCGACCCGCAAATTGACCGACAGGCCCTTCATGGTAGGGCTGACAATTCTACCGTCGGTGCGCATTACTGCCGAGCACCACCAGATGTATCTTAAAATATGCGCCGAGGAAAAGATCGCCGGTATCGAGGTATCGGGTGCCCCGATTGACAAGGTCTCCGGACCTCAGATGATCGATACTCTCAAAAAGGCAGGGGTCAAGCTTTTTCACAAGGTGGGTTCCGTGCGTCATGCGCAGCACGCTGAGAAAGCCGGATATGACGGGATTTATGCCGCCGGCATCGAGGAGGGAGGGCATCCCCTGAACGACGATGTCACCACCATGATACTGACGCCGCGCATTGTCGAGTCGGTTAAAATACCGGTGGTGACGGTGGGGGGTATCGCGAACGGTAAAACCATGGCGGCGGCCCTGACGCTGGGAGCCCAGGGGGTTATGATGGCCAGCCGTTTCATGGCCACGAAAGAGTGTGTCGTGCATGACAATATCAAGCATGAGATCGTCAGGCGCCAGGAAAACGAGACCACGCTTATCTGCAAGTCACTGCACCTGCAGGGCAGGGCGCTCAAGAACCAGGTGGTCAACGAGATTTGCAAGATAGAGGAGAGCGGCGGCAAATTCGAGGATCTCTATCCCCTGATCGCCGGCGAGCGCATGAAGCGCGCGTGGGAAGAGGGCGATGTGGATGTGGCCCCCATGATGGTGGGACAGTCCATCGGCCTGATCAACGATGTGGTCACCTGCAAGGAATTGCTGGATCGGATGGTCAAGGAAGCCCGGGAGGCGTTAAGCAAGGCCGGTAAATTGTTTTAACAGTCTCATTCCACGGTAAAAGAAAAGGCGACAGTGCTCACTGTCGCCTTTTCCCATCGGTTGCGGCCTTCTCATCCTTTTTGGGCAAATCCCTCGAGCAGATTCTGCAGCATTGTCTTGAATTCCGGTGCCGCCGTCGCCTCAAGGAGAGTGGCGTGTTCCGTCGAGAGGTGAACCAGGAGATCCATTCCGGCCGAGCCATAGATCATGCGCTTGATTGCCGAGGCCGTCTTCGGCGGCAGGGCGGCTATGCGCTCGGCGATCTTCCGGGTCTCATCGTTCAGCATATGGTCGGGGAAAAATTTCGTGATGATTCCCAGCCTCGCGGCTTCCTCTTCGCGGATATCCTCGCTCAGGAGGGCTATCTCAAGGGCGCGCGCCGTCCCTGTCATCCGAGGGAGGGACCAGTTTATTCCGCCGTCTCCGGTCAGCCCGATCGATGAATAGGCATAGCGTAATCGAACCCGTTCGCTGGCGACCCGTATGTCCGATGCCAGCGCCAGCGCAAGTCCGTATCCGGCCGCCAGCCGGTTGATACTTGAAACCACCGGCTTGGGGCACTGCCGGATCTCTGCTATCGCCCGGTGGGCGATGGTGGCGAGCTCGCCGATGACGCGGGTGGGGTCGTCGGAGCCGCTTACCTCCAGTACGTCGGCACCCACCGAGAAGGCTTTGCCGGCGCCCGCGAACACGATTACACGGGTTGTCGGATCTTCAATGGCCCGGCCCAGCGCGGCGAAGGCCTCCCGGCCAAGCTCAAGATTAAAGGCATTGTACACCTCGGGGCGGTTGAAGGTGATCCAGGAAACATGGCCTCGGTTTTCGCACAGAACGAGTGGATCGGACATCTCGTTTACCTCGTAATTTTTAATATTTGCGTGAAAACAGGCGACTCCATTGTATTTCAGGTCACAATCCTTCGCGGATCGGTAGAACCAGGAGATTGATAGATCTCATTATGAATGCCGTTCACTATTGTTTATACTCAAATACAGCCAGATCCATGCGAGTGAATGAGAGTCGAGTATATGGTGAGCACATATTGAGAGTTTTTGAAAGACAAAAACGTCGGTGGAGGAAAAACCTGTATCGGAGCAGGCACCTTCGGTTATTTTTCATACGGTCGGATGTTCCCCGAGTCCCGGGCATAGGGGGGCTTACCACAATTTAATGGCTGTCGCTGGAAGTATCCCTTCCCGCCGGATACCGGCCGGTGCAGCGTGGTCGATGTTCAATGTGCTCGATGCACGGGACAATCATCTGAGGCATCCCCGCTTTGTCAGCGACGCATGCGAACACTTTCGGTTTCCTGGTTGACGGCCTGTGCTTTCTAAGCCGTGTTCCTTCGGTCCGTTACAGGTAGGGCGATCCATAATTCCCGTTCGAAATTAAAATCATGCCCCCCGTCTTATCGGGGGGCATGCATGAAATCGTTGACCTGGCCCGCTTGTCGAGTGATGCGGGCAATCGGGGGAATGTAACACCTTACACCATCTTCGGCAGTACCGTCGCACGAAGCGCCTTCTTGTCGAACTTTCCCACACTGGTCTTCGGAATGGCATCGAGAAAAACAACTTTGTCCGGCACCCACCATTTCGCGACCCTTTCTTTCAGATAGTCGATGATTTCATCCTCGGTCACCGTGCCCGCGGCGTCGGGCGACAACACCACGCAGGCAAGAGGCCGTTCCTGCCATTTCTCGTGCGGCATGCCGATCACCGCCGCCTCCATCACCTTCGGGTGCGACATGATCTCGTTTTCGAGATCAACCGAGGATATCCATTCCCCCGCGCTCTTGATGAGGTCCTTCGTCCGGTCGACGAGGCGGATGTACCCTTCCTCATCGATTGTTGCGATGTCACCCGTGTGCAGCCATCCACCTTTGAAGGTCGCCTTGCTTCGCTCGGGGTCCTTGTAGTATTCATCCGCGATCCATGGCCCGCGAAGGCACACCTCGCCCATCTCCATGCCGTTCCAGACCACTTCTTTGCCGGTGTCCAGGCTCTTGACCAGCATGTCGAGACAGGGCACTATCATTCCCGCTGTGGTCTTGACGTCGTAGAGCTCCTTTTCCGGGTACCCGGTCATGTAGCTCTTTGGAAGTGCCACGGTGGCCAGCGGGGAGGTTTCGGTCATACCGTAGGCCTGAACGATGTTGAAATTGTATTTTTTCGCCATCTCCTCCATCAGGTGTCGCGGCATGGCCGATCCGCCGGAATATACCGCGTGCAGTTTTGAGAAATCATGCTCACCGCCGTCCTCCAGGTATTTGTGGAGCATCATCCAGATAGTGGGGACCCCGCAGGTGAAACTGACCTCCTCGTCCGAGATTATTCCGCACAGCGCTTTCATGTCGAGTATCTGCCGCCCCGGGAGGACCTGTTTGCAGCCCAGCATGGTGCTGGCGAACGGAGCACCCCAGGCGTTTGCGTGAAACATGGGAACCACATGGAGCACGCAGTCACTATCTTTGGTGCCCAGTACCACCCCGGCTGTGAGCGCATGCAGCACAAGGCCCCTGTGGCTGTATACCACCCCTTTGGGATCGCCCGTGGTGGCCGAGGTGTAACAGAGGAGGGCGGGATCGTTTTCATCCCGTTCGATCGGGAAGTCGTAGTGATCCGGGAATTCGCCGATAAGCTCATCGTAGAGCACAACGGGGGCGAGGCTGGTTTCGGGAAGTTTGCCACTCTGCGACATGATAACGTACTGTTTGACGGTTTTCAGGCGATCCTTTACGGGTTCCAGCAGGAAATATAGATCCTCGTCGACGAAGATTATACGGTCTTTGGCGTGGTTCACGATATAGATGAGATGTTCCTGCGACAGGCGAACGTTCAGCGTGTGCAGCACCGCTCCCATACAGGGTACGCCGAAGTAAAGCTCAAGGTGCCGGTGATTGTTGAGTGAGAACGACGCCACGCGGTCTCCCTTTTTAATTCCCAGCGACTTGAGGGCGTGTGCGAGCTGACAGGTTCGACGGTACCATTCTCCGTAGGTGTAACGGAAGGTTGAATCGCCATACACGGATACGATCTCCTTTTTCGGGAAAAGCCTGGCCGTCCGGGTCATGAAACCGGTGAGCAGCAGCGGATACTGCATCATGACGTACCTCCTCTGGATCGATGTGTTTTTGTCGTAAGCGATGGCAGTGGAGCGGTGGAAAAGTGCCCATGCAGTGGCCGGTGAACCGTACGTCGGGGGGCGGTGGAGTGTCAAAAAAAGCTTACCTGTGTGCATCCCTCCTTTTTCTTCAGGATGTCCTCGATCTCTCTCCTCTCGACCGAGTCGGAAACCGGTTCGACCTCGGTTCGCATGACGTCCCCCGGGAGCCGCTTTCTGACGAAGCCCGCCACGCGGCAGAAAACACATCCACCGGTGCCGCAGCATGCCGAATCCGTAATCGCATATCCGGTATGGTAGAGTATCTCCCTGTCTCTGTAGACGATGTTAGCTTCGCGGATAAAGGAATAGTGGCCCGATATGGAACCGCACTCCTCGCCGATTACAGGATGTGTGAATACTTTTACAGTCATCGGGAAATAACCTGAGAGATATGCCGCATCACCGAATTTGGCGAAAGCCTTCACCTCGCGGGTGAGGCGGCGTTTTCACCGGGTCGCCGACGTTAAAACATACACATAAGGCTCATTATGTTATAATACTATTGCCGCGGGCAGGACGAAATGTCAATACTAAAAGGTACCTGGAGTCTTTTGCGCTCCGGCGGACGGATGCGGATTACTTGAAGAAGTTGCCGCGACGTCTCAGGTGAAAAGGGTCCTGAATGCCGAGGCTTCTTCCGTTTCGGGCTCGTTCCAGAATCCGGGCTTCTTCCCTGCCATAATGACGGGAGGTACTTCCGCGCGGAGGTTCGCAGATATGGTCCAGTTTTTCGACCTGAGCCATACGTAAAAATTCCATGCGCTGCAATTCCGGCAGAGTTTGTATTTCTCTACCATGTACTCGGCAGCACCAAGGGAAGTGAGAGCGTTCAGATTAATGCAGTTGATATCGTTGCAATAGGTTCCGGGCTGATATTCAATAATCATTATCGGCGGCTCCTTCAAGATGATGTGCAAACTGAGTTCAATATAGCATATTAATAAA
>CAZVEG010000063.1:0-21710 GCA_964625625.1 uncultured Leptospirales bacterium | reverse complement strand
AAAAGAATCGAGAGTCATAATGGAAAAGCTGGTCTCGCTGCTGGAGGGTGAGGGGGTTTTACATCACCTCGGATCGCACAACGGCCGGTAGTCGATTCATCTCTGACGGGCGAAAGCTGACGTGTGTGCTTATATAAATAGAGATGGGGGGTGTGCCATGGCGCTGGATATTCGAAAAGTCGAATACTACGACGTAACCGTCGACGGCACTGCGGGTGAAGGATCGAAACTGCTTTCCGTGTTCGCGGGCGCCGGCGTCAACCTGCTCGCCTTCAGGGCGGTTCCGGCGGAAGGCGGGCGGACCCGCTTCTCCCTGTTCCCCGATGACGGTGCAAAGATGACCGGCGGGGCGAAAAAAGCCGGACTGCGCCTCGACGGGCCCCGCTCCGCCCTGATACTGAAAGGATATGAGGATGAGCCCGGGGGACTGGCCGATATTTATGAGAAGCTTTCGCGGGCCGGTGTCGATGTGTACGAATCCAGCGGGATCGCCGATATAAGGGGAAGTTACGGTGTCGTCCTCTACCTGCGGCGGGAGGACCCCGAAAAGGCCATGGCGGCTCTGGGCGTGTGAGGGAATCTCCGTGAAGCTCGAACGCTGCGATTATCCCTGCACCGATACCAACAGGGATTTCATCACCCCCGACTTCCGTGGCGACAGGAGTACAATCAGGATCGTCATGGTCTCCGAGGCACCTTCCGTGGACCATTCAGACTATTTCTATCGCGATGGGCGGGGCGCATTCTTCCTCACTACGCGGACGGCGTTCGGCGATGCCGGTTGCGCCATCTCGTCCTATGACGACCTCACCCGAATGGGAGTCTATCTGACCACCGCCATCAAGTGCTCCAAATCCGATTACCGGGTGTCGGCCGGAACGATCGACGAATGTTCCTCCCGCTATCTCGCGCGTGAGCTTTCCTCCTTCGCCGGGGTAAGGGTCATCATGTGTATGGGGGATTTCGCAATAAGGGCGGTCAATCGTATATACAGGAATGCGTATGGCGTTACCCCGATACCGAAAGGCCCGACGTATAAAATACGAAATGCGACACACGAGTATAATGGCATCGTATTCATTCCCTCGTACACCCAGACGGGCGACAGTTTCAACATCGAGCAATCGAAAAGGAAGATGATCGCCGAGGATATCGGGAAGGCGCTGGAGATAATCAGATAAACTCCGGTCGCCGTACGACTCCCGCGGTACGTCGCTAATCCAGCAATGCTTCTCGCCCGTTCCTTATAAATTCTTCTTTTATCTCCCGGTACTTATCCGGCGTCAGCACATGATACGTGCTGTCCCCTCGCGAGCGGAAATATATCCGCATGGCGGGATTGCGCTCCAGGTTGTAGTGCTCGCGCTTGTAGGGGCGCACCACGATCTTGTGGGTGTCGGTAACGGGAAATTTTTCGATGATGCGGATGAAGTCGGGCATCCATTTGGGGTCCATGCCGCCCTCCGCCTGCCGGCGGACCAGCCAGGCGTGGACCTCGTCCGGTCGGAAATCATCCCCCTCCCGGAGCTGCACGGCCACCATCACCTTCTCGTCGGAGACATCGCAGGGGGCGCCGTAGGCGATGGCGTAATCCACGCCGGGTATCTCGCGGGCGTACTGCAGAACGTTCTCGGCCGAGAAGTTCTCGCCGTCCTTGCGGATCCAGTCGTCGGTGCGGCCGTTGAAATACAGGTACCGCCTGCCGTTGATCACCCTGATATGGCCTATGTCCCCGGAGTGGTACACGCCGCTTCGGAACTTGCGCGCGGTGCCCTCCGCGTCGCCGAAATATCCCTCGAAGCGGAGGTTGTTCCCGCCCACCCGGCGGCATATCTCGCCGACGGCCCTGTCGTAGTTGGCGAGCTTTCCGTTTTCATCGACCGTACCCGCGGGGCATTCGCGGTCCTCCTCGTCGAGAATGATGATCGACGAATCGACCCTGCCCACGGACTCGATCGGGTCGCCCGGGCGGTTGGCCGTGGTGATGACCGCCTCGGTCGATCCGTAGATTTCGTAGATATGTTCCATGCCCAGGCAGCGCATGAGCTTTTGCCGGTCGACGGCGGGCGCCCCGTTCCCGTAGGCGATCCGGAAGCGGTTGCGGGGGTGTGAGGCGAGGGCCTTTTCCACCTCGTCGATGCCGCCGTATTTCTTTTCGAGCGCGTCAAGGATGTAGTGCAGCGGCTGGCCCACGTAGTTCATGAAGCGCACCCCGTGCTCCAGCATGTCCTCCTCGAAGGCGCGGGCGCTGAAGCGCCGCTTCAGCACGAAGCTCCCGCCGACGATCAGCTGCGGCAGGATGCCGATGTACCACGCGTTGGAGTGGAACAGCGGCATGGAGATGTAGCCGCGGTCGCTTCGTTTGAGTCCGGTGTCACTCCTCACCACGAATCCGGCGCCCACCAGCTTGATGTGCGTGCACGGCACCCCCTTGGGGGCGCCGGTGGTGCCGCTGGTGTAGATGACGATGACCGGGCTGAAATTGTCCACGGGCACGCGGTGGCGCCACTCTGGCTTCGGCCCGGCGCCGGCGAGCGCGCGCTCGAGGGTGAGGAAGCCGCGTCCCCGGCTTTCCTCCTCTTCGCCGGCGTACAGGATGTTCAACCGGCCGGGCGGGGAGAGCTCGCCCATTACGCGCTCAAGCTCCGCGGCCGTGCCCGCGTTCACGACCAGGTGCGAGATGTTCGCCTGGTTGATGACCTTCGCCAGCGTCTCGCCGCGGAAACCCGTGTTGACGGCGAAAAGGACCGAATTGCTGAGCCCCGCTCCCAGGACCGCGTAAAGGTACTCAGGTCTGTTTTCCATGTAGACGCCCAGCGCGAAGCGCTCGCCGGGACGCAATACCCCGCTTTCAAGCAGCTTCCCGCGCTCGGAGAGGAAGAAGGCGGCATAGCGCACTGCGTTCCGGTAGACCTCATCGTAGCGGTACTCCCGGCCCTCGAAGATGAAGAAGGTCCGCCCGCGCCGCCACCACGCCCACCACATGGTCAGCCTTATCATGGAGCTGAAATTGACGAATCCGAGGAAAGTGCGGATAAGCGATTTTAATGATAGTCGTTTCATGTCGGATTTCAGTGCCTCGTCGGTGCGGTTGAAGGCGCCCGTTGAAAAACCGCACGTAGCGCGCGACGGTTTCCGTATCGAAAAGATCATCGTTGAACGCGGGGGATTATCAAGTACTATTAAATATAAAATATAAATTCCGGCAAAATTTCAATTCCTGAATCCCAGGAGTATCAAGCCAACCGTTGCGGCGGTGGCCAGCGCGAGCGGCAGCAACAGACCCGAGGTGTAGGCGGGAGCGGCCAGGAGCATGAAGACCCCGATGCCGGGTATCGCGACAAAGAAAATAACAATCAATATGGCCCATTTCCGCATTTCAGTCGGTCCCGATTGTATTCGAACAATAACAGGCACTCCGTAGAAACCCGGCAGCCGGAAGAAAGCCGCCACCAATACGATGACCTGCCCGATGCCGCATCAACGCGGTAAGGCAGGCCGGTTCGCCTCCGGCAGCATCGCCGACGCCGCGAGCACCGCGGCCGCAAGGGCCATAACGTATCCCAGCCATACCGCCGCGATCGGAAACACCGAGGTGAGGAACAGGTAGTCAAGCGAGAGCGCCCACGCCAGCACGCCGGAAAGGGTGAGCGCGAGTGCGAATTGCGCGGCGCGAGGCCCCCTGCGCGAAGTGCCGAGCGGCGCGAAAGAGCGCCCGCCCCGCGCCAGCCCGCGACCGAGGCGCGCCGCCTGTGCGATAACCGCAAGCGCGACGAATGTGATGAGCGCCCACAGTATCTTCTGCCCCTTGACGATGAGCCCCATCCCCACGCCGGGAAGGCCGCACCACGCGGCCCAGTCGCCGAGTATCTCCGCGAAGAAGGGCCAGCTCCGCTGGCTGTTGGTGAGGATCACGATGCCGTCCCCGGTCCCGGGGACCGAGTGGAAGTGCGTCATCCAGCCTGTGCCCTGGCCGCCATGCGAAACGGCGAATGTGCCGTCGGAGAAGCGCTCGATGAAATGCCCGAAGCCGTACGCGTCGAAGGCGAGCCCGTAAAGGCCCGGTATCTCCACCCGAGGCGCATAGAGCGCGGCGATGCTCCGTGCGGAAAGCACGTCGTGGCGCTCGTGTGAAAAGCGCGTCATGCCGGCCGTCACGAACGCGGCAATGTCGCCCACCGTGCTGAAGAGCCCGCCGGCGGCCTTTTCCGAGTACACGTACACCGGCACGGCCCTCCCGTTCGTGTCGTGACCCGGCGGGACGGGAGGCCGCATTTCGGCGCTCCATTCGTAGCTCGAGTTCCTCATGCCGAGCGGCACCAGCACTTCGGTCCTCATGTACTCGGCGAAATCACGACCCGTTACCTCTTCCACCAGGAGCTCGAGCAGGTTGAATCCCGCATTCGAATACGAGAACGAGCGACCGGGCTCTTGCATCAGCACGGCGTCCCGGTACAGGCTCTCCCGCAGGGAGGGCTTCCTCTCCGTCGGGGTGTAGCGCACGCCGATGGTGCCCAGCGGCATGCCCGCGCTCTGGCTGAGAAGGAGGCGCGTGGTGACCTTCTCGAAAGGGAAGGGCGAGGGCGGAAACTTCCAGCTCTTAATGTAGTTCGTAACGGGCGCATCGAGATCTATCCTTCCCTGTTCGACCAGCCGCATCACTCCCCAGGCGGTGACGGATTTGGAGATGGATTCCACGCGGCAGTGAGTGTCCACGGTCATGGGCGTGCCTTTCGCCGGATCGGCCTGGCCGTATGCCGCGGTCCACACGGTCTTTCCTTCGCCTATAAGGGCGACGACGACGCCCGGAATGTCGTAGCGTTCCATGAGCGCGGGAATACGTCTGTCGAGGAGGGAGGTAAAACCTTCGCGCGGGCTCGGTGCCGCAAAGGCCAGGTGTATGGGAACAAGCAGCAGCGATGTGACAATCGGGATATATCTCATGAAGGGACCACCGTTGATTAAATGTTCACTGGAGTCGATACAGGCGTGGGCCGCGATGTCAACCGATATTCCTTCAGGCCATGCGCTGCCGCAGGGCGCATAAAATATCGTTGACCGATCGGCGGATGCCGGTAAGCATCAGGGCAATTCAGATCTTTCGGCCTTCCCAGCTTTCAGGCTAAAGGCTCTGGGTGGCCAAATGGAATGCCTGACCGTGATCCGCATACGACATGGCAACATGTGGATAATTATCAGTTTGATAAAAAACAATGCAGACTGAACCCCTATCTTTCTTGCTCGGTACGCTTGATAAGTTTGCCCGAATTCCGGAGATTGAATGGAACAAGACCGCCTCGGCCCTCAGGGGCCTGCGTCTGGGGAAAAATGATTATTTTGTAAGGCAGGGGGATCAGCCTTCGCGACTGGCATTCATTGTTTCGGGATTGTTTCGTGTATACTGTGTAACGGAAGATGGCGATGAAAAAACCCTGGCTTTTCGGATACCGGGTCAGTTTCTCGCCGCCTATACGCCCTTCCTGGAAAAAAAGGATAGCTGGTATTCCATACAGGCACTGTCGGAAGCCGAGCTTTTGTACCTGCCCCTCGACAAGTTCAAGAAATTATCCTCAGAGCATCCATGCTGGGAAACGGTTGTGAAAGAATATATTGTTTCACTGTTTATAGAAAAAGAAGATCGCGAGCGATCCTTCCTGACGGAAGATGCCAGAACACGATATTTAATCTTCATAGAGAAACACCCCGAGCTGGTAAAACGCATTCCACTGATATATATCGCTTCATACCTCGGCATAACACCGGTTTCCCTCAGTCGAATCCGCGGTGAGCTGAAAAACCGGTAGCTTATCATAAGATAATTACATATCCCTCCATTCCCCTTACCCTGTGTTCATCCGGCCTGGATAGGCTGGATCGGCACGGAAAACAAGTGTCAATCATAAACAGATAAAGCCCGGGGGAAGTGGGGTTACCCGTCTCCCGGCAAGGGGTGATGGTACTATGAAAAGTGCATTCGTTACCGGAGGGAGTGGTTTTCTCGGCCTTAATCTCATAGTTCAACTCTTGAAGAAAAACTGGAAGGTTACCGCTCTTCATTTGCCCGGCGAGGATTCGCCGTATCTTTCACGACTTAAAGTTGATAAAGTCGCCGGCGATATTCTGGATTACAAATCTCTTGTCGGTGCGATACCCCGGAAATCCGATGTGGTCTTTCACCTCGCCGGCGATACCAGCATGTGGCCCCGGCAGGCCGCCAGGCAGTACGCGGTCAATGTTACCGGCACGGCTAATGCCTGCAACGCAGCCATTGAAAAGGGTGCCGACAGGCTTGTCTTTACGTCATCCATTTCCGCCTATGGCTATCATCCTGGCGGCATCATCGATGAACGGACACCTTCAAACGCCCCGTCGTGCCGGATGAACTATAACAGGACCAAATATCTCGCCGAGCAGGAAATCATTAAAGCCATCGATAAGGGCCTGGACGCGGTGATTCTTAATCCCTGCAATATCGTTGGACCATATGATCCGGGCAACTGGTCGCAGCTCATCAAAAACGTCTATCACGACCGGCTTCCCGGGGTCCCGCCGGGAACGGGTACCTTCGCCCATGTGAGGGACATCGCCGCCGCCCATATCGCCGCCGCCGAGAAAGGCCGGCTGGGCGAAAATTATATTCTCGGCGGCGTCAGGGCGAGTTTCGGCGAAGTTATCCAGGAGATCATGAAGATTACCGGGAGAAGCCTGTATCTGAAGAAAATTTCGAAAACCGCTTTAAAGGCGGCGATGTACGCATCGACATTCACTTCACTCTTCACAGGGCGAGAGCCCATGCTCACCTACCCGAAGTACATGCGCATGGTGGGAACACTCTCGTGCGATTGCACAAAAGCGATCACGGAACTGGGTTTCTCGACCGGAACGCTCCGCGAAATGCTGACGGACTGTTACCGCTGGCTTGAACAGGAAGGCTTATTATAATCCACAGGAAAGGAGATCTATCATGAAAACCAACAATGAAAAAAGCGTAATGAAAGGGTGGAATCTTATCACGGATGCTTTTTTAAAAGCGGGCGTTGAGTATATTTTCGGACTGCCCGGGGAAAGTATAAGCCCCGTTCAGGCGGCGGTGGAAAACACGCCCATACAACTTATTACCGCAAGGCATGAACAGGCGGCCACGTTCATGGCTGAAGCGTATGCCCGCATTACGGGAAAACCGGGCGTGGTGCTGGTTACCTTTGGTCCGGGATTCACCAATACAATTTCAGCCATGGTGAATGCGCAGATGTCCAACGCGCCGGTAGTGTTGATCGCCGGCGCCCACGGGGGCAAGTCGCCTGATCGACTGGGATTGCAGGATATGCGGCAGGGGCCCATTATTGAATCCATCGTAAAAAAATCGCTGGTATGCCGAAAGCCGGAGAGGATCCCCGAATACATAGATATGGCCTTCCGTTACGCGAGCCAGGGGCGCCCGGGCCCGGTTTTCCTGGAGCTGCCTATCGATGTCCTGGAAGGCGAGGTCAATGCCGCGAATGTGAGAAAGATCGGCACTCTCTGTGAATCAAGGCCCGTCGATCGCGAGGACGCCCTGCGCATTATGGAAATGATCGAAATCGCCGAAAAACCCATCATCATGGCCGGCAGCGGGTCTTATTATTCCAGAGCCGGCGGGGAGCTGACGGAGTTCGTCGAAAAGGTCGGCATCCCGGCTTTCACCTTGAAAATGGGGCGGGGAGTAATTCCGGACACTCATCCACTCTGTTTCGGCTCCTCCATCCCGACCATACCGGGGTGTGCGGGTGTGGCGATTACCGATGCCGATCTGGTAATACTCCTGGGTAACCGTCTCTGTCTCTTTACCGTTACCGGCTCCTTTTTCAATGCCGGGGCGAAAATTATTCAGGTCGACATCGAGCCGGAAGAGATCGGCCGTAACAGGGCCATCGACCTGGCGGTGTTTGGGGACATCAGGGCTCTGCTGAAGGAATGCAACGGTATCGTGGCTCAGAGGGCGAATGCCGGAAGCCTGCGGGCTCGTTTCCAGGGATGGGTCGAGAAGCTGAAAAAGGCCCATGACGAAGGCAGGAAGTCCGCGTTGAATGAATTGACCGGGCAGGAATTCCCCATTCATCCCGGTGTGCTGGTCAGGGGGGTCGATGCCTTCATGGACCGTGATGATGACATCGTTATCGCCGATGGAGGGGATGCCCAGGTCTGGATGACCGTAACGAGGACCTGCCGGAGCGCGATGAATATTCTGGACTCCGGGCTGTACGGTTGTCTGGGCGTGGGCCTTCCATACGGGCTCGCGGCCAAGCTCATCAATCCAGGGCGGCGGGTTCTCGTCTATACGGGTGACGGTTCCCTCGGATTCAACTTCATGGAGATTGAGACCTCGATAAGGAAGAAACTGCCGATTGTCATCGTCATCGAGAACAATAAAAAATGGGGTATGACCTCCTGCAGTATGAAGATGAAATTCAAGCACCTGATTCCGGGTACCGTCGAAATAGGTGACCCGCCCTATCATAAGGCCGTCGAGGCCCTGGGCGGCAGGGGTATCCTGGTGGAAAGGTCCGAAAACATACGGCCCGCCCTGGAGGAGGCATTTGCTTCCGGAGTGACGACCTGCATCAACGTGATGACCGACCCCGAGATCATCGGTCCCGGATCACAGGCGCTGGCCATTCTCGACTCCATTTAAATGTACGGCCCGGGCGACAGGATGGAAATGAAATGGATGGAGGAGCTGTCATGGAATCATCGGTTATAACCCGTGTTATGATCCCCTTTGCCATCGTTTTTATAATGTTCGGCCTGGGGCTGTCCCTTACGCCCGGGGATTTCAAGCGAGTATGGACTCAACCCGTGGCCATGTCGCTCGGCATAGTGCTTCAGATCATCGGGTTGCCGGTTCTGGGATTCGTGTTCGTCCTGGTGCTTGGCCTTGGCCCGGTGCCGGCGGCCGCGGTGATGCTGCTGTCAGCATGTCCCGGCGGTGCGATTGCAAACCTGGTGTCATTTGTGTCAAAGGGAGATGTCGCGCTGTCCGTAAGCCTGACCGCCGTGAACAGTTTGATCACGGCGGTCAGCCTTCCGGCGGTCGTCGCTCTTTCTCTCCGCTATTTCATGGGAGACGAAGTGGCATCAGGAGTCAATGTGTTGAAGCTTTCCCTGGGTACCATCACGATTATTATTCCGCCGATGTTGATCGGTATGCTGACCAGAAAGAGAGCGCCGGTATTTGCCCGAAATTCCGAGAAATGGGTCAGGAAGCTGACCATCATCTTTCTTGTCATGGTGGCCTCATTCGCCAGTTACCGGGAAAGACAGACTATTCTGGATAATTACAGAGAGTTGACGATGGTCGCGGTGGCTCTCTGTGTTTTGAGCGCGGGCATGGGGTGTATTGCCGGAAGCTTAATCCGTCTCCCCAGAAGACAGACTCTGACGATTGCCATTGAAGTCGGCCTGCACAACAGCGCCATGGGGATCGTCGTCGCCGTCAGCCTGCTGGGCATGCCGGCGCTGGCGGTATTCCCGGCCTTTTATCTGCTCGTGGAATATACCCTGTCGGGCATACTCATGGTCGTCATGAACGGCCCCATCGGCAAATCCATAATGGGTGTCGAATATGGCTGACCGCATGATCCGAACGCATGTTGATTGGATACAGCTACACCAGATCGACCGGTGTCCCGTGGCAAGGCAATCTGAAGTCCGGTGATTCACATCCAAGAGAATTTGCGTTCGCATGGTGTCGGAATTCGGTGATCATAAGTTTATCTTTAATGCTGGTAGCAAAAACCTCGTTGACCGATCGTCCGATGTATGCACAATACCGCCAACAACACTTCCCAACGGAGACACCATGAGAAAACTGAAGATCGCGGGAATCGCCGTCGCCGTACTCGCCGTCGCGCTGTACGCCTCGTTCCAGATATTTTTCCGAACCGCCGTTCCGTCGTACGAGGGGACCGTCACGATCGACGGCCTCGGCTCGAAGGTCGAGGTGCGCACCGACGAGCACGGTATCCCCCACATATTCGCGGAAAACGATCTGGACCTCTTCTTCGCGCAGGGTTATGTAACCGCCCGCGAGCGCATGTTTCAGATGGAGATCACCCGGCTCGCCGGGAGAGGAGAGCTCTCCAGCCTCTTCGGTGAGGCGACAATCGAAAAGGACAAATTTTTAAAAACGGTCGGCATCCACCGCATCGCGAAGGCGGGCTACGGCGCCATGTCCGCGGAGACGCGCGCCATCATTGACGCCTACGCCGCCGGCGTGAACGCGTACATCCGCGACGCGAAGACCCTTCCGCGCGAGTTCGCGATCCTCGGCGCGAAGCCCGGCACCTGGCGGAGCGAGGACTGCGTGTCCACGGTGCTCCTCATGGCCTTCAGCCTCACGCGCTCGTTCATGATCGACCTGGTGCTCTACCGCATCGGCGAGCACGCGGGAGCCGATGTAGCCGAAACGCTCGCGCCCTCGTACCCCGATTTCGCCCCGACGCTCACGGGAAAACGGATGAGCCCCGTGCCGCTCGGTGTTCTTAAAAGCCGGTTCCACACGTTCGAATCGACCGCCGCCGGGGCCTTAATGCACAGCCCGCTGGTGATGGAGCTCCCCGCCAGCAACTGGATGATCTTTTCCGGAAAACGCACGAAATCCGGCAGGGCCATCTTCGCCGGAAGCCCCGACCTCAAGCCGACGCTTCCGGCGCTTTTTTACATCATGCGCCTGAAGGGCGGCAGCTTCGATGTGGCCGGGGGCGCCATGCCCGGCATGCCCGGAATCGGGCCGCTCGGTTTCAACGGCCGCATCGCCTGGAGCGCGGTGAACGGACGGGGCGACGAGCTCGATTACTACGTCGAGAAACCCGACCCGAACGACGCGAGCCGGTACCTCGCGCCGGGCGGGCCGCGCGCGTATACCGTTATCGAGGAGACCCTGCGCATCAAGACGAAGAAGGGCGTGCGCGAGGAGAAGTATCCCGTAAAAATTTCGCGCCACGGGCCCATTATATCCTCGGTCATGCCGATGGCGCCGGCCAACTGCGCCATGAAATGGGCCGCCTTCGAGAATCCCTCCACCGACCTGGAGGGCCTCCTCGGCCTCAACCGCGCCCGCGATTTCACCGGGTTCAGGAAGGCGCTTTCGCGTGTGAAGAACAACAACCTGGGAATCGGCTACGCCGATACGGAAGGCAATATCGGCTGGCAGTTCACCGCCTCGGCCCCCGTACGGAGGACCGGCGACGGCACCTTCCCCGTGCCGGGATGGGTTGACGACTACGAGTGGACCGGCTACGTTCCGTACGAACGGCTGCCGTACGATTACAATCCACCGGCCGGATGGATCGCCTCGTTCAACAACGATCCCGGCAACGCGCCGTATCATCTAACCAACTACTATCTCTTCGAGCGCTCCGTGCGTTTTGCCGAAATCATGGGTGAGCGCAACGGCGCGCCGGTCGACGCGGACCAGGTGATGGCCATGCAGCTCGACACCGTCTCGGTGGTGGCGAAGCGATGGACGCCGATCATTCTCGAGGCCTGCCGGGATCCCGAGTTTAATAAGTACACGGCGCTCTTCAGGGGATGGAAGTACTCGGTGGATATCGACGGCACCGCCGGTACGCTCTTCAACGCGTTCTACGCGAACTTTTTAAAGAACGTGCTTTCCGACGAGATCGGCGAGAAACTCTGGAAGGAGGGCCTGGGACAGTCGTACCTGTATTACGTCGCCGACCTGGCGCTGGCCAGGATCGCGCGGACGCCCGACCATGCGTTCTACGATGATAAAAACACCGCAGATAAAAAGGAAAGCCGCGATGACATCATCCGGAAGAGCATGCGCGAGACGATCGCGCAGCTCCGGGATCTCCTCGGAAGCAATCCGGAGAAATGGCGATGGGGCAGGGCACACAGAATGTATTTCGAGCATCCCCTGGGGACGAAGCTCTCGTTTTTCAACCTGAAGCCCATTCCGACCAACGGCGAGCACCACACCATCAACTCGGGATTCTGGGAAACGGCCAATCCCTTCAAGATGGACTCCGGCGGCGTCATCCGCATGATGGTCGATTTCGCACAACCGGAAAAGGCCACCATCATCAGCCCGCCCGGACAGTCCGGCGCGTATAAAAGCCCGCATTACGACGACCTGGCGCAGATCTGGGCCGACGGGAAACAGGTCCCCATGCGCTTCTTCACCGCGAAGGACATAGCGCGCGTGATGACGCTCGAGCCGAAAACGAAGTGACGATGCGAAACGATAAAATCATAACGGGAGGCCGTCGATGAAACTGAAAACCCTGCTTCTGCTGCAGCTCGCCTACGCCGTCATGGGGGTCGGCTACAATGTGCTCAGCTACCTGTCCGTCGCCTCGGGCGGTCAGGCCTTTTCGGCGACGGCCCCGCTGACGGGCGGGGTGTCGCTCACGCTCTACGCGCTCTGCCTGGTGCCGGGTTTCGTGGGATACACCGGGATCTATCGCGTGCTCATGCTCCTGTCCATCGTGGTCTTCGGCTACGGGGGCATCGTAAAGCACCTGCTCAACTATCCCGACGGACTCGGCATATACTCATCCATGACGGCCTACGTGCTGGCTATCGGCATCAACGTCTTCGGGCTGGCGCTCAACGCGCTCGCGGCGGCGGGGAGGTTCGAGGAAGGGGCCTCCGGATCCGGGAGATAAGCTCTCCGGCGCGCCGTTTTATCAATTCGAAACGGCGCGGTCCTTGTTTTCCGTTGACATGGAAAAGTCACGTATATACAATGTATACACGGAATGAGGAAGCCATGATCAAGAAACTGGTACAGCACGGCAACAGCTCGGCACTTATAATCGACAAGCCGATTCTTGAGCTTCTCAAAATCGACGGCGACACGAGTCTGGAGCTGTCGACCGACGGTTCGAACATAATCATCTCGCCGGTCAGGGACACCAAACGGCTGACCAGAATAAAGAGCGCCCTCGATGATATCAATAAAAAGCACCATGCGACCCTCGGGAAACTGGCCAGATGAGGCGTCGCGCCGTTGATTTTCTCACCCTCGCGGAGCTCATAGAGATTCATCGCAATCAGATTGAATTATACGGCGGAAACCCTGGCATTCGGGATATTACATTGGTGAGCTCGGCGATCGTCATTCCGAAATCCACGTTCGACGGCGATTTTTTGCATGGCGGTCTTTTGGAGATGGCGGCGGCGTACGTTTACCATATATACCAGAACCATCCATTCGTCGACGGAAACAAGAGGGTCGCGCTGGTCGCGGGGCTTGTGTTTCTCAAGCTTAACGGTATATCCATCGAGGATCCGCGCGGGGAATTGTACTCCCTTATGATGAGAGTCGCCGCGGGGAAAACGGGCAAGGACGCGATCGCTGCCACTTTGAAAAGGATTTCGGCATGAACGCGCGTTTTTTATTTGCCCGCCGCGTGTAAATGCTTTATCCTGTATGCCGATGCATTCATGCGCGAAACACTCCATCCGGCAGGCATCCACGCGCCTGGTGTCGCTATTACTTGCGCTCGCGGTCTTTATCGTCGCGATGCCCTCCATGGCGGGCCCGGGTGCCTCGCCCCGGGAGAGCGCGCGATCCGCGGCCCAGGCGAAGGAAAAGACTGCCGCGGATTGCGTCGCCTGTCCGGACCAAACGACGGATGCCGACGATCCGCCCAATGCCCTCTGCCCGTTCAAGTATCTGGCCTGTTTCCTGTGGCTCTCGTTCGCGATACCCTTCGGTTGCGTGATAGCCATCATGGACCTTGTCACCGGTTTCTCAATGGGCCTGATCAAAGGGCACATGGAACGGATAACGGGCGTGCTTGCGGCGATCGACGATTTCTTCGACATGTTAGGGTGTGAGGGATATTGATGGGGAGAGCTCCGGATGTCTGACTGTGCAGCCTGATAACTTCAGTATATCAAAGCTCTATGAAGGTTCGATCATGATAGCGAGCGTCATACTGGCCCACCCGTACCGGGAGAGTTTCAACCACGCCATATTCGAAACCGTGTGCCGCGTGCTCCGCGAGAAGGGCGTGGAGGTGCTCAGCCACGACCTGTACGCGGAGCGCTTCGACCCGGTGCTCACCGTGGAGGAGCTCGGCTCGGACACGTCGCGCGATCCACTCGTCAACCGCTGTGCGCGCGAGCTCGTGGAATCTGACCTGTTGTTCTTCATTCATCCCAACTGGTGGGGCCAGCCTCCCGCCGTGCTCAAGGGCTACATCGATCGCGTTATACGACCGCCGCATGCGTACGATTTCCCGCCCGGTGATTCCGGCGGAGGCCTGCCGATCGGGAAGCTCGCCGGGAAACGCGGTATCGTGATCAACACATCAAACACCGCGATGGAGCGCGAAAGCGATTATTTCGGCGATCCGCTCGAGCGCATCTGGGGGCGCTGCGTGTTCGGTTTCTGCGGCATCGATAAGTATTATCGCAGGATGTTCACCGTCGTCGCGGACAGCGACGCGGACGAGCGGCGGCGCTGGCTCGAGGAGGCCGAAGGGATCGTGGACGCGGCGCTATCGGGCGGACTGTTCGGGTCGGTACGCCATCCCTTCAATCCCTGAAAGATCGGCCCGTATGGCCATACTGTCAATAGAGTTGTTGCTTTACCGGGTGTCATTGCGAGCCCCGGCTTTATCGGGGCGCGAGTCGCTCACGCACATCCGTGTGCTCCGCGGCACTCGGCCGTCCTGGCCGGCGCAATCTCTTTACGTACCGGGTTCCATGAATCAACGTATTGGCTGTTGAGATCGCCACGTCGGCCTGCGGCCTCCTCGCGATGACACTTGCCAGTTACGCAACAACTCTGATACTCACCGCGAGAGTTCCACCCTCCTCTCCAGGTAAGAGTTCGGGGGCCGACTCGCGATCCGGTGTTAGGCCCGGACGAGGCGCGCGCGACATCCATGGCGGGCGATTGGAAATATCTTGCCAGAATCATGAATTTCCGTTACGGGGAAACACGGTTTGAGAATATCAACGAAGGATGGAACGAACATGAAACTCACCATCTACCAGGTCGACGCTTTCACCGACAGACTTTTTTCCGGAAATCCCGCGGCCGTCTGTCCGCTCGCGGACGAGTGGCCCGCGGATTCGCTTCTGCAGAACATCGCGAAGGAAAACAATCTTTCCGAGACGGCCTTCTACGTCCGTCGCGGAGACGGCTACCACATCCGCTGGTTCACGCCGACCGTGGAGGTGGATCTCTGCGGGCACGCCACGCTCGCCGCGGCCTGGGTGCTCTTCAATAGCGAGGGTCACGCGTCCGACGCCGTGCGCTTCGAATCGAAGAGCGGACCGCTCGGCGTCGCGAAGGGAGACGGCGGTTATCTCGCGATGGATTTCCCCACGGATGAAATAAAAAGAATCGATGTCACGGAATCCATTGTCTCATGTTTCGACCGCGGGCCCGTGGAGGCGTACCGGGGGAAGACGGATTATCTCCTGATATTCGGCGGCGAGGACGACATCCTGAACATGAGCTTCGATCTCGCGAAGATCGCCGCGCTCGAGGCGCGGGGCGTCATCGTCTCCGCGCGCGGAACGGACTGCGATTTCGTTTCGCGCTTCTTCGCGCCGCGGTCGGGAATCGACGAGGACCCGGTAACCGGCTCGGCGCATACCACGCTCACGCCCTACTGGAGCGGCGTGCTGAAAAAGGACGAGCTCTCGGCGGTGCAGCTTTCGGCGAGGAGGGGGAGCATACTGTGCCGTAACAGGGGGGCGCGCACCGAGGTGTCGGGCAGGGCGGTGCTCTATATGAGCGGGGAGCTGTATATCTGAGTCCGGGTCGAAGCCGGTCCCGGGAGCGTGCCGTCCGGAAGCGCAGTTGCCGGCAATACCGCTTCCCCGGTGTTTCACGGTATGCGCTTCCGGCGGATTATCAGGCAATGGTCAACCGGCGCGTGCGGATCTCCGGTGTGCGGGTAATTGTTTTGACATTTTACACATGCGGGTATATGGATCAAGAGCCCCGTCGGAGGCGGCAAACATCATCATCACCGGAGCGACCGCAATGATGAAACACATCCTCGGGATCGCAATCGCCCTCGCATTCCTCTTCCCCGCCGCCGACGGTGTCCTGGCCCAGGCGAAGAAGCTGAGCGTTCTGGATCACTACCTCGCGCTGCCCGACGACTGTTTCTACTGCGAAATCACACCGGCGGACCTGTCGAGGGAGTTCAGGAAAAAACAGATAAAAAAGGCCAACCTGCCGGCCGGTTACATCGAGGCCCGTTCGGAGAATTACACCATGCAGGTGGCGCTCTTCACCGCGCCGGGCGTTACCGTGGTAGCGGTGAACCGGCCCTGCGGCGCGGGATGCATGTGCGACATGTTCCGCCTGCTCGTCCCGGCTCCGGGCGGTAAATGGAGCGATTTTACGGGCTTTCCTTCCGGTGACGAGGTGCTGGCGAGAATCGGCCGTAAAGACCTGGAGCATGTCGAGTACGTGCTTCCGGAAACCGGTACGGACATAAAGGTGATCGATCCCGATACCCGCAAAACGCTCCTTCTCATCGGCTGGAGCGGCGGCAGGTTCCGGATAAAGTAGGGCGTGGTGGGGACGCCCGCGCGGCCTTCCTCCTTGACAAATCGCGCCTGATGCGTCGTATATACGGGATGGGCGCGCCGCGGGTGGCGGTGCGCCGGTCGAATTTTCCTCTTCGGGGAGGTCTTTATGGCGCCGTCGGCGGAACAGGCCTTATCGATTTTGCGGGACAGCTCCCGCTTCGAGTGGTATCTCATCCCTTTCCTTCTCGTCGTCATCTACGTTTACTTTGTCGATATCGGTAAGAAGGACTGGAGCGCGGTATGCGCGGGCCTCGCCTTCTGGGGCATGGACTGGCACGCCGAAATATGGAACGCCGTCATCGCGCGTGTCAGCGGCTACGCGCCGCTGTGGGGCACGCCGGGCAAGACTGCCTACCAGATCCTCATCGGCCTGAACATCGAGATATCGATGATGTTTCTCATCATGGGAATCGCAGCCGTCAAGCTCCTGCCCGCGGATCGGTCGGCCAGAATCATCGGGGTTCCCAACCGCCTCTTCATCTCGGCACTCCTGGCCGTGTGCTGTATTCTCGTGGAAATGGTCCTCAACGCGGTGGGGGCGCTCACCTGGGAATACTGGTGGTGGAGCACCCGCTTTCCCTTCCTGCTGTTTCTCGTCGCCTACTGGCCGCTCTTTCTCGTTTCGTTTCGCGTGTACGATATTGAAACGACGCGCTCGAAGGTCGCCGCCACGGCGGCGCTGTACGCCTGGAACGCCGTGCTCATACTGGTATTCGGGGTGATGCTTCGCTGGATCTGACGTTCGCGATCAGGGATCGCGGAACGGCCGTAAAACTTGCAACAGGAGACGCATGCCATGGACATGTTCGCAGTGCTTGAGAAGCTGGCCGTACCCCGTCCCAATCACGGCGAGGCCCTGGAAAAAACCTCGGCGTACATCCAGGGGCTGCTCGCATCGTGGGACATTCCCTTTGCGATACAGGAGTTTGCTTTAAGGCCGTACCAGCAGCTGCTGGTGGGCTATGCGTGTTTCTTCCTTTCGCTTCTCATCATCCTTTTCGTAATCAGGCGAAAGCCCTTGCCCATCCTCATCGCCGCGATCGGCATTCCAGTCCTTCTCTTCATGGAATTCGAATTTTTTATCCCCCTGGTCAGTCCGCTCATCACCAGGACGGGACAGAACATCATCGTAAGCTTCCCCGCGGCCGATGCCGTGCGCGAGCTGGTCTTCGCCGCGCATTACGACTCCAAGACCGATTTCTTCGACCATATCGAGCGCGCGAAGGTCTATCGCTTCATCCCGGTCGCGGGTGTCCTCGGCATGCTGATGTCGTTGTGGGTGCTGCTTCGCAAGAAGTTAGCATCGCTCGATAAGCCGGCACTCTCGATCGCCACGGTCTGTGTCGCGGGAGCGCTTTCGGTCTACTGGGGCCTGGTGGCCCTCGGGTTCGGCGGGTATATTTTCCTCTCCGGCCAGAGCTGCGGTGCGGTGGACGACGGGGGTTCCGTGGTGACGCTGCTTGCGCTCGCGAAGGATATAAAGGAAGGCAGGGTCAAAACGGGAAAGTCCACCGTCACCATCGTCTTCTTCGCCGGGGAGGAGGTGGGTCCGCAGGGCTCGCGCCATTTCGTTAAAAAATATTTCGGGGAAGACGCGGCGAAGCGCACCGTCCCGACCTCGCTCGTCAACCTGGAGCTCGTGGGCCAGAACGGCAACATGCTCTACTGGGAGAAGAACGGCATCTTCCTGTCATTCCTCGCGACCGATGCCGGGCTGCGCGAGCGGCTGGACGCGGCGTGGAAGGGCGTATCGGGCAAAACGATGGACGCGGGCGGCTCCATCACCGACGACGCCCTTCATTTCCTCCGGGCCGGTATCCCGGCGATCACCGTCGGGCACACGGGGCTTCCGGGCCTGGGCGAGGGCGGCTTCCACGACGTCACCGACTGCATGGACCGGGTGAACCCGGACAACCTGTACCTGATGCGCAAGACGCTCGCGAAATATATCGAGGGATATTGAACGCGGGTGACCGACCGGAAGAGGATCAAACGGTTTCTCGAACATTCGGGATGGGTCGTCGCTCCCGTCTCGGTGTCGTTCCTCGCCGCCGGCGAATATAACGAGAACTTTCTCGTCACCGATTCCGCCGGAGCGAACAGCGTCTTCAGGGTTAATCACGGAAGCCAGCTCGGCCTCGCCGACCAGATCGAGTACGAGTTCCGGGTTCTCGAGGCGGTGCACGCCTCGGGAGTAACACCCGAACCTTATCGCTTTGACCCGGCCCCTCCCGGCATCGACGGCGGCGCGCTTCTCATGGAATACCTGCCGGGCGTTCCGCTCGACTACACGCGCGACTGGCCGGCCGCGGCCGGCGTGTTCGCGCGCATTCACACGCTGCCCTCGGGAGAGGCGCGCCTCGTCGAGCAGCCCGAGCCGGTGCTCGACATCGCCCGCGAGAGCCTCGGCCTCCTCACGCGCTTCGGCGACCATCCCCTGCGGGAAGAGCGGAAGGCGCTCCTCGATTATCATGCGGAGGTCGTCCGCATGGGCGTCGATACCGCGCCGCTTTTTTCCGGCGAGTCGCCGTGCATCGTGAACACCGAGGTCAACTCGCACAACTTTCTCATCGACGGCGCGAACGCGTACCTGGTTGACTGGGAAAAGGCCGTACGCTCGCTCCGCTACCAGGACCTGGGACATTTCATGGTGCCGACCACGACGCTGTGGCGGAGCGAATGCGTCTATGACGAAGACGAGAAGCTCGGCTTCCTCGGCCGTTACCGGGAGCTCTGCGGGCTCGACATGGAGATGGACGAGCTGCGGGAAAAGACCCGCATCCTCGAACGCACCATCCTGCTGAGGGGGCTTTCGTGGTGTCATATGGCGTACTACGAGTATACCGGAAGCGACAGGCCACTTTCGAGCGCGTATACGTTCAGGAAGATCAGGAGCTACCTCGGGAACATCCCCTGGTTTCTGAAGAGCGTATGAGCGGCGCCCCCTTCATTTCGGTTGTCATCCCCGTTCTGGGCGAGGAAGCGGTCATCAATCACTGCCTCGACCGGGTTCGCCGCTCGGCGACAGGGTCGGGCCCCTTCGAAATCATCGTGGTGGACGCCGACCCGGTCGGAGGCACGCTCGCGGCGATGAAGCCGGATGCCGCCCGGGGATTCATCGCCCCCCGCGGAAGGGCCGCGCAGATGAACGCCGGCGCGCGCGAGGCGCGCGGTGACGTGCTGCTCTTTCTGCACGCGGACACGGAGCTCCCCGCCGGCTGGCCCGCGGCGGTGGGGGCGGCCCTTGCGGACGGGGACGTGGTCGGCGGCGCCTTCGATATGGAGATCGATTCGGATCGTCTGATCTACCGGGTAATCGCCCGGATGTCCTCCCGAAAGCACCGCATAACGCGCGTTCCCTACGGCGACCAGGCGATCTTTCTCCGGCGCGCGTATTTCGAGCGTATCGGGAGGTTCCGGGAGATTCCGCTCATGGAGGACGTCGAACTGATGAAGCGCGTCAAACGGCTCGGGGGACGCATCGCGTTTCTCGATGAGAGGGTGCGCACGTCGCCGCGGCGCTGGGAGAAGGAGGGAGTGCTCTACGCGACGCTCCGGAACTACCTGCTGCAGATACTCTATTGCGCGGGCGTGTCGCCCGAGAGGCTGGTGCGCCTGTACTACAGGCGATGAGGGACAGACCCGAAATACCATGGATACCGACCGGCGCAGGATCATCGTGTTCGTGAAATACCCGCTGGAGAACGCGGTGAAGACCAGGCTCGCCCGCGATATCGGCGCGGTATGCGCGGCGGGGCTTTCGCGCGCGATGGCCACGGACGCCGTCGAGGCGGCGCTGGAAACCGGTCGCGAGGTTTTGGTCGCCTTTACGCCGGACGAGAACGCCGCCGCCTTCGCGGACTGGCTGGGGCGCGACGTCCGCTTCGAGCCGCAGGGAACGGGGGACATCGGCGCGCGCATGCTTCGCTCGTTCGAATCCGCCTTCGCCGCCGGAGTCTCGAGCGCGGTGCTGATCGGCAGCGACATCCCCGACCTCTCCGCGGATATCATCAACCGCGCTTTCGCGCTGCTCGCCGTTCACGACGCGGCCCTGGGACCGGCGGCCGACGGCGGGTACTACCTCATCGGCTTCTCCAGCAGGGGTTTCCTGCCCGCGGTCTTCGGGGGGATGCAGTGGAGCACGGCCCTGGTTGCCGGGCGCACGCTGGATATCCTGCGCGACTCCGGAAAAAACTGCGCGCTGTTGCCGAAGCTGCGCGATATCGATACGCTGAGAGACCTCAGATCGTGGATGGCCGATACGAAGACCGCCGGTGTGCGTGCCGGGCAACGGGTGCGTTCCACTCACACGAGGCGTTACTGCGAGAATGAGCTGGCGAAGGAGGCGGGATCATGACGGCAAAGATCGCGGTATCGGCCGCGGCATTCCTGCTTTTCTTCATTATTGAAGGGGTGCTGCCGCATTTCGCGGGCAGGGCTTTCCGCGGACGCCTGCGCCATTCGGCGAATAACCTCGGCATGGGGCTCGCCAACGGCCTGGTAATCGGCCTCGTCGCGGGTTTGCTCGCGGTCTTCGCGGCCGAATATTCGGCCCGGTATTCTTTTGGCCTCGCCCGCTCCTTCACCTTCCCGTTTTTCGACGCGCCACTCAAGGCGCTCATGCTCTTCGCGCTTTTCGACCTGTGGATGTACTGCTGGCACCGGCTCAATCACCGCCTGCGGCCGCTCTGGATGCTGCACCGCGCGCACCACGCCGACCGGGCGATGGACGCGTCCACGGCCGTGCGCTTCCATCCCCTCGAGATCATCGCCTCGTCCTTGCTCCGCCCTCTCGTCATCGTCCTTCTCGGCATGGAGATCGCGCATCTGGCGCTGTACGAGGCGGTGCTTCTCCCGGTCATACTCTTTCATCACAGCAATGTCGCCCTTCCGGCGCGACTGGACCGCATGCTTCGCGCGCTCGTCGTCACGCCCGACATGCACCGCGTGCACCACTCCCGGGCGGTTGCGGAGACGCATTCGAATTACTCGTCGGTATTCTCGTTCTGGGACCGCCTGCTCGGCAGTTACCGGACGCGAGAAGACACGCGCTCGATCGACCTGGGGCTCAATATCCTGCGCGAGGACCGCTGGCAGGGATTTCCGGGGATACTGCTGACGCCGTTTGCCGGAAGGTTCAG
>CAZVEG010000062.1:0-22580 GCA_964625625.1 uncultured Leptospirales bacterium | reverse complement strand
GCCCCGGCCCCGGCCCGCGCCGCGCCGACTACCGCGCCTACACCGACCTGGTCCAGACCATCATCTTTCTGACAGGGGTCGGCATACTGCTTCCCATATTCATTGTCGGTGATCTCGGAGGGGCGGGCGCCGCGCTGGAGGTGATGACCCCGCCCGAGGGCAACTTCTGGGGCGGGCTCACGCCGGCCTACATCATCTCCATATTCCTCATCGATATTCCATTCTGTCTCATCGATCCCTCCCTCTGGCAGCGGGCCTCGGCGGCACGCGACGCCGGCATGATACGGCGCAGCATGTTCGTAACCGGCGGTGTGTACCTCTACTGGAGCCTGATCGTCGTTTTTCTCGGCGTTGCCGCCACGAGGCTTTTCCCCGCCCTCGCGCCGGGATCCGGCGACGCGGTCATCCCGCTCGAGGTCGCCAACCATCTCCCGCCCGTCGTCACCGGCCTCTGCGTGGCGGCCATGCTCGCCATCATGATGTCGACGGCGAGCACGGCGCTGCTCATCTCCGGCACGACTTTCAGCCAGGATATCGTGAAGGCGTTCAGGCCCGCGATGAAGGATAAAACACTCCTTCTCATCACGCGCGTCTTCATCATCTTCATCGGCGCGGCCGGCGTTCTCTTCGCGCTTGGAATGCGCGGTATTTTCGATATCCTGCTTCTCGCCTTCGCGATCTTCGTGTCGGGGATTTTTATTCCGGCAATGGCGGCGATCTTCTGGAAAAAGGCAACGGCCGCCGGGGCGATCTCATCCGCGGTCGCCGCCTCGCTGACGGTCGTGGCGCTGTACGGGCTGAAGCTCGGCGGCATGCTTCCGACGTGGATCGAGCCCATCATCGCGAGCCTCGCCGTGAGCCTTTGCGTCATGGTGACGGTAAGCCGCGCCACCTGGAAAGAGGAAACCGGTACGCCGAGGTTGTTCGGCGGGAAACAATAAATACCATGTACTCACTACATTGAGTAATTTAACTCAGTGTAGTGAGTACCCGAGACGGACAACGGGACCACCCGCCCGTCACTTCGCGGGCGGCGTAAGAAGGTCCTGGACCCGCACCATGAAACTGCCGAGCGCGCCGGCATACTCGGGAGAGCCTTCCACCCTCACGTCGCCGTCACCCATGGCCTTTACGGTTTCCTTGCCCTCGCCCATCACCTTGAAGGCGCCGTCGATGCCGTTAAACATCATATGAATGAACGGCGCCTTGCGGGTGTAGAGACCGTGGCCCGACTTGGACTTGCCGGCCTTCACGCGAAGATAGGCCGCGGGCCCCTCGGGCTGCACCGACAGCTGGTACACGCGGTCGGGCTGCTTCGCCGTCCACGTGTTCATGTCGGCGTCGCCGCCCTTGTTGAGCTGTGAGAGCGCGTTGGTCACCATGTACATGGTGAGCTTGATCTTCTGCTCGCGCTTTTTCGGGTTCTTCGGCCTGTTGTCGGGCATGAGGAGCGTAAGCCCGATAAAGAGCGGAGCGAGCTTGAGGAGTAGCCCCAGCCGCCACGCCCCGGAGACCGAGGGAAGCCCGCCCTTGCCGCCGGTGAAAAGCGCGATCATGTCCTCCGGTTTTTTGAACGCGATGTGCACGCCGGGGTTCGGGATCACGCCCTGCACCAGATCGAGCACCCCGTCCCTGAATACCAGATGCGCGCCGGTTTCGGTTCCCTTTATCGAGAACTGGATGGTCCCATCGACCCCCGAGAGGAGCTTTTTATACAGGCCGCCGCCTTCATTATAAAGCGTCTTGAAGAGCGGAAGGATGGAGCGGAGGATGATGCGTACCGTTAAATCGACTTTATCTGCCATGTTCCGCCTCCCCCATCATGTCTCGTCGTCCCAGTTTTCGTCTTCCTCTATCTCGCGGCCCATGAGCGCGCTCACCGCCTCGACGATACCGTCGGCGTCGATCTTGTAGTGGTTGTACAGGTCCTCGGGATATCCAACGATTACGTACTGGTCGGGGATGCCGAGCTTTGTGAAGGCGCAGGCCTTCCCGCTCTCGACGATGACCTCGGCCACCGCGCTTCCCAGGCCGCACATCACGTTATGCTCCTCGATCGTGACGATGCGACGGGTCTCCATGACGGCCTTCAGGATGACCTCTCTGTCGATGGGCTTGATGGTGTGCATGTTGATGATGCGCACCGAAAGCCCCTGGGTTTCGAGGATCTTCGCCGCGCGCACGGCCTGAAGCACCGTGACTCCGCAGCAGATGAGCGTAATGTCCTTGCCCTCGCGCATGGTGACGGCCTTCCCGATCTGGAAGCCGTAATCGGCGGTGGTGTTTACCGGCGGCTCGAAGCCGCGTCCGATGCGGATGTAAACGGGCCCCGGCCAGTCCATGGCCGCGGCGACGGCATTCCCGGTCTCTATGCCGTCGGCCGGCACGATGACGGTCATGTTGGCGAACGAGCGCATCACCGCGATGTCCTCGGTGCAGTGGTGGGTCGAGCCGGCCTGCCCGAAGGATATGCCGGCGTGAGTGGCTATTATCTTCACGTTAAGATTCTGGTAACAGATATCGGTCCGGACGAATTCGGCGCTGCGAAGCGCCGCGAACACCGCGAAGGTCGAGACCACGGGTTTGTACCCGGCGAGCGCGAGCCCCGCGGCCACGCCGAAGAGCGAGTTTTCGGCGATTCCCATGTTGATGAAGCGGTCGGGAAATTTCTGTCCGAAATTGCCTATTTTAGTGGATTTCGCGAGGTCGGCGGTCATCGCGATTATCTTCGGGTCCTTTTCGCCGAGCTGGGTGAGCACCTGACCGTACACCTCGGCCTGGGTGAGCTTGTCGGCCTCTTCAATGGACCATGTCATGCCTTCAGCCATTGGTTTCCTCCTATGCCTGCGTGTAGTATTTGTCGATGCACGCGAGCGCCTTGTCGCGCATGTCCGAATCGAGACCGCCGTAGTGCCATTTGTAGTCGTTCTCCATGTAATCGACGCACTTGCCCTTGACGGTGTCGCAGATCACGACCGCGGGCTTCGCCTTTATCGTCTGCGCCTTTTCGATGGCGCCGCCGATCGCCGCGAAGTCGTGTCCGTCGATGCGCAGCACTTCCCAGCCGAAAGACGCGAACTTGTCGTTGAGGTTATCGAGCTGGGTGATCTCCTCGGTGGGCCCGTCGATCATGAGATTGTTGCGGTCCACGAAGGCGGTGAGGTTGTCGAGTTTGTGGAACGCGCCGATGATGGCCGCCTCCCAGACCGATCCCTCACAGAGCTCGCCGTCGCCCATCACGCAATAGGTGCGGTACTTCTTCCCGGACATCTTCGCCCCCAGCGCGAGACCGACGGCGATACCGAGTCCGTGGCCGAGCGAACCCGTGGAGGCATCGCAGCCGGGCACCTTCAGCATGTCGAGATGCATGCCGAACGGGGAACCGGTCTTGTTGAAATTCTTCAGCAGGGTTTTGTCGAAATATCCCATCTCGCCCAGAATGGCCGCCCATCCGAGGCCGCCGTGGCCCTTCGAGAGGATAACGCGGTCGCGGTCATCCCAGCGCGGCTTTTTCGGGTCGACGTTGAGGTACTTATAGTATAACGCCACCAGTATGTCGGTCTGCGAAAGCGATCCGCCGATATGGCCGCCGCCGGCGGTAAAGGTGATATCGACGATGGTTTTACGGATCTCCTTCGCCTTTTCCTTGAGCCGCTTGATGTCTTCCTGCGTTAACGGCATGGCTCCCTCCTTTCAATAAATTGAGTGAGCAACCACTCAGTTTTTCAATACTGACACGGACGCCGCTTTTATTGCAAGTCATTTTTTCGCGGTGAAAGGACTCCGGCGCCGTGTTTCGGGGGCCGGCGGGCATCGGGCCGGAACGAGCACCCGCTCAAAAAAATATGACAACACCTGTATTAGAGTTGCTATTTTATGAACGACGTTCACTATAATGGTCCTCAGTTCGGTAAAATGGACTTCTGTGGCGGAGTGAAACGGTCGGTCCGCGCGGAAGCCCCTCTTTTATTCACAATGACGCATCAATCAGCGCATGCAAGTCGGTACATTCAATGGAGGTACGTGTAATGAGCGGTTACATGGGGAAGTACGTTATCATCAATCTCTCAACCGGGAAGAGCGAGGTGGTAAGCCCCGGGGAAGAATTTTATAAAAAATACCTCACCGGTTACGGCATGGGAGCCGCCGTGATCACCGAGCGCCAGAAGGCGAAGATAAACCCTCTGTCGCCCGAGGCGTACATCGGATTCTGCTCGGGGATTCTCACGGGCACGGGGGCCTATTTCTCCGGGCGTTTCATGGTCGTCGGCAAGTCCCCGCTCACCGGCGGCTGGGGCGACGCGAACTCCGGCGGGTTTTTCTCCGTCGAGATCAAGCGCGCGGGCTATGACGCCGTATTCTTCACCGGCAAGGCGAAGAAACCGGTATACGTCTACATCAACGACGGCAAGGTCCAGATAAAGGACGCCAAAAAGATCTGGGGCAAGGACACCGTCGAGACCGAGGAGCTCATACGCGCCGAGCTGAAGGAAAAGAAGGCGCAGGTGGCCTGCATCGGCAAGGCCGGTGAAAAACTTTCGCTCATCTCGGGAGTGGTGACCGACGGCGGCCGCATCGCCGCCCGTTCGGGCCTGGGCGCGGTGATGGGCAGCAAGAACCTTAAAGCTCTCGTCGTAAAGGGCTCGGCGAAGATCCCCGTGGCCGATTCCGAGAAGATGAAGGCGATCAGCAAAAAGTTTCTCAAGGCATTCAAGTTCGTCAACCCGATGGATACCGTGACGGTGGCCATCATCAACTACGTCAGCCAGGTGATCGCGCGCACCGGCATAGCGGTGCCCAGCCAGCCGTCCACCGTCCGCGAAATCTATAAAAAATACGGCACGAGCGGACTCACCGTCTATTCCGCGCTGACGGGCGACTCTCCGATCAAGAACTGGTCGGGAGTGGGATATGTCGATTTCCCCGGCAGCTACAAGCTGTCCGATGAGAGCGTGATCGCCTACCAGAAAAAGAAGTACGGCTGCCAGGCATGCCCGCTGGCCTGCGGCGGCATAATCGACATCAAGAAGGGCCGTTACGGAGGCACCGAGGGACACAAGCCCGAATACGAGACGCTGTGCTCCTTCGGGGGGCTCGTGCTGCAGAACGATCTCGATACGCTCATTGAGATAAACGAGCTCTGCAACCGCGAGGGGATCGACACGATCTCGGCCGGCGGCGCGGTGGCCTTCGCCATCGAATGTTTCGAGAAGGGTATCATCGACGAGAAGCAGACCGGCGGGCTGAAGCTCGGCTGGGGAAAATCCGCCGAGATACTCAAGCTCACCGAGATGATCATCAAACGTGAAAAGATCGGCGGAATCCTCGCGGACGGCGTGAAGATCGCGGCGAAGAAGCTCGGCAGGGGATCCGAAGAGTTCGCGGTTCACACGGGAGGTCAGGAGCTTCCCATGCACGATTCCAGGCTGGACCCCGGATTCGGCATCATCTACCAGATGGAGCCCACCCCCGGAAGGCATACCGTGTCCTCATACCTCTACGGGCCCCTGTACAAAACGAAGAACCGGTTCCCGTCCGTAAAGAAGATGATCGGCAACGCGAAGGGCAAGGAGATGAAAAACCTGGCCCTCTGCCTCGGCACCGCGTATTTCACCAACCTGTTCAACGGCGCCGGGCTCTGCCAGTTCGGCGTGCTCACCGGGCCGCTTCCCGTGGTGGATTACCTCAACGCCGTAACGGGATGGAATCTCTCAGCCGACGATTACATCAGGGCGGGAGAGCGCATCTTCAACCTGCGCAAGGCGTTCAACCTCCGCGAGGGACTGAAGCCCGAAGATACGAAGCTGCACCCCCGTCCCGCCGGAGAGCAGCCGCTCAAGAAGGGACCGACAAAGGGAGTGAAACTCGACATGGAGAAGCTCACGAGCGGCTTCTGCGAGCTGGCCGGCTGGGACGTCACCAGCGGCGGCCCGACGAAGGAAAAGCTCAGGGAGCTGGGCATCGCGGATCTGACGAAATAAGACGCTTCGAATCCGACGATACCTAAAGGCGGGCCCCGGGGCCCGCCTTTTTTCGTCCATCCATATTAATATTTATTTGTTGATTGACAAATATATAACTCCATGCGCATAATGATTCCCGCGAAGACTCATTTCGGCTTATCCACGACCGCAACGGCGTGGAGGCCATAAATATATCCCGGAGGAGGATTGGAAGGCCATGTCTGAGGTGAAACTGGAGAAAATACACGAGCTCGTAAAACGGGAGGTGGATCGCTATGCCGCCGAGCGCCCGAAGTCGAAGGCACTTTTCGAGAAAGCGCGTAAAAATCTCGTCGGAGGCGTGCCCATGTCATGGATGCGTATCTGGGTGGGAGGCTTTCCCGTCTTCGTCGAGAAGGCCAAAGGAGTATACATCACCGACGTGGACGGCCACGACTATCTCGACCTGTGCCTGGGCGACACGGGGGGGCTGTGCGGCCACGCGCATCCGAAAATAGTCGGGGCCATCGCCAACCAGCTCAAGAACAGGGGGACCACCACCATGCTCCCCACGGAGGATTGCATATGGGTGGGCGAGGAGCTCGCGCGCAGATTCAAGCTGCCCTACTGGCAGATCCTCATGAGCGCCACCGACGCCAACAGGATGGCGCTCAAGGCGGCGCGCGAATATACGGGCCGGCACCTCATCCTGGCGATGAACGGCACCTATCACGGCTCGGTCGACGAGACGCTCTGCGTCAACTTCTTCGGCGAGATGATAAACAATCCGGGGCTCATGGGCCCGCTGGTCAGGAATCCCGCTGAGATGACGCGGATCGTCGACTTCAACGATATACCGGCGCTCGAAAAGGCGCTCGCCCCGGGTGACATCGCCTGCGTCATTACGGAACCGGTGATGACGAACGTCGGAATCATCAATCCTCAGAAGGGCTACCACGAGGCGCTCCGGGAGCTCACGCGCAAATACGGCACGCTGCTTCTTATCGACGAAACGCATTCCATGTGCGCCGGGCCGCGCGGCGTGACCGGGGAGATGAATCTCGATCCCGACATCTTCGTGGCGGGCAAGTTCATCGCCGGCGGCTATCCGGCCGCCATCCTCGGCTTCAACGCGGCGATTTCGGAATGGATGGCGAAGCGCAAACCCTGGCACGTCTTTTTCGGGTTCGGCGGAACCCTTTCCGGCAACGCTGCGGCCGTGGCCGGAATCAGGGCCGCGCTCGAGCACGCCATCAACGACGCGAACTTCAAGCGCATGATCCGCCTGGCGAAGAGGATGGAACGGGGACTTGCGAAGGTAATCAGGAGCAACGGCCTCAGCTGGTATGTCGCGCGCATCGGCTGCCGTGTCGAGTTCCGCTTTCTTCCCAAACCTCCTAAAAACGGATCCGAGGCCCTGTTCTCCGAAGTTCCGTACAACCCTGTCGATCCGATCATGGAAGGGCTCACCGGTCCGCTGGAGGAGCTTATCCATGTATACTGCGCAAACCGCGGCATACTGCTCACGCCGGTCCACGAAATGGCGCTGGTCGGGCCGCAGACGACCGTGAAAGACGTGGACAAATATATCGCGGTAATTGATGAGATGGTGAAGGAGCTTTTGAAATAAACACGGGCGGCCGCGCCCTTTCGGTGCGGCCGCTTTTTTATTGACCGCGCCCGCCCGACGAACGACGCGGTCGCCGCCTGCAAAACCGACCATATCGAGGGGAAGAGCTTGGGAAGAAAGCCCATCAGGGAACAGCGCCGCAGGGAGATACTGGAAGCGCTGTACCGGTGCCTCCTGAAAAAGCCGTACAGCGAGACATCGATCAAGGACATCGGCACGGAGTCGGGAATCAATTACGCCATGCTGCATTATTATTTCAGGAGCAAGGAGGACATCCTTCTCAATTTCATCGACCATCTCTACGAACGCTACGACAGACTGTTTTCAGAACACATGCGTCAGACCGAGGGACGCGGAGACTCCTCCGGCGGGAACGTGAGCGCCGTTTTCACCTTCTATAACGATTACATCACCACCGACAGGAGGCTGCAGAAGGTGTTTTTCGAGATATGGGCGGTGGCGCTGTACAACCCCAGGGTTAACACGAAACTCAGAAAGATCTATCGCGCCCTGATCGGCGCGGTCGAGTCCGCCATTAAAAAAAGCGGCGGCTCGACACAGGCCGCGCATCTCGCCATCGCGACCGTCGCCTTTCATGAAGGGATCGGCATTTTTTCAGTATTCTTCAATTTCAACAAAAAGTACACGACGATGCTGCTGGAGGAGTTTCAGGAAAAGATCATCGAGATGGTGTGATCGACACTCCGGCCATGTTTTTGATTCTTGCGCTGACATAAAACCGACTTGCGCGGACTATATCACCGAGCTTCCCAGAAGGCTGAGTATGGGCGGATTATCACGGCACCCCTTTGAATGCCCCGGGGCCGGAGCTAAAATGAAAAAGGATCGCCCGGAGGGGAGCGAACCCGGACGACCCGTAAAAATGCCCTGGACACCGGAGGATGTCATGGGAACACCCCGAGCCGGGCCCAGGATTATGAATATCGATCATATTATGAACTATATTCATATAATAACAACTATTCACCACACTTGACGATTGTCAATACTATTTTTTATGCAGGCTCCCGCCCGGTTCGTTTCTACACTCCGAGATCCGGAAGATCGCGGTAGAGCTCGAGCGACTGCGGATTCGCCAGTGCGTCGCGGTTGGTGACGGGCTTTCCTTCTATTATATTTTTCACCGCGAGCTCAACTTTCTTCATGTTGATGGTATAGGGGATGTCGCCTATCGCGATGATCTTCGCCGGGACATGACGCGGGGTGGTGTTCTCGCGGATGGTCTTCTTTATGCGCGCCGCGAGCTCATCGGTGAGGGCCCTCCCCTCCTTCAGCTTGACGAAGAGCACCACGCGCACATCATTCTCCCACGACTGCCCCACCACCAGCGAATCCTGTATCTCCTCGATCGTCTCCACCTGGCGGTAGATCTCGGCCGTGCCGATCCGCACGCCGCCCGGGTTGAGCGTGGCGTCCGACCTTCCATAGATGACGACCCCGCCGCTTTCGGTGATTTCGATGAAGTCGCCGTGACGCCATACACCCGGGTACACGTCGAAATAGGCTTTGTGATATTTCGAGCCGTCCGGATCGTCCCAGAAATAGATCGGCATGGAGGGAAAGGGCGCCGTGCAGACGAGCTCGCCCTTTTCGCCGACCACCGGCTTTCCGTCCTCACCGAAGGCCTCGACCTTCATGCCGAGCCCCCTGCACTGCAGCTCACCGCGGTAGACAGGCCCCATCGGGTTTCCCAGCGCGAAACAGCCGTTGATGTCGGTCCCTCCCGAAATGGAAGAGAGGCACAGCTCGGCCTTTATCTCGCGGTAGACGTAGTCGAAGCCGTCCACGGCGAGCGGGGAGCCGGTGGACAGAAGGGCCTTGAGCGCCGACAGGTCGAAGTCGCGCGCCGGGCGCACGCCCTCCTTTTCGATCGCCGCGATGTAGCGGGCGCTGGTACCGAAGACGCTGATCTTCTCATCCGCCGCCATTTTGAAAAGCGCGGAAGGACCGGGATGGAAGGGCGAGCCGTCGAAGAGCACCACGGTGGCGCCAAGGCTGAGCGAGCACACCAGCCAGTTCCACATCATCCAGCCGCAGGTGGTGAAATAGAAGATGACATCGTCCCGCTTCAAATCGGTGTGAAGACAGAGCTCCTTCATCTGGTGCAGCAGTATGCCGCCCGCGCCCTGCACCATGCACTTCGGAAGGCCCGTCGTGCCGGAGCTGTACATTATATACAGCGGATGCTCGAAAGGAAGCTGCTCGAAAACGATCGGCTTGCGCGATGCCGTGAAATCGGCATAGTGCACCGCGTTCGGCACGATGGAGATGTCGGGTGTTTCGTCCGCGTACGGCACCACCACCACTTTCTCTATCGAGGGCAGGCTTTCGAGTATGTGCCGCATCCTGTCGAGCGAATCGACGGTCTTGCCGTTGTAAAAGTATCCGTCGGCGGTGAAGATGAGCCGCGGACGTATCTGGCCGAAGCGGTCGAGCACCCCCTTTATCCCGAAGTCGGGGGAGCACGAAGACCAGAGCGCCCCTATGCTCGCGGCGGAGAGCATGGCCACGACCGTCTCGGGCATGTTGGGCATGAAGCCGGCAACGCGGTCCCCGGCGCGTATGCCCATGGCGCGCATGCCCGTCGCGCAGCGTTCCACCGCGGTAAAGAGCTCCGGATAGCTCATCTCCCTTCGGGAGCCGTTTTCGCTTCGGAACACCAGGGCGGCCTTTTCCGCGCCCCTATGGCGAAGCAGGTTCTCGGCGAAGTTGAGCCGGGCGCCCGGAAACCATTTCGCGCCGGGCATTTTATCGCCGTCGACGAGGATTTCGTCGAACCCGCGGGAGTGGATTACGTCCATGAATTCCCAGATCGAACGCCAGAACTCCGGGATATCGCCTATCGACCAGCGGTACAGCGCCGCGTAATCGCCGAAACTCTTCCGCCGCGTTTCGTTTACGTATCGCATGTACCGGAACATTTCGGTGGATTCGATCCTTTTCGCCGTCGGCTTCCAGAGTATCTTCCGCTTTTCCATCCCGAACCTCCTCAGTCCTTTCTCCACGCGGCCGGCCGGTGTGACGGGGGGCGCGCACACCGCAGTCCATAGCACGCGCGTCCGCAAAAGGCAAATGTATTATCGATCGGTTTCGGGATGAGGGGGCTTCAGGCCTCATTCCCGGACGCATGCCTTCCAGCGCGGACCGTCCCGTCGCATCACCACCCGCGTGAGGTCGAAGACCACCCCGGCATCGGAGACAAGGAGGGCCCCGGAGGCGTCGCAGAGATTGGCCATCACCACGCGATCGCGTTCAAAACTGACGAGCGCGAGCACATAAGGGGCCGGGAAGGGGCCGTCGGGATTGAAGTTCACGGTTGTGCTGGCGAAGACCCTTCCCTCCTCGTCCTCGTCGCATCCGATACGGTTGAGGAAGACGTCCTTTCTGCGTGGAAAGGGGTCTCGCTCTTCGGCATGGCGCGGGGTCGTCGAGAAGAGCACGACGGAGTTGACACTGTCGATACCGCCGTTTCCACCCATCAGGGCGACTGCCGGTTGTGGCCCGTCGGGAGCCGGAAGCGTGGCGCACAGCCCGTAGCGGTTCATAACGTCGATCAGGCCCGTCGCGCCGGAGATCATCATCGCGGCGCGGTAGTTGAGCAGGCCGCCGCAATCGTTGACGGGAACTCTTCGGTCACCGGTATCGATATGTCCCCCGGATAGCCCTCGTGCGGCCACAACGGCCTCAATATCGAAATAACGCGCCGCCTGCATCGGGAGCATGTGGGTGAAGCAATCATAGATCCAGGCATATTCGACCTCCTCCGGGCCCACGCCCGCGTCGGCGAACGCCTCCCGCGCCGCCATGCCCGCCGCCGAAGAGAGCTCGCCCTTGCAGACGCAGAACTCGCTGTGCAGTGAAATCCCCGTTCCCGCGACATACACGCGTGGTACATCCGCGCGGAGGATGCCGCTTGAAGACAGGCGTGCGTACCGCGCCTCATCCATCACCAGCGTCGCGAAGCCGTGATCGGTCACCACCGCCGACATGGCCGGACAGTATGGATCGGCGATGGTGAGATTGAAGTCTTCGTCCCTGAGCGTTCTCGAATGATTGACGGCCCTCGGCACGCCCGCCACCCGTTCCCGGTAATACGACGTGACGGCGCGGAGATCCTCGCGCGTAACGCCGCTGTCGCGCATGAAGCGGCGCGCCATGAGCGCGTACAATCCGATGAGGGTGGCGCCGCACGGGGCCTCGTGTTCCGGATGCGCCGCGGCGCGGTTGGTGTTCCGCATGAGCTCGAGCGCCGTATAGGCCGAGCGCGGGATGTCCGCGCCGGCGACGAGCACCACCGCCCCGGGATCGCGGCGAATGACCGCCGTGGCCTGATGGAGCGAGGCCCCCACCGAGGCGCCGCCCAGGTCGATGGTGTGTATACGAACGCCGGTGAGCCCGAGGGACCCGGCCTTGCGGCTCGCGTCGAAGAAGACGTAGTCCCCGGTGACCGGCGGGCCGAAGCTTATGAAATCGGTGATCACGTCATTAGCGCACTCGACGCGCATTTCGAGGAAATCGAACAGACGCCTGACGGCCATGCCGAGGAGCCCGTCGATCCTCTCCTGGGCGCTCAATGAGGCATATTCGCTTTTTTCGAAATCGTCGACGATGGAATCGGCGACGCCGAGGAGGATGGGATTCATCGCATTATCCATTTCAAATATAAATAGATAATTTATTTTATATGTATATTAGATGTCAAGTAATTCCGGGCCGGACGGGCCCGCGTCATTCATAAAAAAACCGCGGGATTGAAAAAAAATTCGATCATTTGATCCCGCTTTTCGTATATACAGTAGCAGGGTGTAAGGCCGTGAACTCCCTATCGCCATCGGGACCGATCGGGAGAGAGCGGCTCCGCATCGATATCACATAAGGAAGTCATGATGAAACTACGCACATCAACCGGCACATCGCACAAATTCTCCGCCAGGCTGGCACTGGCCGCCGCGGCCTGCCTGTTCGCTGCATCCGGTACCATGACCGCCTCCGCCATGCCGCCGCATCCGGACATGCTTAAAGATAATGCCATACGGAAAAAACTCCAGCTTCGCTCTTCTTCGCGAGCGTCATCAGGCGCAAAAAGTATAAACTCCCCGCGTCGGGCCTTCCCGACCAGCGGCGCGCGCGGGGTGCTCGTTCTGATGATCGGATATTCCGATCTGGCATTCGACGCGGGAGACACGGCTGAATTCTACGAGAAGCTGCTTAACGGGGAGAACGACGAGGCGCTCAGCTTCAGGAAGTACTACCGTGACATGTCGGGCGGCCGCTTGGACATAGAGGTTACGGTTGTAAATACGGGTTCCGCGTCAAATGATATCGCTTATTACGGCGCGAACGATGGCGAAGGCTACGATGTACGGCCGGCCACACTCGTTGGCGAGGCGATCGACAGGGCGGATGCCGGCGGGCTCGATTTCAGCCGGTTCGATAATGACGGCGACGGAGAGGTCGACGTGGTTATGGTCATCCATGCCGGGCGCGGCGAGGAGAGCGGCGCGGATGATGATACCATCTGGTCGCACGCGTGGGACCTGGACAGTGGCGCCTATTTCGGCGACGGGAGCGGTGCCCGCACCTGCGACGGCGTGACCATCAACGAATACACCATCCAGCCCGAATGCTTCCTCGCTCCGGGCGACTCGACCATCGGTGTATTCACGCACGAGTTCGGTCACGTGCTGGAGCTTCCCGACCTCTACGACACGACCTACGCAACGGACGGTGTGGGGAGATGGAGCCTCATGGCCGCCGGCTCGTGGAACGGCCCCGGAAACGACGGCAGCGTTCCCGCGCCGCTTCTTGCATGGGAAAAGGCACGGCTGGGGTGGACCGGCCTCCGTATCGCGAACCGGCAGGTCCCCTTTAATCCTTTTCCTTCATCCCCGGGCCCACCGGCCCTCGTCTTCCTTATGCTGCTGCCCCTGTACGCGTTGCGAAAATACGTCTCGGACCGGGCCATCGTTTCGCTCACCGCGTGTGCGCTCCTGCTCCCCCTCCCTACGATCATCAGCTGCGGCGGTGGAGGCGGTGGAACGGCGAGTCCCCATGTCACACTGAACGACATTGACACGTCGTCGACCGCGGCGAAGATAGCGCTCGGTGACCCGTATGGAGAACAGTACTACCTCGTTGAAAACAAACACCGAAAAACCGGGACCTGGAGCGAATATCTGCCGGGCGACGGGCTGCTCGTCACGCATGTCGACACCTACATCGTCGACGAGTTGCTGCCATACAATGCCATCAATTCCTACGCCGATCTCGACGGCGGACCGATTCACGGGGTCGGAATAGTCGAGGCGGACGGAGACGACAGCCTTTTCGACGCACTCGACGGGGACGGCGGGTCGACGGGTGACCCGTTCCGCGCGGAGGGCAATGACGAGTTGACGCCGCTCACCCAGCCGGGGAGCCGGTACAACCGCTATACGAGCACCAACATCTATCCCCGCGACGTCGCGTCCCGTGTATACATCACCGGAATCAGCGCGGCGGGTTCCGAAATGAGTTTTGACTGCGAGCGAAAATAGCTTGTTGAAAGGCGGAGCAGACTCTTTTCAGGCGTTGCCCTCGCCGCCGATCGCCGCGAGCTCGGCGTCGAAACGGGCCGATTCCTCCTCGTGGCCGCGGGTAAGCGCGTCGAGCTCCTCGTACAGGGCGTCGATTCGCTCAGCGCGGTCATGCGCGGATTTTGAGAGTGTCGCGATGCGCGTGCCGTCACCCGCGTGCGAGGCCTCGACCAGCTCGTCGTGCTCGAGCGAGGAGGCGGCCTCCTCCCCGGCGATGCGCTTCTCTATTTCGCTCATGCGGTTTTCGAGCGGCCGGAGCTCCTTCACCCGGCGGGCCTGGATTTCCGACCGCAAACGGCGGAGCTCCTTCTTGTTGGTGACCGGCCCGTCCGCCCGCGCCGACGTACGCCCGCCATCCTGCTGATCCTCGTCCTCCCATCCGATCTTTTCGAGAAAGTCCCGGTAGGTCCCCTCGTGCACCGAGACCCGGCCGCGCTGGAAGGCGACGATACGCGTTGCGAGCGCGTGGAGAAACATCTCGTTATGCGTCACCATTACGATCGCGCCGTCGAAATCGTCGAGCGCCTCGAGCAGCGCGTCGCACGACTCCATGTCGAGATGGTTGGTGGGCTCGTCGAGCAGGAGCAGGTTCGCCGGGGTGGCGATGATCTTGCCGAGCAGCACCCGGGCCTTCTCCCCGCCGGAGAGCACGCGCACCGGCTTGAGCGCATCGTCACCGTGGAAAAGCATGGCCCCGCAGATACCCCTGGCAGCCTGCCGGTCGGCCGAGGCCAGCCCCGAGAGTATCTCCTCCTCCACGGTGAAGGTGGGCCGCAGGTTGATGGTGTTCGTCTGTGCGTAGTAACCGGTTTTCAGGTGGAGCTGTCCGCCGATCTCGCCCCGCAGGGGCGTAAGCTCGCCCGCGAGCAATTTAAGCAGTGTGGTCTTACCCTTTCCGTTTTTGCCGATGACGCAGACGCGGTCGCGTTTTCCGATCGTGATGCCGAAATCCTCAATCAGGAAGGGAGCACCGCCCGTATAGGAAAAAGAGAGGTCCGCCGCACCCAGCAGATGGCGGCCGGGAAACGGGGCGTAATTAAATGAAAACTCGAGATTCCTGATCTTCTCGAGCTTCTGGAGCCGCTCCTTTTTTTCCAGGGTCTTGACGCGCGACTGAACCAGGTTTCCCAGGCGCGCCTTCGCCCTGAAGCGCGAAATGAAGAGCTCCATCTCTTTGCGCTTCTTCTCGTCGTTCAGCCGGGTCTTCTCGTGGATCTCCTCTTCCTTCGCGATCTGCTCGTAAAGCTTTCCGGTGCTGCCCCTGATCTTTCGTATTTTTTTCCGGTGTATTCCCATCGTGTGCGTGGTGACCCCGTCCATGAACGACCGGTCGTGGGTGATAAGCATGAGCTCCCCCGCCCACTCGTTCAGGAAACGCGAAAGCCAGCGGATTGACGCGATGTCGAGATAATTCGTCGGCTCGTCGAGGAGGAGCAGGTTCGGCGCGGAAAGGAGCGCCTTCGCGAGGTTGAGCCGCACCTGGAAGCCGCCCGAAAGCCCCGCCGGCGCGCGGCCCGATTCTTCGGCGCCGAAGCCGAGGCCGGCGAGAATCTTCTCCGCGCGCCACCGGTCGCCGCGCTCATCCTCCGGAAGCCCCAGGCACGCCTCGTCGATCGCCGTAGCTTCCGAGAACGAAAGCTGCTGGCGCACGTGCCCGACGGAATAGTTTTTCGGGACGGCGATGACGCCCGAGTCCGGGTGCTCCTCCCCGATGATGAGCCGGAACAGCGTCGTTTTACCGTGGCCGTTCCGCCCCGTGAGGCCGACGCGCTCGCGCGGATTGATGGTAAAGCCGACCTCATCGAAGAGGACGACCGGGCCGTACGATTTACTGAGGTTTTCGACGCGAAGCATGGCACTCCCGGAATGTATTGGTTGCGGTGAGCCCGCATGGAACCGTTCGGGCTCAGTCGAAAATAATGGTCTTGTTCCCGTTCACGAAAATCTTGTCTTCGAAAGCCAGCTTCAGCGCCCTCGCCAGCACCACCTTCTCTCCGTCGCGGCCCGCACGCTGCATGTCGTCGACGTCGAAGGTGTGGTCCACCGGGATCACGCTCTGCGCGATGATGGGCCCCTCGTCCAGACTGTGGTTCACGAAGTGCGCCGTCGCGCCGATGATCTTCACGCCCCGCTCGTAGGCCTGCCGGTAGGGGTTGGCCCCGATGAAAGCCGGAAGGAAGGAGTGGTGGATGTTGATGATGCGGTTCGGGAACCTGTCGACGAAATCGTGGCTGAGGATGCGCATATACTTCGCAAGCACGATGTATTCCGGCGCGTGCAGGTCGATCACTTTTAAAACGGCGTCCTCGTGCTCCTCGCGGCTCATTCCCTCGTGAGAGACGCAGTGAAAGGGTATCTCGAACTTTTCAACGAGTTCGCCGAGATCGTTGTGATTGCTCACGACGGCGAGCACGCGCGCGTTCAATTCGCCGTAGCGGTGACGCAGCAGGAGGTCACCCAGGCAGTGATGCTCTCTGGTGGCCATTATGACGACATCTTTGCGGCGCTTTTCCGAGAGCGTGATCCGCGTGTCCTCGGGAAGCGAGGCGTGCAGCTCCCCCAGCACGGTCTCGCGGTCGAACTCGCCGGCGAACTCCGTGCGCATGAAGAAGTGCCGCGTCTCCCGGTCGACAAATTCGTGGGTGCTCGTGATATTGAGGCCGACGCGGAAGAGCACGCCGGTTATCGTATGCACCAGCCCCTTGCGGTCGGCGCAGTCTATGCGAAGGATGTGCGTTCTGTTCATTGTCGTGACCGATGGGCAACGTTGTTACAGCAGGGCCGCTTTTCGTCAAGCGAAAAGAGTCCCCGGCCGCGTCGTCACGACAGGCATTCTATGATCACACCCGTACCGCGGTCCCTCTCCACCGTCAGAGTTCCCCTGAGCTGGTCACGCACCAGGTTCCGGATCACCTTGAAGCCCATACTGTCGGTATTATCGATGTGAACTCCGTCCGGAATTCCCACGCCGTTATCGCGAATCGTCATGCGTATACCCCCTTCATCGGACACCCGGACCCGCACGGTGATTTCTCCGCCATCCATCCCGGCGAAGGCGTATTTGTAGGCGTTCGAAACGATCTCGTTTATGACCAGGGCGAAGGGGACGGCCTTCTCGATCGTGAGGAACAGCGAGAATGCATCCACCGAAACGCGTATCCGCGGACTGTTGTACAGGCGCGAAAGGTAGGTCATGATCTCGAGGATGCAGCTGTACATGTCCACGCGGTCGAAGCGTTCGCTCCGGTACAGGAAATTGTGTATTATCGCCATCGTATATATCTTCGATCGCACATCATCGATCAGATCGACCGACCTCGAGTCGGCGACGCGCATCGAGGCCATGTCGAGCAGACTCGAGATTATCTGCAGGTTGTTCTTCACCCGGTGATGAACCTCGTCGAGCAGCACCACCTTCTCCCTGAGCGAGGCGGCCATCCGCGCCTCGGCCTCCTTGCGCCGGCTGATGTCGCGCACGATCGCCTGCACCGCGTGGGGCGTTCCATTGCGCATTATGACCGAGCTGTGCATCTCGACCCACAGTTCCCCGCCGCCGGGACGGGTGACGCGCAGCTCCACCGCCTCCCTGGGCATGTGCGTGGAACGAAGCTCGTCCGTCATCGATTTGACCGAACCGACGAGTTCCGGGTCGATAATATCGTAAAAGGCGGTGCCCAGAAGGTTCTCCCGCGAGCGGCCGAGCATGTTCAGGGCGACAAAGTTCGCGTCGATGATCATCCCGTCGAAATCGTGCAGGAAAACCGCGTCGAAGGATCTGTCGAAGAGCGCACGATAGCGTTCGTTGCTGTCGATAAGCGCCACCGACTCCCTCATCCGCTCCGTCACGTCGGTAAGCACTCCACGCAATCCCCTCGAGCTGTCCCCGTGGCGAAGAATACTTGCCTGCATCCGTACCCACCTCCGGGAATCGTCGGGTGTTTTTGTCATCAGATCGATACCCACATCCGGGCTCACCCCGGAATCCGGAACGGCGAGCATGGAGTCGATGTCCAGGTCGTGAAAGAAATGGGCCAGCGGCCTGCCCACCGCTTCGTCCGGCCCGATACCGAATATGGTTTTGAATGCCGGGCTCACGTAGGTCACGATACCGGCGTCGTCGGTGGAGAAAATCACGTCGTGGATGCTTTCGACAAGGTCGCGATACTTTTCCTCGCTCGCCCGGAGCCGCATTTCGAGCTCGCGGCGCTGGAGGGCGGTTTCCAGGGTGTAATAGAGCTCCACGTCCTTTATCGGTTTGAGTATGAACCCGAACGGTTCGGTCCGGCGAACGCGGTCCAGCTGCGTCTCGTCAAGATGCCCGGTCAGATAGACGATGGGAATCCCGGTCCCCAGGCGGATAATCCTCGCGGCCTCTATGCCGTCGAACGATGCGGGCAGCGCTATATCCATGAGGACCAGATCCGGAGATGTCGAGATCGCCATTGCGACCGCCTCTTCTCCGCTGACCGCCACGCCGAGAACGGAATGACCGAAGGCCCGCAGCCTGCTCTTCAGATCGGCGGCGATGATCAATTCGTCTTCGACGATAAGAATGCGCGCGTGCATCAACGCACCCGCGGAGGCAAAGCGGGCCCGCCCTTATCTTCGCGCGTCAAAGACAAACGCGATCCGCGTGCCGTTTTTTCTGCCAACCGATATCGTCCCATGCAGTTGCCGAACCAGCAGCTTTACCAGCGAGTATCCGAGCGTGTCGACCTCTGACGGGTCCAGTCCTTCGGGAAGGCCCGTCCCGTTGTCCTCCACGACAATCTCGATGTTCCCCCCGTCGAGTTGTTTGACGGCCATTTGTATGATCGCCTCACCGCTCCATCCGGCGGGGAAGGCGTATTTGAACGCGTTGGTGAGCAATTCGTTGACGATGATGCCGCAGGGGACCGCCTGGTCTATGTAAAGCTGCACCGCATCCATCGATTCCCGTATCTCGATTATGCGTGATTCATGGGAGAAGGCCCGGTGGATGTCGCGCACCATCGCCTGCAGGTATGCCGATATGTCGATCCGCTCGGAGTCGCCCGAACGGTGGAGATTCTCGTGGACGAGCGCCATGGCCTTCACGCGCCCCTGGCAATCGTCGAGATGCCCGCGCAACAGGGGATCGGTTATGCGCCTGGACTGGAGGTTCAATATGCTGACTATGATCTGAAAATTGTTTTTAACCCTGTGGTGGATTTCCCTGATGATCAGATCCTTCCGCTGGAGCGTTTCGGTCAATCTTGTTTCAACGCCTTTGTATTTCGAGATGTCATGAACGACGCAGGCGACCATCGCCCGGCCGTCATGGCGGATGGGAGCCATCGTCATCTCGAGCGGAAAGCTGTTGCCGTCCTTTCTCACTCCCGCCGTTTCCACCTCGACAAAGCGCGATTCGTTTTCCCCGATGGACAGGGCCTCGTCGAGCAGTTCCCTCAAATCGAAAGAAGGCTTAAGCGCCACCAGCAGTTCGATCGAGCCCGGGACCGAATCGGTCGGCACGCAGCCGAACAATCGCGCGGCGGACCTGCTCCACGAGAGGAGCCTGCCGCTTCCGTCCAGAACGAGCACGGCGTGCGGCATGTGCCGGATTGCCGTAGTGAACAGGTCACCGGCTGGAACGCAAGGGCCCGAGGCTTTCCTGCGCTCCATTACGATCTCGATCACCGCCTTGATTTCGTTTTCCTGGTAGGGCTTTATGATGTATCCCTCCGGATTGACCTTTTTCGCCCTTTCTATGTACCGGTCATCGCCATAGGCGGTCAGGAACACCACCGGAATGGCCATCTCTCGGCCTATGATCTCCGTGGCGTCGATTCCGTCCATCTCGCCCGGCATCACGATATCCATCAGTATGAGGTCCGGGCGCAGACGCCGGGCCATCTCTACCCCCTCCTCCCCGGAGGCGGCCCTTCCGACTACCGCGTATCCCATCCTGGTAAGACGTTCCTCGAGCTGGGTCGTGATAACGGCCTCATCGTCCACCAGCAGGATGGAACTGGCAGGCATGGGGTTCATCTCATCCGTTGTTCCATGCTGCGATGGCATTTCATCCATTACGGTCTCCTCACCCCGGGGGAAATCAGGTATTCAAAGAGACATATTATCAGCATTGTTAACCGACACTGTCAATCGCAATTTACCCGTACCGATTACGGTTTTTTCATAACGCACAAATCGAACCATCATGAAATTAAATAACCCGGAAGGTTTCCGCAAGGGGCATCAGGTCACCGGGCAAGAGGATCGCACAGAATTCCGCACAGCCGCTGGGCCATGGCCGCGGCGTCGTCGGTCGAAAACGCACGGCGTACCGATACATCGAAGAAGATCGCCGCCGACGGGGGGAATTCATCGTCGCCCGCGTAATAGGCGAGCGAGATTCCGAGCCTTCCTATGCAAGCCACCCGTCCACCGGCATCGCCACCCGCGAAAGGAGCGGCGCCCAGCCCGTCAAGTCGTTGGCGCAGCGAATCAAGGCGGTTACCGATCGTCGCCACGAGGGGAAGCACGGTGCGCGACAGGAACGGTTCCCAGTAGAACTGGCCGCCGGGCAGGTCGCGAAAGCTTACGGGCGGCCCGTCCGCGTCGAGCGGCGTGTCACAGAGCAGGTAGCGCAGGACGAGCAGATGGTCCACCGGATGTGCGAGCTTTCCCGAATCCGCATGAACGGCTCCGGTGTACGGGGGGAGCAGCCGGATATCGCTCCCGTAGGCCGCGACACGTATTTCCCCGTCGGCTCCGGGCGGAGGGAGCCCGTGCAGGACCGTGCGCGCGCGCATGTCGACGGCGGCGAGTCGTCCGGCAGCCCGTTCGACCGCGATACGGTTCGCCCTGGACCTGTTGGAATCCATCACTTTCTCCTCAGACGCCGGCACGCGGTACCCGCCTCGCGACCGAGGGGAAAAGGGCGCCGTCCGTGTGCGGCAGGAAGAGCGCCGCCGTGTAGTGATCCATGTAGCGGGGATCGGCTCCCGGATCGACGTAGGTCATGCGCTTCGTCAGCTGCCGCTGGAGCGACCGGTGCTTTTCCGACACCAGCAGGCGGTATGAAGCCGCGAGGGAGGTGTTCCCCAGATATATGAACCGGTCCCGCGGCGCGTCGGGGAGGAGTCCGATAGCCACCGCGTTTTCAATATTCAATGTCTTTCCGAAGCCACCGGCAATATAATAGCGCGCGATATCATTATGCGATATGCCGATACCCTCCAGCATGAGCGCCGAGGCCGCGTATATCGCCGCTTTCGCGCGCATGATATTTTCGATGTCGATCTCGCTCACGCCGATCGGAGACCCGCCGTCGTGGCCATCCGCCAGCTCATACGTGGCGCGTCTCCCGGACTGGACTATCCGCCTCGAGCCTCCGGTCCGGTCGAGCCTTCCGGCCCGATCAAGCCAGCCGGACATAAAGAGCTCCGCCACCAGATCGACCATTCCCGAACCGCAGATGCCGCGCGGCTCGCTGCCCCCTATCACCGAGAACGACGGCTCGCCGTTCGCCGGATCAACGCACACCCCGCAGATCGCCCCCGGCGCGGCGCGCATGCCGCGGTCTATTCCGCCGCCTTCGAACGCCGGTCCCGCCGAGCACGCGCAGGTAACAAGAAAATCGCGGTTGCCGATGACCATCTCCCCGTTCGTGCCCACATCGAGAAACAGCGATATCTCCTCCGTGTCCGACGCGAGACCGGTAAGAAGAACGCCCGCCGTGATATCGCCGCCGACATACGACCCAACGCAGGGAGAGAAGAGCACCGGGGCCGCCGGGGCGATTTCGATTCCGATATCCCCGGCCGCGTACACCGGCGCTTCGAGCACGGTAGGCGTGTACGGCGACAGTCTGATATACTCAGGATCGAGTCCCAGAACGAGGTGCGTCATGACGGTGTTGCCGGAGATCACCGCCGCTGTAATATCGCCCTGTTGGACGCGCGCCTCGGATGCCGCGGCGCGAACGAGACGGTTTATCGTGCCGAGCGCCGCCGCCCGCAACGCCTCCAGCCCGCCCGGGCGTGACGCGTAATTTATGCGGCCGATGACGTCGAGGCCCATCGATATCTGTTCGTTATACGCGCTTTTTACCGAGAGCACGGCCCCCGTTACGGTATCGGCGAGCGCGACGGCGACGGTTGTGGTGCCGAGGTCCACGGCAAGGCCGGGTCCGGGGTGCGCCGCGCCTTTCGCGCGCACGCGCACAAGTCGGTCGCGTCCGAAGGCGCCCGTCAGGACCACGCCGACGCGTCCATCCTCGCGGCGGAGCGCTCCGGCCAGCTCCCGGACGAGCGAAAGCGGACAGTCGGCGTCGACACCGGAGGAGGCGAGCGCGCTCATCAGGCGCTCGAGATCCGCGGGGCCTCCCTCAACCGGCGGTGGAACGACGCATTCAGCGGTCCGCGCGAGAGAGCCGTCGGGATGTATCCG
>CAZVEG010000061.1:0-22661 GCA_964625625.1 uncultured Leptospirales bacterium | reverse complement strand
AATCTGTAATCTGTAATCTTCAATCTTTAATCCATAACCCCTACTCTCCGAACACCAGCCGCATTCCCATACCGACCGCGAGCGACAGCACCACCACGCCGGCCGTTATGACGGACACTTCGGCGAGCGCTTTTTTATAGTCGAGCCCCTTCACCACGGACATGAAGAAGGTGAAGACGGCGACGATGAGCACCACCGCACCGATCGCCGCCGCCAGCGCCGCGTAATGGCTCGAGAAAATGAAGTACGGGCTCACCACGGCCGCGACCACGAGGATGTAGATTGCGCCGGTGTACAGCGCCGCCTTTTTCGGGGCGGACGAATCCGCGCTCTCGGCCTTCTGCGACAGGTATTCCGAGGCCACCATGGCGAGCGTCGCGGCGATTCCGCTTATGAGCGCGGTCTTCCCCACCAGAAGCGCGTTGGCCAGCGCGAAGGTGAGCCCCACGACGATGCCGGTGATCTCCTGTATCGAGTTGTTGATCGCCAGCACCATCGAGCCCATGTGCCGTAGCGCGTCCTCCTCGATCTGGTCGATGAGATCGGCCTCGTGCCTCCTCTCCTCGCGGATGATGCGCCTGATGCCGGGAACGTGTGCCTCGACCTCCTCGTAATTATGCTCGGCCTTTTCCTCGCCGTTTTCCATCATCTTCAGGGTGAAGGTCAGACCGAAAACGAAAGATACCACTCGGAAAAAAAACACCCTCATGCGATCGGGAGAAACATCCCGCCCGGTCAGCTTCCTGAAATACGCGTAGTGATTGAGCTCGTCGTCGGATATCTTTTTAAGCACCCGGGCATTCTTGCCTTTCGCCCCGGCCGCGAGGAGGCCGTACAGGAGGTGTTCGGTGATCTCGTTGCGCTGGTACTGGAGTATTTTCGCGTTTGTCTCGGCGTTCATGGGCTCCTCCGGCGGTTAGTCTACCACGCCCCCCCGCCGTTTGACAACCATGTTTTTACAACACTCCTTTTAAACCGGCCCGGAAATAGTTTTTGATCTGTCGGTGTAACAAAGCGCGCAACGGCGCAACAAATACAGCATCATTTGCCTTGACACCTGCTATGGATCGGGCATATCTTTGATCCATCAACACTATTACGGAGATAAAAAATGCTTAAAAGGATAGGTTTGTTCCTGCTCACCAACCTCCTGGTGGTGGTTACCGTGAGCCTTATCATGAACATAGTGCTGCCGCTCCTCGGCATCCAGGTGACCGGCGGCATGTACGGCCTGGCCGTGTTCTGCGGTATTTTCGGCATGTCGGGCGCCTTCATTTCGCTCGCCATCAGCCGCTGGATGGCCAAGCGGGCCTATAACATCCAGCTAATCGACGGCACCACGAGGGATGCCGGCGCGCGCGAGATTTACGAAATGGTCGCCCGCCTCTCCCGCAAGGCCGGCCTTCCCGAGGTCCCCGAAGTCGGCATCTACCAGGCCGCCGAGCCCAACGCCTTCGCCACGGGCCCGTCCAAGAGCAAATCGCTGGTGGCCTTCTCGACCGGGCTCCTCTCGTCCATGCGACGCGAAGAAGTGGAGGCGGTCGCCGCCCACGAAGTCAGCCATATCGCCAGCGGCGACATGGTCACCATGACGCTCCTCACCGGCGTGGCGAACGCGCTGGTGATGTTCATGTCGCGCATCATCGCGCAGTTCCTGGACAGCTTCCTTCGCGACGACGAGGGGGGCGGCGGACTCGGCTTCCTCGGCTACATCATGACGGTAATGCTGCTCGAAACCTTCCTGATGCTCCTGGCCTCAATACCGCTTGCCGCCTTCTCGCGGATGCGCGAATACCGGGCCGACGCCGGCGCCGCGAAATACACCTCGCCCACGTCCATGGCCAACGCCCTGAAGCGCCTGGCCGAGGCCGCGGGCATGCCCGAGAAGAAGGACTCTTTCTCCATGGCAAAGATAAGCTCGGGCAAGCGAGTGTCGCTCTTCGCGACGCACCCCTCCATCGAGGACCGTATCGCACGGCTCATGGGGAAGTAGCTCCCACCCTTTTCCTTCGACCATCCGGGGACGCGGCGACACGGCCGCGTCCCTTTCGCACCCGTCCCTCCTGCTTAAATGAACGTTGTTCATTTTATGATTGCAATTTTGTACACCACCGGTAGCATAGTACCGGCCTGTGGGCCTGAAGGCCGTCCGGCGGCCTGTTACCATATAAAAAAGAGGTGCTCCATGACAATACCCTTTCCGTTCGAAGCCCTGCTCGCTTTCAGCTGGCTGGGAATAATGCTTCTGATCGGTATATTTCTACGAGCCAAGATCCCCTTCATACAGCGATTCCTCTTCCCCAGTTGCCTGCTTGGCGGCCTAATCGGGCTGGTCTTTCTCCATACAGGTATAATCAACATCGAAACATCACTGCTCGAGGCGTTTGCCTATCACTTCTTCAACATCAGCTTCATCTCGGTCGGTCTGACGGTGCGTACCCCGGAGGAAAAGGCGGCCTACAGCGGAAAGGAGATGGTCCGGGGATCGCTCTGGATGGCACTCATCGAGGGAATCACCATACCGGTACAGGCGCTCGCCGGAGGTCTCCTGGTGCTTCTTTTCAACTATCTCGGGTACGATCTTTTCAAGACCTTCGGCTTCTTTTCGCCGCTTGGCTTCACCGAGGGGCCGGGGCAGGCCCTTTCCATCGGAAAAGTGTGGGAAAACTTCGGCTTCGAGCATGCCGCGACCATCGGACTCACCTTCGCCACGGTGGGATTTCTCTTCGCCTTTTTCGTGGGTGTCCCCCTGGCCAACTGGGGAATCAAGAAAGGCCGGGCGGAGCAGCCGCAGTCAGTGCTCCCCAGGGACCTCCTCACCGGCGTTATCGGGAAGGACAGCCCCAGGGAAAGCGCCGGGTCGCTCACCATGCACTCCGCGAACGTCGAAACCCTCGCCTTTCAGCTTTCGCTGGTCGGGCTCGTTTACCTGCTGACCTACGGCCTTGTAGTCGTCATCGGGAGCCTGCTCCAGCCGGAGCTCGCCACCACGCTCTGGGGCTTCTTCTTCTTTCTCGGCATGCTTGTCGCGCAGCTCGTGCGCGCCGTCGTGGTGAAGATAGGTTACGGACACCTGGTCGACGGCGGAATACAGCGCCGCATAACGGGATGGTCGGTAGACTTCCTGATACTCTCCACCGTCATGGCCGTACAGCTCGTCATAGTATGGCAGTACATCGTTCCGATCTCGGTGATCTGCGCCGTATCGGGGATCCTGACCACCCTCGTCGTCGTCTATCTCGGAAACCGTATCTGGTCGCTCAACCTGGAGCGCACGGTCGCCATCTACGGAACGGTGACGGGAACCGTTTCCTCGGGCCTTCTGCTTCTGCGCATCGTCGACCCCGAGTTCCGCACCAGCACGGCGATGGAGATGGGATACATGACCATTTTCGCGTCGGCCCCGGTGCTCGGCACCATGCTGCTGGTAAGCGCCCCCGTGCTGTGGGGATGGACCATTGAACTGACCATGCTCGTTTTTGTCGGAATGCTCGTCATCTGCCTTGCTCTCCTCAAGGTCTTCAAGCTGTGGGGCAAAAACCGGTATAAATCGGCCTGAACACGCCCCTGAACGGAATATCCGCTGAAACCGCGCCGGTTTTCCGGCGCGGTTTCATGTATCCGCTGCATGATTGTATTACAATATCTCCTTGACAAAAGCCCCCCCGTGGAAATCATGTACGGAATTTTGCAACCTTTCCGCGAAAGTACCGTCTTTCCCAGCGGGACGGAAATCCAACGTCGATCAATCATCCACCGGCAACGCCGGCCCGGCTGAATCGACAGGCGTTCCTTTCTTAAAATCAGCTTAAAAGGACATTAAATGGAAAACAATGATCGCAGCATCGACCTCGCCTGCCCTTTTGCGCAGAGAAAAAAACGCCGTTCGGCCGTCACCCATCACGCCACCGGGTCGGTCTCGATACTGCTGTACTTCCTCAATACCGCCGTGATGTTCCCGTTTTTTCCGCTCATCGGCCTATTCAAGCTGCTTCCACTGGCACGCTGGCGCGCCGCCTGCAACTTCGTCCTCGACCATATGGCAACCATGTGGATTTCCGTTAACAACCTGAACATGAAGATCACCAAGCGAATCCACTGGGAGGTCACCGGACTCGAGGGACTCAATCCGCGCGAATGGTACCTCGTTATCTCCAATCATCGTTCGTGGGCGGACATCCTGGTTTTGCAGAAGGTATTCAACCGGAAGATACCGTTTCTGAAGTTCTTTCTGAAAAAGGAACTGATATGGGTGCCGCTGATGGGGATCGCGTGGTGGGCGCTCGATTTCCCCTTCATGAAACGCTATTCCGGCGCGTTTCTCAAAAAGTTCCCCCACCTCAGGGGCAAGGACATCGAGATAACCCGCAAGGCGTGCGAAAAGTTCCGACACATCCCGGTTTCGGTGATGAATTTCATCGAGGGCACCCGCTTCACCGAGGAGAAGCACCGCCGGCAGAACTCGCCCTTCGCGAACCTCCTCAGGCCAAAGGCGGGCGGGATGGCTTTCGTGCTGTCGGCCATGGGCGGGGAGAAGATGAAGAAGATTCTCAATGTCTCCATCTGCTATCCCGACGGCATAAGGAGCTTCTGGGACTTCCTCTGTGGTGGTATCTCGAGCGTGAAGGTGCACATCGAGGAGCTGCCGATCACGAAGGAACTGCTGGGTGATTATCTCGACAACGAAAAATTCCGCGATGAATTCCAGGAGTGGGTAAATCGGCTGTGGATGGAGAAGGATCTCCGGCTCTCGGCGATGTCGCTGTAGCGCTCCACGACCGGGCGGGTATTGCACGCGGCGGCGCTTCGTTCACCCGCCGCCAGGCCCGCTACAAACTCCGCGCACGGATGAATACTTTATGAATAACTGTTGCAATTATATGGCGACGGGAAATATTATCGTCCGTAATGGTTCCTGCCGGCAGCGCCGTGTACGACCGATTCCCGCCGCTACCGGTTCAGGCTCCGACCAGGCTGTTCAATCAATCCAGTGTACGGATCAAAAGGAGATCGTATGAAAAAGCTTATCGTATTTTCCGTCGCCGCGTGCATGCTCTGCGCTTCGATCGCCGTTTTCGCCCAGAGAGGGACCGGCCCCGACGGACGCCCCGCAAAATCCGCCCGTGATATCTGTATGCGCAAATGCCAGGAATCCATGGACAAATGCGTCGAGAGCGGTGATTTGAGCCGGATAGAGTGCGCGAAGCAGAACAGCGACTGCGAGAAAAGCTGCGCGGAGATGTTGAAGTAGCGCTCGCGCGGAACCGCCGGCGTCTCATGGCGCCGGCGCCCCTCTTTATTCGACCAGGAGCTTCATGAGGCTCGACGAGTCGAGCCGTCCGGATCCTTTCTCCTGCAGCCGGCCATATAATTGCTCGACGAGCGCGGTAACCGGCAGCGCGGCCCCGTTGCGCCGGGCCTCGTCCAGGCATATCTGCAGATCCTTGCGCATCCAGTCCACGGCGAAGCCGAAATCGAACCTGCCCTCGACCATTGTCGCCGCCCGGTTGTCGAGCTGCCACGACCCCGCCGCACCCTTCGATATGACCCCGATAACCCTGTCCGTATCGAGCCTCGATTTGAGGGCGAAATTCATCGCCTCGGCGAGCGCCTGCACCAGCCCCGCGATGGCGATCTGGTTCACCATCTTGGTGAGCTGCCCGGCGCCGGGGCCTCCCATATGCGTCACGGCGCGCGCGTAGCTCTCCATCACGGGCCTCGCCTTCTCGAAGATATCCGTATCGCCGCCGACCATCACGCTGAGCGCTCCGTTCTCGGCTCCCGACTGCCCCCCGGAGACCGGCGCGTCGAGGAAGTGGAAGCCCCCGGCCCGGGCGGATTCATACAGTTCGCGCGCGAGGTCCGCCGACACCGTCGAGTGGTCGGTGAATATGGCGCCCGCTTCCATCCCGGCGAAAGCCCCGTCGGGGCCAAGGGTGACCGAGCGCAGGTCGTTGTCGTTTCCGACGCACGAAAGGACCATGTCGGCGCCCTGGGCCGCCTCGCGCGGCGTGGCGGCGGCGCGCCCGCCGTGACGCGAGACCCATGCCCCGGCCCTGGATGCCGTTCTGTTGTACACGGTGACATCGAGGCCCGAGCGCGCGAGGTGTCCCGCCATGGGGGAGCCCATCACCCCCAGCCCGATAAACGCCACCTTCGAGATCGATCTTCCACCCATCGGCTCCTCCGCCATTACGCCGTTCGTTCACCCCGGGGGGCACACTTGAAGATCCACGATGGAGTATCTCACGTCAAGCCTTTCCCCGCCGGTGCGCAACCCGCGGAAAGTACCCCCGAATCCGGGTGGAGCATAGAGCGCGGTCCTGTCGCCCCCGCTCGCATCATCGTTCGTTCCACGAAGGAAACGGAACATTCCCGCGCTCGATACCGGACTTCAAGGACACCTTCCGACATGCTTATGACGGTCTCTTGACTGCGAATAAGTGCCGGGGATAATATCAATTGACACCTGGAATCAAATCTGATATGGATCGGGACTGCCGAACGTGATAATAATGAAGCGGTGGCCGGAAGCAATGGGTTGAGTAACGTTGACCTGAAACGAGGGAAGAGCGCCGGGCAATGACTTATCCCGGATTGATTGAGAAGGCGAGCGGCTGAGCGGCCCAGGAGAGAACCCCATCATGAATGAATCAAAAAAGCTTCCATTAAAAATCAAGCTCGGATTCGGCGCTGGTGAGTTCAGCAGCAGTCTGTTCTGGATCACCATGGCCTTCTGGCTCATGATTTTCCTGACCGACGAGGTGGGGCTGTCCGCAAGCCTCGCGGGACTGGCGATAATGGCCGGAAAGGCGCTGGACGCTGTCATCGACCCGGCCGTTGGCTTCCTGTCCGACCGGACCAGGAGCAGATGGGGGAGACGGAGACCCTGGTTTCTTCTCGGAGCGATACCGTTCGGCCTCGCATATTTCCTGATGTTCACCAACCTCCGCCTCACGGGACAGACGGCCATTTTCGTCTGGGAGAGCATCGCGTTCATCCTTCTCTGTTTCACCTATTCCTGCGTGAACGTGCCGTACAATTCCCTGATGCCCGAGCTTACCGCCGACTACAACGAAAGGACCTCCCTCACGGGGTATAAATCCATGTTTTCCGTCATCGGCACCCTGCTCGGGGCCGGAGCGGCGATGCCCATCATAGCGGCGTTCGACTCGCGCACCCACGGGTTCATGGCCATCGGCGCCATCTTCGGCGCGTTGATCGTCATCTCGGTGCTCGTGCCGTTTTTCACCGTACGCGAGCCAGCGCGCCACGGCACCGAAAACCAGGTCAATATATTCAAATCGAACCGCGACGCCTTCCGCAACAGGCCCTTTGTCCTGATCCTGGCCACCTGGACGCTCAACACCTGCGGCATCACCGTGGTGACGGCCACGCTGATCTACTATTTCAAGTACATATTCAACGACCAGCAGCTCATCACACCGGCCTCCCTCATCATGCTGCTCACCTCCATGGCGTTCATCCCCGTGGCCGTGAAGCTGGTGGGCATACTGGGGAAAAAACTTGTGTACATGCTCGGCATGTCGATCGTCACGGTGTCCGCACTGTTGATATTCTCCATCGGTCATATCGCCGGAATCTACGCGATATACGGTATCATGTTCGTTACCGGCATCGGCCTTTCCACTCACTACGTACTGCCCTGGGCCATAATTCCGGACACGATCGATTACGATTACGCCGAAAGCGGCGTGCGCCGTGAAGGGGTGTATTACGGGCTCTGGATGTTCATGATAAAAATCGGGCAGGCTCTCGCGGGCCTCTTCGTCGGAGTGATCCTCGACCTGTTCGGCTATATTCCCGACGTTTCCCAGAGCGCCTCGTCCCTCCTGGGAATACGCCTCCTCGTGGGCCCCATCACCGCGGTGTTCTTTATCCTGGGAATCGTTTTCCTGTACCTCTATCCGATCACCAGGGAGCGCTATGAGGAGATACGGGAAAAAATCCGAATAATGGAATCACGGTGACAAATAAAATCATTCAAAATTCAATGCGACCCAAAACTCAATCGGTATCATTCGGGAACAAATCGTAAAAGCCGGTTCCATCAATGGGTACGTCCGAAGGGGCCATCCTGATGTCGGACTTTACGACCGCCCTTCGGAGCATACTGCGCGGGAGAGGGATCTCTCCACGGAGCGCGGTTCCTCCCGACAGAATCTCCCGATATCGATCCTCCGGCCATCAGCTCCTCCGCCATCACGCCTTTCGTCTCCCCCGCGGGCGCACTTCATCACCCGCGATGGGGCACCTCAATTCAAGGCTTTCCCCGCCGCCGCGCAGCCCGGAAAAAGTACTCGCAATCCCGGACGCGGTGCGGTAGGCTCATACCGGGTAGAGATCCGAACGAGGGCACGGAGAGCATGAAGACCAAACGGGACATCGTCGAGAACTGGCTGCCGCGTTATACGGGCATGCCGCTGGAAGCCTTCCAGGAATACATCCTCCTGACCAATTTCATCACCTACGTCGACATGTTCGCCGACAAGTACGGCGTGACGGTCAGCGGCACCGACCGCCCCATGCAGACGGCGAGCGCCCTCGGGATCACCATCATCAATTTCGGGATGGGCAGCGCCATGGCGGCCACGATCATGGACCTGCTGTCCGCCGTGAACCCCAGGGCCGTGCTCTTTCTCGGGAAGTGCGGAGGCCTGAAGAAGAGGACGCAGCTCGGCGACCTGGTGCTTCCGATCGCCGCCATCCGGGGGGAAGGCACGAGCAACGACTACCTGCCCCCCGAGGTACCGGCGCTGCCCTCGTTCGCCCTTCAGATGGCGGTTTCGCACATCATCAAAAAACACGAGATCAACTACTGGACCGGAACGGTCTACACCACCAACCGCCGGGTGTGGGAGCACGACGAGAAATTCAAGGATTATCTGCAGGATATCCGCGCGATAAGCATCGACATGGAGACGGCGACGATCTTCTCGGTGGGTTTTTACAACGGCATCCCGCACGGGGCGCTGTTACTCGTCTCGGACAACCCGATGATTCCGGAGGGGATCAAGACCGCGGAAAGCGACCGCGAGGTTACTTCGCGCTTCGCGCAAAAGCATCTGGAGATAGGGATCGATTCGCTGCTCGAGCTCAAGAACTCCGGAGAGTCGGTGAAACACCTCAGGTTTGATTGAGGCCCCCGGCGCGGCCGGCGTACTCCACGGCCAGAATGGTGAGATCGTCATCGAGACCGTTCCCGCTCTCCGCATAGTCCTTTACCAGAAAAAACACCTGGTCGCAGATCCGGCGCGCCTCGTGCGACGCGAGTTTACGCAGCGCCACCTGCAGGGCGTCTTCACCGAATATGGCGCGCGATTTGCCGCGCGCCTCGGTGATCCCGTCGGTATAGAGCACGAGCTTGTCGCCCCTGTCCAGCGTCATCGTCCGTTCCTCGAAGGGCGACGGTGCGAAAGCGTCGGATATGATGCGGCCGCGCACCCTGACGATCTCGAGCATGTCGCCTCCGCGCAGTATGAGCGGTTCGGGGTGCCCGGCGGAGGAGCACACGAGGCGACCGTTATTCAGGTTGAGGCAGCACACGCATACCGAAAGGAAATGAGAGCTGAGCTTTCCCGAAAGCGTTTCGCGTATCACCGAGAGGGTCCGCGCGGGCGAAGGCAAGGTCTGCCGCCAGGACTGGAGTGATACCTTGGTCATCGACGCGAGAAGCGCGGCGGGCATGCCGTGCCCCGACACGTCGCATACGACAAGGCCCAGGAGCCCCCGCTCGGCGTCGTACAGCACATCGAAGAAATCCCCGCCGACGCCCATGACCGGTTCGTAGCGAAACGCGATGCCGGCGCCGTCAATCGCCGGCAGGACCCCCGGCAGGAGCGCCCGCTGTATCTTCTCCGCGAGCGCTATCTGGTTTTCAAGCTCGCGTTTCTGCTTTTCAATGGTCTCGGTCCGCTGGGTCACCTTCGCCTCGAGGTTGGCGTACAGGCTGGCGTTCTCGATCGAAATGGCGGCCTGGGTCATGAAAACGCGGAGGACGTCGGCGTCGTCGTCCGTGAAGACGGCGCCCGTCAGGGGATTGTCGAGATAGCAGATTCCGACGATCCGGTCCCGTCCCGTGATCGGTATGCAGAGGATCGATTTCAGCCCGTAATCCAGTACACTCTGGAAGCCGGTGAACTTTTCATCCTTCTCGGCGTTGGTGGTGATGACGGTTTTCCCCGTCCTCGACACCTCCTGGATCACGCTTCGCGAGTATTCCGGGATGACCGTACCGTCGATGTTCCTGGCCACCCGCATCCTGAGCTGGCCGCTCTCATCGTCCATCATGAAGAGGTAGCCTCGCTGGGCGCCGGTCACCTCTATCGCCTTGGCCATTATGTGCTCGAGGAGTACGTCCAGGTTGAGGATGGAGCTCATGTCCTGGCTGATACTGATAATGGACGAGAGACGTTGATGGTCCGTAAGGCGCTGGATGGCGCTGCGCTCCTCCGCGCGCGGGCCCATGAGGTCGGCGGCCTTTCTCTGGTAATGCGGCGCCGATATCTCGCCGAATACCTTTCGCGCGGTCTCGAGCAGTGGCGCGGCACCGTCGGAATCGCCCGAGCGCGCGAGGAGCGCTCCGTAGCCGAGGTATGCCTTGCCCAGCTCGAACCGCCTGCCGGTCCTCGAACAGAGGTCCACGGCTGAACGGTACAGGCGCCGCGCCTTCCGGGCGCGCCCCAGCGCCTCCGCGCACTGTGCGGCGACCCGCACGGCGGCGCAGTAATTGAGCGGCCAGCCTCTGGAACGGGAGAGCGCTTCACGGCACGCGCGCTTCATGTTCGCGCGGAGCCTCCGGGTCTTCCCCCGTGGCAGCCGGGAGCGGGCGTCGAGATACTGCCGTATGTATGCCTCGGCGCGGTAAATGTAGAGGGGGGCCGTATACACCCGCAGGGTGAAGCGGTGCCGACGGTCCAGGTCCCTCCCGCGCTCCAAAAGGTCGATTGCCGCCTGGTGGTCGTTCATCTCGCTGTGGCAGTACCCCGCGTACGCGCACGCGAGAAAATGCGCGAACCATATTCCCTGCCTGGCACTGATATCCAGCGACCTCCCCGCGTATTCCAGCGCGCGGGGATAGTCTCCCATATCGGTATATACCCAGGCCAGGTTGGCGTAACTGTTACACAGGCCGTAATCGTTGTTTATCCTGTTGCTTATGGCGATCCATTCATTGAGGTGACGGATGCTCTGTTCGTAGTTGGACGAATAGTAATGATTGACGCTCGCGATGTTGTTGACCTGCCCCAGCTCCCAGATGTCTCCGATTCGTCTGAAGCTGTCGTAGCTTTCCATGAGCAGGCGTGTGCTCATGTCTATGTCCCCGGTCCACGAGTAATAGGTGCCGAGGAACTGCTGCGAAACCGCCCTGTAGAAGGTATCGCGTATATCCGTGCTTATGGTCAGTCCCCTCTCCAGGTAGCGAAGCGCCACGCCGAATGCCGGCGCGGCCGCGTACATCATTCCGAGCCCCAGCGTGCTGATGGCGAGCTCGCGTGAGACCCCGATGCGTCGCTCGGATATATTGAGCATGCGCAGCGTCGATCGGACGAATTTCAGGAGTGAGCTCAACGCGTAGTTCCAGCTCATAGAATGATAGAACTGGATGACGAGCGGGTCGGTCTCGCCGGTCGTCCCTCCCTCGCGAAACCTGAAGAGGCGCGGCACCGTTTTGATCAGCAGGTGTACCGCGAATTCCCGCAGTATTCCGGTGATGACCCGCCCGGTCGAAAGCGGAAGACGTTCGCCGAGCAGCGCGAGTCCGTCCGCCCCGTACTGTTCGCTGTTGGCGAAATCCCCCTTCTTGAAATAGGCGTGGCTTATCTGCCGGTATGCGGCCGCGCGCGCCGTGGAAGAACCGAGATGCGGAAGGATGCGGTTGAAGAGCCCTATCGCCTCATCGTTCTTTCCCGTTACCAGGTAAAGCTCCCCGATCCTGGTCTGGCACTTCAGCCACAGCGGCATACGGACGAGGTCGACAATCCCGTCGCGCTCGAGCATGCCGGACGTTATCGAAAAATAGCGTATGGCCTCCTCGTTCGCGTAGCTCTCCATGGCGCGTTTGCCCGCGGGATACGCGTACCTGAGCGCCTTTTCACCGTCCCCGGCCTGCGAGTAATGGAACACGAGATCGAATACCGGCGATTCGGCGCCGTCCGGCCCCGCTTCAAGCGTGCGCGCGATACGGAGGTGGAGGCCCCTGCGGCGCTCCACGGACAGCATGTTGTAAAACGCCTCCTTGATCCTGTCGTGGACAAAGAAGAGCTTGCCGCGCTCCCGCCGGTCGATCTCGAGGAGCTGCATCGCCACGGCGTCGTCAACGATGCGAACGACCTCTCCGTGCGTGTACTCCGCGCCCTCGCCACCGTCCACGAGCAGCCCGAAAAGCAGGCTTATGTCGAACTTGCGTCCGATCACCGCCGCGTACGAGAGTACCTCGTTTGCGCGCGGCGACAGGCCCTCTATGCGCCGCATTACCACGTCGAGGATGCTGGTCGATATCTCGAGCGATCCGATCTTCGCGTCGTCCGCGGTCCAGTAATTACCCGACAGGCTGAGGGCCCCCTCCTGGACCATACGCTTGAGTATTTCGAGCGCGAAAAAGGGATTGCCCCGGCTCTTCTGGAACACGACGTCCGCCACCCGGTCCAGGTTGTACGCGTCGCCGGAGCCCAGGAGTCCCGACACGAAGCGGGCGACCGACGCGCGGTCGAGCGGCTCCACGCGCAGATGGTCGAGCGGGTAGCCCGCCTGCATGGAAAGCATGATGAACCGGTTGACGCCGTGCGACTCCGGGACCTCGTTGTCGCGATACGAGCCTATAACCAGAAGCGGTGCGGAGGCGATGCCCGAGGCCAGTTCCTCGAGGAGCGAGAAGCTACCCTCGTCGGACCATTGCAGATCGTCCAGGAAAAGTACGAGCGGAGTGAGCGGGTCGGCCAGTACCCGGATGAACTCGCCGGCAACCATGAGGAATCGGCGGTTCTCGCGCTCGGGTTCGAGCTCGACCGGTATGGGGCACGGGCCCGTTATGTCGATGAGAAGGGGGTTGAGCCGGAAGATCACGCCGCAGCGATCGACACCGATCGAACGCAGTCGGACCTTCAGGTCCGTACGGTATTTGTCGTGAAGCTTGGGGAAATACTGCAGGTAAAGGTTAAGCGCGTCCTTGAACGGACCGTACGGCACCTTGTTCTCCCCCGCAAAGCACTTGCCTTCAATGAAAATTCCGCCGGCCGATACGACATGGTCGCGAAGCTCTTCCGCAAGCCTGGTCTTGCCCCTGCCAGCCTCGCCGGAGATGAGACAGACGGAGCCTTTGCCGCGCGCCAGCTCTTCATACCGGTACTTCAGACGGGCCAGGTCGGCCTCGCGTCCCACAATGCCGGTGCGCGAGTTGAGCCGCGCCTGGCGGTCGGCGGCGCCCGGGATGATGTCGACGGAACCGGAAAGGATCATTTTCAGGTCGTAAAGGAGGCCGCGCGCGCTCTGGTAGCGGTTTTCGGGCTCCTTTTCGAGGAGACGCAGGATCACCCGCTCGACAACCGTCGGCACTTCCGGATTGAAGATGGAGGGTGGTTCGGGTTTTTTCGCTATATGCTGATGAATGATGGAGGAGGCATCACCGCCCTCGAAGGGAAGTCGTCCGGCCATGAGCCGGTAGAGCAGCACGCCGAGCGAATAGAGGTCGCTGCGCTCGTCAACGGTCCTTCTGATCATTCCGCTCTGCTCGGGCGACATGTAGCGGAACGTGCCCAGGGCCCCCTCGCCCCGGTCACCGCCGAACTCGCGCACGTGGGCCAGGCCGAAGTCGATGATTACCGCGCGGAGATCGTCTCCCCGGCCCGAGATCATGATATTGCCGGGCTTGATGTCGCGGTGAACGATCCCCGCGTCGTGAACGTGCGCGAGCGCGTCGCATACCTGGCAGGCGATGTTTATGATTTCCTTCTGATCGATCGTCCCGCCCCGGTCCAGGGCGTCCTGCAGGCTGGCCCCGGCGATGTATTCCATCACCAGGAAATGGACCGACTGGCCGGCCACGACCGGAGCGGCCAGCTCGCCGATCTCGTGGAGCGCGACGATTCCGGGATGACTGATTTTGGCCACAATACGTGCCTCGGCATGGAAGCGGATGAGATCCTCGATGCGACGGGACACCCCGCTCTCCCGCAGAACCTTGACCGCAACCATCGAGCCGTCGGCCCCCACCGCCCGGAAAACCATGCTCATCCCGCCCTCTCCGATGAGATCGGCGATGACGTAACGGCCGGCTATTGTCTGCCCGGAAAATTCCATTGTTTATTTATCGCTCCGGCGCACTGGCCGGTTTTGTCCTGACACGAGCATGATGATAACCGTACCCGGTTCCCCGGTCAAACGATTTAACCGCGGCCCGCACTCCCTCATTTCGGATGCGCGTCGGCAAGCGCCGATTCGAACTCGCCGACGCGCGACCGGGCGAAACGGGTCATGCCCCTGAGCGCGTGCCACTCGGCCCTGCCGGACGGCGGGTTTTTCGCCGCGGCCACCAGCACCTCGTTCGCGAGCACCCTGAAGGGAGGAAGGTCAAGACTTTCCGCGATCCGCTCGCGGACCTCGTAGAGTCGCTTCAGTCGGGTCCGGGCGGCGGCGGGAAGGCGGTTTGCCCCGGGAAGGCGGAGATGAGGATCGCTCTTCGGCCTGAAGCTTATGTTTTTAAGCGCGCGATGCGCCTTCTCCGCCTGCTCGGTCAGGCCCTTTGCGGCAAGCCGTTCGACGAGCACGTGTTTGAGTTGTATAAGGTGCAGCACGTCGCCCGCGGCGTACTCCATCTGCCGCGGCGAAAGCGGCCGCCTGCTCCAGTCAGAGCGCCGATCGCTCGCGTTCTTCGGGATGACCACCCCCAGGTACTCCTCCAGTATCGCCTGCAGGGAGAGATGTTCGCTCTCCAGCGTCCTGGCCGCTATCTGCACGTCGAACACGTTCGCGAGCCGGAAGCCGCAGGTGTGGTGCAACAGACGCATGTCGAAATCGGCCGAACACATCACCTTGCGCACGCGCTCGCTTTCGATGAACTCCCGCAGTTCCGAAATATCGCCCAGCACGACCGGATCGACGAGGTAACAGCGCTCGCCGTCGAAAATCTGGACCAGGCACAGGTGAATGCCGTAGCGATGCAGGTTCGACTCGCCCTCGCAGTCCATCGCGATCTCGTCGACCGTTTCCAGGCGCCGGACCAGCGCCGAAAGGCCGTCCCGCGAATCCACCGGTACTATTCTGCCATCATCCATATATTTTTCCGTTCGTGCGCCGCGGTCCTGGCGGCTGTCGGCGAGACCGTTCCCGAGTCACCCGTAACCACATATTCACGGCGCGCCGTCAAGGCAAGCAACAATCGTGGTGAAAACCCTTAAAATTAAAGTGACCGTATCCGCCGGGGACAGCGCCCGTTTCAAAATTTTGATTGAATTATGCCCGGCCCGACCGCCGAATGAAACGGGCACGGCAACGCCCATCATCTCCAGGAGGATAACGATGCTCGCCAAACGGATAATACCCTGTCTCGATGTCAAGGACGGGCGCGTCGTGAAGGGCGTCAATTTCGTCAATTTCCGTGACGCCGGCGATCCGGTCGAAAACGGCAGGTTCTATGACGGGGAGGGAGCCGACGAGCTCGTGTTCCTGGACATTACCGCCAGCTCGGACAGGCGGAACATCGTGCTCAACATGGTCAAGCACGTCGCGGAGACCGTCAACATCCCCTTTACCGTCGGCGGCGGAATCCGGACGGTCGAGGACGTGCGCATGATCCTGGAAAACGGCGCCGACAAGGTGTCGATGAACACCGCGGCCGTCCTGAACCCGGACATAATCGGCGAATCGGCCGTGCGCTTCGGCGCCCAGTGCATACTGGTGGCCATCGACGCCAAGCGAAACGAGCATGGAAGCTGGAGCGTATACCTCAACGGGGGGCGCACCCCCACGGAAATCGACGCCGTCGAATGGGCCGTGCGCGCATGCGCCCTCGGAGCCGGGGAGATACTGCTCACCAGCATGGACCGCGACGGCACCCGGATGGGCTACGACATAGAGCTCACACGGCGCATCGCCGACGCGGTCACCGTCCCCGTCATCGCGTCCGGCGGCGTGGGTACGGTCGAGCACATGTACGAAGGGCTTACGGCGGGCGGCGCGGACGCGGTGCTGGCCGCGTCGATATTTCATTTTCGCGAGATAACGATACGGGACGTCAAGCGTGAGCTCGCCGCGCGCGGATTGCCGATGCGGATGGTATGATCAGAAGTACAGCACGAGCGCCACGATCGCGGCTATTATGACGATGAAGATGACCGAAAGCCCGAGGATGACGCCGAGGTTCGACTTCCCCTCGTCCTGCACGCCGGCGCGCGCCAGCTCGTAGGCCGGGTCGAGGGCGACCTTGATGTTCGCCTCCTCCTCGACGATTCTGGCGTAAATCCCCCGGGCCACGATTCCGAAAATGGTATAGCCTCCCCCGGGATTGGGCTTTATCGACTTCACGCGCGCGGTGATCGGCCGCAGCTCGCCGTCCTCGTATGCGTTGAGCGCCTTCGCCACCGAAACGCATTTGGGATTGGAATCGGCGATGCTGACGCGGATGCGGTCCCCCGGCTCGATCCTGGCTATGTCCTTTCCTTTTATCGGCGAGAGCATCAGCGCGCAGTTCATGATGAGCTTGACCCCCTCCTGTCCTTCGCTCACCTCCTCGGGCGCTTCCTGGTCCGGCGCCGGCGCGGCCTCGCGCGGCTCCTCCTGCCTCCTGAGTGAGGACGGATCGATCTTCTTGCTGCTGGCGGAATACGTCTCCATGTCGAGCGAGGAGATGTGCTGGGAATCGACCTTTATGTCGATGCGCTGAACGTTCAGGATGAACTGTGTGAGCTTCTGCAGGGCGCGCTCGACGGCGATGCCGTTGTCGTTTTGCAGAAAGCGCGTGAGCTCGGCGCAGAAGCTCAGGTTGAACCCGTCGTAGAAGCGGTTCTTTACGAGGGTCTCGAAGTGGGTGTCGTGCTCGCCCGTGGAGAGCACCTCGAGGATGTCCTTCTCGAATATCTTCCAGTCGGTGGCCGTGTCGATCGTCTTCGTCATGTAGGTCGAGACAACGAGCACCAGCGAATCGATGAGCTTGTTGTAGATTCCGTTGTAAAAGACGAGAAATGCGCCGTGGAGCGTGGAAGAGGCGAACCGCGCCTTGAGGACATAGACGTCTTTATACGATCCAGCGACCATGGCCCTTGCCTTTTCCATGTCGCCGCCGGCGTAGTGCAATGCGATGTTGATCTTACCGGTCTGTTCGGACAGCGAATTTACGGCTGAATCCAGCTCTTTGCTCATCGGCTAATTTCCTTCCGTGTATCCCTTGTATTTCCGGACGGGCTTTCTCGTGCCGGGACGCGTCAGCCCTGCTGCGCTCTGTTCAGCACCATTTTTATCCGCTCGAGGAGGCGTCCGCGCTGTATGGGTTTCAGAATGAAATCCGCCGCGCCCATTTTCAGGAGGTCAGCCAGGACGGTTTTGGTGGTTTCATCGCTGATGAACACTATCCTGGCGCGCGGTTTTTTCTGGGTGATCTCGTAGAGCAGCGCGTAGCCGTCCAGGTTCGGCATGTCGAGATCGGTGGTGATGAGATCCAGGTCGCGCGCGAACCGGTCATACAACTGAACGGCCTCCTTGCCGTCGCCCGCCGAAGCCACCACCTCGTAGCCCTCGGATTCGAGAATCTGGACGATCTGCTTGCGCTGAAATTCCTTGTCCTCGACGACCATCACCTTGTACGGCTTCCCGCTGGGCTTCACCCCGTCGGGCCGCTTGGGATTAAGATTCGGAAAATCGTGCGAACTCTTCATTACAACTCCCCCTGCGATGGTAAGCATGACGAACCGCGCAACGGGAGGACCCACCTCTCGGTGGAACACCCCCGCCGGGTACACCCGTATTTATAATCCCGTCGCCCCCGTGCCTGTCAACCGCAAATTTACGCGGAGTCCCCTTTACGGCTCCACGAGATCATAGGCGTCATCGCCGAGCCCGATCCGGCGGGCATATTCGAGCTGGTAGTCCCAGGGGAGGTCGTACAGCGCGCGCAGGTTGTCCTTCGATTCGTCGCGCCCGGCGATCTTCGAGCCGGGGAGCGGCGCGGCGCGGTTGACCAGGTCGGCCGATGCCCGGTCGATCGCCACCGGGTCGGTCGAGGCCAGGATGCCGATATTGGGCACGATGGGCGCGTCGTTCCAGTAATAGCAATCGCACTGGGGCGAGACGTTCATGACGTAATTGATGTACATCCACTTCCCCGGCTTGGTGTCGACGACGCCCTTTACGTATTCCGCGGTCCGCTCGTGGAGCGGCCGGTGATCGGTGGTCCAGATTACGGGAATGGCCTCGTACGCGCAGATCACGGTGCATTCGCCGCAGCTGATGCAGGCGTCCGGGTCGATGTTCGCCTTTTTGTTTTCGTCGAATCGTATGGCGTCGGCCGGGCAGCGCTTTATGCACATTCCGCAGGAGGTGCACTTCTCGACGAGCACCTTCGGCTTCATGTCCGAATGGAGCATCTGCTTGCCCGAGGGGGGCGCGCATCCCATGGCCACGTTCTTGATCGCCCCGCCGAAGCCGTAGAGCTCGTGCCCCTTTACGTGCGAAACCACCAGCACCGCGTCGGCGCCGTGGATGGCCGAGGCTATCTTGATCTCCCTGAAGTGCTTCGACTCGACGGCCACGCTGGCATAGTCGTCGCCCTTCAGACCGTCGGCGATGATTACCGGCGCTCCGGCCGTCTCCATGAGGAAACCGTTGCGCACGGCGTTCTCGAGGTGATCGACCGCGTTGCTTCTCGAGCCGCGGTAGAGCGTGTTGGTGTCGGTGATGAAGGGCCGGCCGCCGCGCTCCCGCACCAGATCGGCGAGCGTCCTGATGACGGGGGCCGGGACGAATGCCAGGTTGCCGTACTCGCCGAAGTGGGTCTTGATGGCGACGAAATCCTTCTTCTCGATGCGCTCCCCGAAACCGGCCTTTATAAAAAGCTTTTTCGTCTTGCTGAAGATGTTCTCCCTGCTGCTGCAGCGGAAATCGGCGAAATATACCGTGCTCATATGACCCTCTCTCGTTTTCTTCCGCGGATACGGACCCGGCGGGCCGGGCACCGCCCCGTGAAACACGTGCGTCCGTTTTTACGGCAATGCCCGATCAAGCCAATATATGAGGCGGCGGAACCCGTCAATTATTTTCCATACCGCTCTTTTACGCGCCGTGATTTTTCCTGCCATATAAGCGCCTTCCGCCCGTCGCCTTTCCGCTTCATGATGATCGCGATGCTGTTATAGGGCACGTAATTCGCGGGATCGAGCTTTATGCTGGCGTTGAATTCACCGAGGGCTTTCTCGAGCTCGTTCCTGTCGAGATAGATGTCGCCGAGAGTGTTGTGCGTTCCCGCCCGCGAGGGATCCAGTCCGTTGGCCCTGAGCAGATCGGTCAGCGCCTCATCGGATCGTCCCAGCGCGTACAGGGACGATCCGCGATTGTGATACGCCGACGAAAACACGGGATAGCGTCCAATCGCCTCGCTGAAATACGCCACGGCCCCGGCGTATTTCCCGCCCTTCATGATATGGGCGCCGATGTTGTTGTACTCGACCGCGATGAATTCTTTTCGGGAGAGCGTCTTCATATACACTCCATCCCGTATCGACTCCGGGGGAATCCGCAGCGTTTTAATGTAGTACGAATCCGGGCGAATTTCCGCCTGCGTGGTTTCCCAGTTTATGTACGTGCCGTCGTCGAAAAAGAACCTGATAAAACTGTGATCGGGGGCGTATACCGGGACGATCGGGATTTTAATTACCTCGGCGATGGCGATGTAGAGGGCACAGTAATTGTCGCAATCGATCGTTTTCTTTTCGAGCCCCACGCCCAGCAGCAGGTTTTTCCCGAATCTGTATCCCTCGTCCGCGAGGATCGAGTCGATCGTCCGCAGCACGACGATTGCCTGCTCCGTCGTATGGTTCTGTCGGGACGATATTTTCCCGACGGCCTTCCCGATGAGGGCGTTGACGGCGGGATATTGATCGCGCGCCGCACCGAGTTCCTTCTCGAGATCGAGAAAGTCGTGCGCGATCGTTTCAGGCTTTCCATTATACTGCGCATAAACGGGCAGAGGGACGCGGCTCGCCGAAACCAGCACCCATACGAGCGCCGGAAGTATGAACGGTTTTATAATCCTTATCACGGTGTTCATGGCAGGTCCTCCATCGATCCGGTCCGTACCGCGGATGGCCCGATCGTCATCGGGTCGCGGAATACATCGGCCGGGTGCACAGTATGTCCGTTCAATCCCTCTTTTACAATCATTTAAACCGGCACCGGAAGCCTGCCGGGCGCGTGTATGAGCGGGTAGAGCCCGGCAGGCGGCTCGGGGAATCCTCTGAGCGCGAAAGTATTCACGTGTTTTGTGCTTGACTTTTCACGGATAACCGAACCTATCTACTGAAAAAAAGAATCATTCTCTCCCTCTGGCCATTGCCTTCCGAACGTGACTTCGCGTATACGAAGCGTGCCGTGCAGGCGCGAATAAATATATTGCCGGGAGGAAATCCATGAAAATTCTTAAAAAGCTTTCGCTCGTCGCGGTATTCCTGTTTTCCCTCGTCCCGTGCGGGACGCTCTTCGCCGTGGAATACAACTTCATGATCTCGCCGCCGCCCATTCCGTGGTTCGAGTTCCAGGAGGGGCAGTACGACATGCGAGTCGGAGCGACCTATTTCAATATGTCGGGTGATGTGGAATACGATGGAGAAGAACAGAGCCTGAAGATCAACGGCGGCGCGGGCAGCATGATCGCCCGCTATGCCTTCCACGATCAGTGGGCGATCGACGGGGGCTTCAGCTTCATCGGGGGCGGCGGCTCGGCGGGCCCGGCGGACATCGGGCTGGCCGGCTTCTCGATCCCCATCGATCTCGAGTTCCAGGCCGTCAAGACCGACAAGGTGTCCCTTCTTTTCTTCGGCGGGCTCAATTATTCCTTTGTCTGGACGGGGATATGGTTTACCGACTCGGGCGGCAACGACACCGAAATACAGGCATACGCCAACCAGTTCGGCCCGCAGCTGGGCGCGCAGCTGAGCTTCAAGACGGAGTCGCTCGCCATAGCCCCGTTCCTCGTCTGGCAGCGGCTTTCCGGTTCGGCGAGCGCCGATGTCTATTATAACGGATCACTGGTGAGCAGCGGCTCGGCCAGCCTGCCGGCGACGACCATGGTCTTCTACGGGCTCGATATCGTGTTCGTGCCGGTCAACCTCACGCTCAGCACGGTGCTCCAGCAGATCATGGCCAGCGGTGACAATAAAGGAATACGCACCATCATCATCTCGCTGAGCTACGATTTCCAGTGGGGAATCGAGGAAAAGAAGTAGGACCTTATTGCAAGACCGCGGCGGTCGGCATCACACCGCCGCGGTACCTTGAAACCGGCGTATCTTCGAAGAACGATTATCCGTCGTCCCTGTGTACCAGGTTCGGCCTGAAGGCCGGGACGCAGACGGAGATGTACTCGGCGCCTCCCTCGTGAGGCGTGCCGTAGCGCACCCACTCCCCCTTCTCCACGAAGACGGCCTGGCCCGCGCCGATCGCGTGGATCCCGTTTTCGGTCTCCACGACCAGCGTGCCGGCGAGCACCACGGAATACTCGTCGAACTCCGGCCGCTGGCCCGGCTCGCTCCAGCCCCGGGGGCTTCGCATGCGCGCGATGCTGAGATTGTCGCTTCGCGAATTCACCGCGCCGACGTACTCCTCTATCGTCTTCGGCGGCGAGCCCGCGGCGTTGATGGTGCTCGGTTGCGTGATGATTTTCATGCCGTCATCCTCGGGTTTTCAGGAATCGTGAGTTTCATCGGTCACTCTCGCGCGCCTGCCAGCAGGGCCCGGCTCATCGTGAGCGCGGGCCGGTCGATGACCGCGAACCCGGCACCGGCGAGCCGTACCTCCATCGCGTCGAAGGCCTTTCTGGTAACATGGAATTTCGGCTCGATGATGAGGAGCCTTCCCCCCGGTTTCAGGATGGTTTTCAGTTCCCGGAACAGCGCGTCGTGGTCCGGTATCTCGTGTACGACGTAAAAGGCCAGTACGAAGTCGAGCCGCCCGACAACACCGATGCGATCGGCCTCGCACCGGTGGGTTTCGACCACCCGCTCCAGCTCCGTTCCCCGTATCTTATTACGTACCCTGTCGAGCATGCCCTGTTGCAGATCGGCGGCGATGAGCTTACCCGAGCCGGCAAGGAGCTTCGCTATCTCAATGGAGAAAAACCCCGGTCCGCACCCCAGATCGAGAACGGTCATGCCGGGTCTGACGTAGGGCGCCAAGATCTTCCGCGGATTCTGAAGAAGACGCCTGAGGGGATTGTCGAGACCGCCGGCAAGCCCGACCGGGCAAACCATTGTATTGTTATCTTTTCGCATGGGTATGTCACTTCTCCCTGTTGTTTTTATCATTCACAATATCAGGAGGCCGTGTAACACCGATATGTCCTTTTGTAACGGAATATTGCAATTGAATATTTTTTTAATTTCGGCGTTTACCGTCCCCGCCCCGCCCCGTAGGGGCGGGGCGGGGACGGTAAATAATGT
>CAZVEG010000060.1:0-23302 GCA_964625625.1 uncultured Leptospirales bacterium | reverse complement strand
GCGGTTTCGAGGATCTCTCCGAAATCCTGCACCTCGCACGAAACGACAAGCGCCGCCAGCAGGAGCGGCAGCAGAAAAAGCGGGCGATCGGGGAACAGTCGTATCGGTTTCATGGCTCCTGGTAATACCGTGTAATCGTCGGCTCAATGCAAATAATTATTATCAACGCATGTAAAGATACAATGAACAGCGCCCTCTACAGTCGTACCCCGGCCCGCAGGCTCAGTTTCGCGGCCTCGATCGCCCTGCCGCCATGATCAATATAATAATAACCCGCCAGCGCTTCGACAAATAAACCGGCGTATACGCGCACTTCGAAACCTCCGCCCGCGGTGTAGTAGGTGTCCTCGGTCCACACGCTTTCGGTTTCGAGCGTGAACGGGTCCTCGTATTCGAGCTTCGACGCCGCGATGCCGCCCCCGGCTTTCAGAAGAAGGTTGACCGGGAAGGCGAAGTCGGTGGTGAGGAGGAGGCTCGCTCCGTTCAGGTAGGAGGTCATTCCCTCGGCCCGGCCCCTGCCGTCGAATCTGGCGTACGCGAAGTCGAACGAGATTCCCGTAAAACGCAGGAGACCGCGCATGCCCTGCAGGGCCAGGCTCGCGTCGATGCCGTTGTACGTCTCGCGCCGTACGTAAGCCAGGTCGGAGAGGAGCCGTACGTACGGAATCCCGGCCGAAACGCGCACGGCCACGGGCAGCACCGCCGACGAGGTCTGCGTGACCGCTCCCTTGCGCGTCTCGGCGGTCTCCCAGTTGAAGAGCATGCCGCCCGAAAGAAAGCCCTCCACGCTGGAAAGACCCTTTTGCGAGAGCATGATGTTCCGGTATTCGAGACCGCCCTCAATGAAAAATCCCAGGGGCAGGGAGTACTCCAGTGCGATCCCGGCCCCCCACCAGGGCCTCCCCGACCAGGCGACCGTTTCTTCGCCGGACGCCTCCTCGTAGAGCAGGCGGGTGAATGCCATGCCGCCGCCGCCGCGGGCGATGAGGGCCGTCGTCGCCCCGAGCGGCATGCGCCCGTACGCGCCGAGGCCGGCCATGAGCGGCAGCAGCGAGGAGGCGGCGCCGGAGCCGCGATAGCCGAGCGCGCGCAGATCGGCCTCGATGCCGCCGTAACGGCGCAGGCCGCTCGTACCCGTCAGGCCGACGCGAAGCGACGCGCCGAGGGCGGGATTGAGGAAATCGTCCCAGGGCGACATGGGCATGGAGAAGTGCGCGCCCGCCGCCACGCGTATGAGCGTGCCCTCGGTTATCTGCCTGAACGGGGGCTTCTTCGCGATCTCGAACTCCTCCCATCCCGACTCCGAATGGGGCTTGTTGAATTTGTTGATGGCGATGATGTTGATCCAATACCTGCCCGGCTCGAGAAAAAAATCGATCCGACCGGTGTCGACGGTCTCCTTGAAAACGATCGCGCCCTTTTCGTCGCGTATCGCCACCTCGTAGCGGATGGCGCCCTCCACGGCTTCCCAGCGTATGGTGGATTTCCCGTCCGGAGGCGGATCGGCGGCGTGCGAGGGTATGCCGTGCAACGCGAGCACGAACACGCCAATCAGTGTAATGGCGATCCGGATGTGGGGCCTCTTATTCGACATAGATCTTCCGCGGCGATTTGATCTCCGGTTTCTGCGCGGCCCCGCCGAGCGTGATGCTGAAGCGGGAGCGCACCTCGGGGCTCGTGCGCGCGACCGTGCGACCGCCGCGCATCTCGACCGCACGGAGGGTCCAGTAGAAATCGCCGACGTCGAGCTTTTCCAGCTCGGTCATGGCGATCGCGGTGTCGCGGGTCTCCTTGGTGAGAATATTGTGGTGTATTCCCTTCTTCACGTGATAAAGCCCTATGCGGTACAGCGTGGCCTCCCTTACCGGCCTCCAGCGGAAGTTGAGCGCGTCGCTGTCGCTCATGTCCACGATTTTTCCGTCGGCCGGGGAGAGCACCTCGGGAGTCGGAAGCGCACGGCGCACCGCCAGCGTCCTCGGCGCGCTTCGCATAAGCTCGTTTCCGTCTTCGTCGAGGAGCAGCACGCGCCACGCGTAGTCGCCGGGTTCGATGTCGTCCACGGTGACGCCGGTGCCGTCGGCCGTGCGCTCGCGGTAGAACGACGCGAAAGACGCGTCGCGGGCCACCTGCAAGCGGTAGCGGCCGTCGATTCCGCTCCGTCTCCACGCAAAATCGACCGACGCGTTTTCCGCCGGTGCCTCGGGCGCGACCGTCGCCCCGTCCGCCGGGCCGACAAGCGCGATGTCCCCGGCCTCGACGACGCGGAATTCCCGCATCGCCGACGGCGGAGTGGAGGTCTTTTCATCTATTATGCCGACCGCCCGCCAGTAGTACGTGCCCGTTCCGAACTTCCCCGCGGGACGCAGAACGTTGCCGCGCGCCCTGTCCGAGTGTATGATGTCCGTAAAAGCGCGGTCGCGGGCGATCTCCACGCGCGTAAAGGAGTGTTCGGTGTTCTTCTTCCAGCTGAAGGCCGCCGATTCGCGCTCGAGCGCGAGACGGTTGACCGCGGCCCCCTCGGCGGGATAGACGAGCTCCGGTGCCACCGGCGTGTCGCTTCTGTCGACGACAAGGCGACGCGGCGCGCTTGTCTCGGTGTTCTGTTTGCCGCCGGCGTTGATGGTTCGTTCGATACGCCAGAAATAGGTCCCGACGGGCAGGCCGTCGACGGCGATGGAGCTACCCGCGACGCTGACCGATTTGACCTTCTCTTCCATTTTCGCGTCGCGGTAGATCGAAAGGGTGGACGTTCCCCCGGCGGAGTTCTCGGACCAGCGGAACAGGATGATGGGAACGCTCATCGTGTATCGAACCACCGCGCCGTCGGGCGGCGTGATCGGCACGAGCGGTTCGTTCTTCAGTACCACCAGGCGCCGGCTTTCGCTCACCTCGACCTTCCCGGTCGCTCTGTCCGCGGTGCGGACCCTCCAGTACGCGATGCCCTCGGGCAGGGCAAGCGTCGCGGTTTTGCCGGATACCGCGCGGGTGGCGGTGAGGGCCGCGAATGAAGGATCGGCGGCCGTTTCGAGCCAGGCCTGACCCTCACGAAGCGTGGGTTCCCACGAGAAGACGATCGCGGCCTTCCCGGCCGGAGTGAAGAAGTATTCGTTGGGTCCCGGCGCGGCGAGCCTGATTTTCAGATCGAACACCCGCACGTCGCCCGCCACCACGATGCGCTGGTCGGTCGCCACTTCCTTTTCGCTCTCTCCCGATTTTACCAGCGCGCTTCCCCTGTTCAGCGTGACGTCGAGACCCTCACCCCTGCCGCGCGCCAGATTGAGCGCTCCCTCCCCGAGCGAGACCACCGCTCCGCCCGCCGTGATGTTGAGCTTCCTTCCGGTGTCGTCCCGGTTGGCCGCGATCGAGCCCCGCATGAACTCGACACTCGCGTCGTCGCTGCTCATCACCAGCAGGATCATGCTGTTCTCGTTGAGGGCGATTTCCGTGCCGTCTTTAAGTTTGATGACCGCCTCGGACATGTCGGCGGTGCGGATGGTGTCGTAGTTGTAGACCGGAACGCTCTGGGCAAGATCGTCCCAGACGACCTGCTCGGCGTACTTACGCTGGGCCGTCTGCCGCTTGAACACTATGGTGCCGATCTCCTCGCTCTGCGAGGACGTCCGGCCTCCCTTCATGTCGAAATAGAGGAGAAGGGAAAAAACGGCGATGATGACGGCGCCCGCGACCGGAACGAGCGTATTACTGTTCAACGATCTCATATTTCACTTCGTTTCCGGCCAGCAGTTCCTCCACCGCCCGGGAGGCGGCTTCCGGCGGCGTTGCGATTCCGGCGAGCGCGCGAAGCTCCTCGATGGTTGAGGGCCTGCCGGGATCGTCGAACCTGCCCAGTATGGCGTATATCTGCTGGGGCTCTTCCTTGCCCTTTACCTTGATCTTCCTCATGGGTACGGCGTCGAAGATGTCCCTGACCAGGCCGTAGGAATCTTCGCTGATCAGGATATCGGTGCCGAAGGGCTTTGTGAGGGACTCGATGCGCGAGGCGAGGTTCACCGCGTCGCCGATGATGGTGTATTCCATGCGGTCTTCCGAGCCGATCTGGCCGGCGAGCACGATCCCGGTATTAATACCGCAGCCTATGCTGATGACCGGCTTCCCCGGACCGCCGCGGTCGGCGTTGAATTCGATGAGCGATTTCCGCATTAAAAGAGCGCCGTTAACCGCGTCCTCCGTGTCGTTACCCCTCGAAACGGGGGTTCCCCAGACCGCCATGATCGCGTCGCCGATGAACTTGTCCACGACGCCGCCCGTTGTGTTGACGCATTCGACCATGCGCGTCATGTACTGGTTCAGGAACTCCACGACCTCTTCCGGCTGGAGCTTCTCGGAAATCGCGGTGAACGACCGGATGTCGGAAAACAGTATCGCCACCGCCTTGCGCTCCCCGCCGAGGGCCAGCGATCCGCGCATGGCCGCCTCCGCGATCTCCTTGTTCACGAATTTGCCGAAGGCCGACTTGATCTTCTCGCGCTCTTCGAGGCCCTTGCCCATCTCGATGAAAGAGGCTGTGAGCTCCCCGATCTCGTCGCGCGTGGTGGGCAGGATGTCGACGCGGTAGTCACCCTCCTTGATTTTCTTGGTGGCCCATACGAGGTCGATGATGGGGGTCGTGATGGTATTGCCGAAATAGAAGATGATCATGACGACGATCGTAAGGACGATCACCATGATGTATATGTTGCGCCGCTGGATCCGGTAAACCTCTTCGAAGGCCTTCAGCTCCTCGACGGTGGCGATGACGCCGAGGCCGCCCGTGGAAATTTTTCTGAACGATCCGATATGGAAAACACCTTTCTCGTCACGGTAGCGCGTCTGCCCGTTGTCGATCCTGCTGGTCATCATCATCTTCACGATGGGAAGCTCGATGTAGTTCCCGCCCGAGACGACGATGCTCGTGTCCGGGTGCGCGATTACGTCGCCGGCATCGTTTATCATGAAGACCGTCGTGATACCCCCCCGCGACTGGAAGGCCTTCATGAGGTTTTCATCGCTCACCAGGCAGGCGAGCACCGCAACCGACCTTCCGGCAGCGTCCCGCTCGAGAGGGATGCCGAGGGCCAGAACGGGAAGATTGAGCAGCGGCGACACGTTCTGGAGTACCGTTTCTCCGTTGAACGCGCGTTCCATCGCCCCCGCCGCGCCCTTGAGCGCCGCGTCGATCGACTGCCCGTTCACCTGCAGCCTGCTCATGAGCGCCGTGTTGTGCGCGTTTTCGGTGAATACGGTGCCTCCCTGTCCCCGCCGGCCGATACCGGCATAGATGATGTCGTTTTCGCCGTCCAGCGCCGTCGCGGCATTGACACCGGCGATCTTCCCGGCGAGCAGTTCGGCCCGTTTTATAAGCGTTTCGATATCGCCCTGGGACTTGAGCGCGACGATCTCTGATATCTTGTGGTTGTTTTCCTCCACCCTGAGCTTGTTGTCTTCCTTGAAAAAATAGGTGGCGAGGAAAATCATCCCGGAGAGGGAGAGCGTGATGACCAGCGAGATGATCGATATGAGCTTGAATCGCAGCGAGGCGTAGAACGCGCCCGTCTGCGCGACGGCCTTCGCGCCCTTCCCGGCGCGTGCACGCCGTGCGGGGCGCCGGGGCGCCTCGAGTGGAGGAGCTTCCGGGAGCGTCTCCGGCGCGTCCGCGGGCGTCCCGGGAGGAAGTATGGACTCAACCTCTTCCACCACCGTCGCCGGCTCTTCGGCGGGGACGGTCTCCGTTTCAAGCGGTGTTGATTCCTCGATGATGAACGCCTCATCGTACAGTGTTGATTCGCGCGCGATCTGGGGATACTCCGCGCGGTCTACATCAATGAACCGTTCGAGCTCCACCGCCTCCAGGTCGGGGAGCTCGACGACCATCGGGATGGACGGCGTGACGATCGGGTCCGGCGGATTTTCGGGTTCGGCGGGGTCCGCAATCGTCCTGACGGGTATGGCGATGGCGTCGAGTATTATGCCGGAGGATGCGCCCCCGCCGGTCGACGGGCGGCGGGCGAGGGGTTTCAGTTCTATCGAATAGTCGAAGCGATGAAGCCCGTACTCCGCCGGAATGCCCGATTTCCGGTCCAGCATCGCCTGAAATTCGAGAAGGAAAGTGAGATCCTCGTCGAGGAGCAGCGGGTCGTCCATGGTGTCTCTCACGGTATGGATCGCGTCCTCGAGCGGCAGGCCGGTGTACAGGAGATGGCACAACAGGACGGTGAGCGCGTGGCTTTCGCCGAAGGAGATGACGAGGCAGTCTCCCATGGAAAGCCCGGCGTCGATATCGCGGACCGCCGCGCGCACGGGGCTCATGGCGTACGGCCCGGTGTTCTCTATGTGGTGCGAGAGAACGGTGAGCCCGGATGCTTCGAGCCGGCTCACCAGCGCATTATAGATACCGGCCCTCACCGGCCTGGACGATACGACCAGCGCGGCCGTTACGCCGCTCAGGTCGGCATCGGCCGGGATATCCTTCCCGCCGGTTCCGTCAACCGTTTCGAGATAGATCGTCTTCCGGAGCAGGGGCAGTGTGCTGTTCATGGCGTATTGCGCGGGTGATGGAGAACCCACTGTCTTCATTTTCGATAATTTTGATTCGATACTATACCATAATAGCCGGTTTCACAGGCAATTATTTTTAGGGTCCGGCCCCATCCCTCCCGGACCCGAGTCTCCGGTCAGACCGCGCGTGATCTCCGGACTGCCGGGCGGAGAGAACCAATCCCCGCACGTTCTCCTTTATTCGGCCGTCTGTCAATCCATGTTTCGCCATATCCGCACCGGGCGTGCGGTGGGAAACATCGTCGATTATTTTACGTCCATGTAAAATTGCGGTCCCCGGGGCCGGTTTTATTAAAAAGAGTACGGCCCGGGCACGCCACGTGGTGTATACTGAGTAAATGCCGGGTCATCGCCCGATGAATGACCGCCGCGCGGAGGCTTTTTGCATGGATCGTCAAAGCATCAATACCACGGCCGGACCCGACGGGCCGGTCGATGAGACGCGCTTCCTGTACCAGATAGGAAGGATATTCACCTCCTTTACCCGCATAGAGGAGCTTCTCGACGCGGTCCTGGAGTTGCTGCGCTCCCATCTGCTCCTCCAGAGGGGCATGATAAACATCCATGACCGTGAGACCGATGACATCTTCATCGACGCCTCGATCGGCTATTCCGACGAGGAGATTCGCAGGGGCGTGTACAAACCGGGTGAGGGGATTACCGGCAGGGTGGTTGCCACCGGCGAGCCGATAGTGGTCCCGTCAATCGGGAAGGAACCGCTCTTCCTCAACAGGACGCTCGCCCGTTCGACGAACGATTCGGACTCCACCGCCTTTATCTGCGTACCAATCAAAATCGACGGCGATACGGTGGGGACCATCTCGGTGGACAAACAGGCCGGGATCGAGTCGTCGTTCGCGCGCGACCTGGAAGTGCTCACCACCGCGGCCATCATGATCGCGCATGCCGTAAGGAGCCGCGGCGAGATGCGCCGGCGCGAATCGCAGCTGGAACAGGAAAAAAAGCTGCTGGAGCTCAGGCTCTCGGAGCGACGACGCCCGGCAAGCATCATCGGCAACTCGGCGGCGATGCACGAGCTCTGCGACAAGATACTGATGGTCGCGCCGACCGCCTCGACGGTCCTTGTGTGCGGAGAGAGCGGCACCGGCAAGGAGCTCGTGGCCAACGCCATACATGAAAACAGTCCGAGGAGGGACGGGCCGTACGTGCGCGTCAACATCGCGGCCCTTCCCGAAAGCCTGATTGAAAGCGAGCTTTTCGGTCACGAGAAGGGGGCCTTTACCGGGGCCGCCGCGCTCAAAAGAGGGCGCTTCGAGCTCGCCCACGGAGGAACCATCTTCCTAGACGAGATCGGCGACCTGGCACCCCATCTGCAGGTGAAGCTTTTACGCGTCATTCAGGAGAAGAGCATCGAGCGCCTGGGCGGCGAGAGGACGATCCCGCTCGATGTGCGCATCATCGCGGCGACGCACCGTAACCTGGAGGAAAGGATTTCCAGTGGTGCCTTTCGCGAGGACCTCTATTACCGGCTGAACGTGTTTCCGCTGTACGTCCCGCCGCTGCGCGAACGCAAGGCGGACGTCATGCTGCTGGCCGACCATTTCCTGGAGCGCTATTCACGCGAGCATGGAAAGACGATCGGGAGGATAAGCAGCGAGGCCATCGACATGCTGACCGCGTATCACTGGCCGGGAAACGTGCGGGAGCTCGAGAACTGCGTCGAACGCGCGGTGATCATGAGCGCGGAGGACGTTATCCGAAGCTACCATCTTCCCCCGTCGCTTCAGATGGCCCGTCCCGCCGCCGCGCCGGAGACGCTCGAGGACATGGTCAACCGGTACCGCAGGGAGATCATCATCGACCACCTCAAGATGTCGCGGGGAAACATCACGCGGGCCGCGGAAATGCTCGGCACCACCAAGCGCATCCTCACCTATACCATACACGGTCTCGGGATCGATTACGCGCGTTACCGGTAGCGCCGGGGGGTCAGCGATCGAGCCCGGTCGCGATGATCCGGGACAGCCCGGCCGATCGCTCTTTGAGGTCGGCGATTTCGGGTCCCGTAAAGGCCTCGCCGCGCGATACCCCGACGGCCCCGATGAGGTCTTCCCGGTGCATGATGGGAATGATGAGCTTCCTGCCGCGGTTGAGCACCAGCGTGGAGTCCCGTTTGAGCTCCTCGCCTATTTCATCGGTCGTGTCGATCGAGTCCACGGCTTCACCCGGGGGTGAGTGCACGCCGTCGACGTATTCGAGGTGTTTGTGGAGGGCGGACATCGATTCATCGATGATGTAGAGCGATACAACGGCGCCCTCATAGCGGGACGAGACGGAGGCCAGCGCCTCCGACGCGGGACCGCCCGTCCGCGGTCCGTCATCTCCCCCGCTTTCCGTATCCGGTCCGGCCTCCGTTTCGCGCACGACGGCCGCTTCATGCCGGGGCAGGGGCGGGCGTTCGCGGCGAACCAGGTACAGGTAGAGCGCCGTGGTGAAAAGAACCGCGAGTATGACGATGAGCGCGATCTCGAGGAGGAGCTTCACCATCAGCTTTCCGCGCAGTTTGTACGGAAAGGCCACGAGCAGATTGCCCGAGGGGGTTTCCTTTACGAATAGATAGAATTTCGTTTGCTCGAAGTAACGCACGATGAAAGCGGCGTTTTTCCGCGGAGCGAATTCCCCGCGCGTGAAGGCTCCCGTTATTTCGTCGAAGAGCCTGCGGTCGCTGATATAGCGGTCGTTTTTCCCGCCGGCCAGCAGCGTGTTCGAAGCGTCGGATACGGCGAGAAGGGCCATGTTGGGATGCTCGCGGTTCATCTCCGCCAGGAAGCGGTTGAGGTTGCGGGCGGCGGGGGCCCTGTCCTTTTCGTGGCCGGCGAACGCGATCGCTATGCGATCGCTCTGCGCCACCAGTGTTTTGACATACTCGCCCTCTATGGTTCCCGAACGAAGCGATACGTATGTGAAGAGCAGGACGGTGGTTGTAATGATCCCCGCGACTGCCACTCTGGTCTTGATGCTCATGGATGCTCTTCCTGTTGAATCGGTCGATGCGGCCGTGGGCCGTCTGATGCCTTATTATCATCTTCGGAGAAATGGGGCAAGCCGTTTTACAATTATTTGCCGCATGACGGATCGCGTGTCCCCGCCGGCATTCCGTTCCGCGTACCGGCGCGCCGGGCGCGAAAACCACATTATAACGCACCGGGAGGCCTTTTCGGGGAAGACGATCCCGTAAAAAATTGATTTGCCAGCATGGGTGGTATCCGGATAGAAATACACTGCCATGAAAGAACTGAATTTCGACCTCAAGCAGCTCCGTTCATTCCTCGTTGTCGTCGAGCACCGCAGTTTTACCCGCGCGTCGCGGGTGCTCAGGGTGGGGCAGGCGACCATAAGCAACCATGTGTCCGCGCTCGAAGAGACGCTCGGCGTTGAGCTCATACGGCGAAGCAGCAGGGAATTCGCGCTCACGCCTCAGGGAGAAATCTTCAAGGTCTTCTGCGAACGGCATTTCGAAACCGTCGAGACGCTGAGAAAGGAAATTTCGGGTGCGGTCGCGGCGGGGGTAACGGTCGTCGCTTCGAGCACCATCCCTTCGGCCTATGTCCTTCCCGCGGCGGTCGCCTCGGTGGTGCGCGCCAATCCGGAGGTACATTACCGGCTGGAGGTTTCGGACAGCCGCGAGGTCATCGAGATGCTCAAGGAAGGTATCGCCGAAATCGGTGTGACGGGCAAGAGTGTTCGCCACCCCGTCCTCAAATTCGAGCGCGTTCACCAGGACGAGATGGTCCTCATCGCGCCCGCGGGAGGCTATCCGGATGAGATGGCGCTTGCCGACGTCAGGAAGTTTCCGATGGTCTCCCGCGAAAAGGGCAGCGGCAGCAGGGACGCCTGGGAAAGGGCGCTCCTCGATCGCGACGTGTCACCGGCCGATCTCCCGGTTGTACTGGAATGCACCACCTCGGAGGGCGTGCGCGAGGCCGTCGCCGCCGGTCTGGGCGTGGGTTTCATCTCCCGCCTCGCCGTCCCCGCGGCGATGCTTTCCGGAAAGCTGAAAATCGTCACGGTCAGGGGATTTACCATCCGACGTGATATTTTCCTGGTGTACCAGAGCGGCAGAACGCTCTCGCGCCCGGCGGCGCTGCTGGCGGACGAGCTGCGGAAGATGTCGCGGAAGAGGGCCTGAATAATCGCCGCCGTCCGTAGCGCGTGGCGCTTTGACAATACCGGTGTGCCGGGAAGTACATTTTCAGCCGTCGGGTCAATGCGCGGTGAAGGCGCCGCCCGTGCCTGAACACGGGCGGGTGGGATGTGGTCAGAACTCCAGGTTTATTACCGTAACATCGACAAGAGGATGGTCGTCCAGTACCTTGCGGAAGGCGATCGCCTCGTCTACCGGCCCCGCTATGACGCCGGTCCCCTCGAAGGTGTATTCATGGGCCGGTGAATAGAGCTCGACGCCCTTGGCGTCCTTGTCGATCTTTTCCACCGGTGAGTAATCCTTCAATGAAAGGCCTCCCGGCAGTTTTTCGAGGAGCTTCTTGATGTCCTCGCCGTATTTCCTGCCGTAGGTGCTGAACTTGAACCGGAACGAGGCGGTTTTAATCGCTTTCGCCGATTTGATGGAGCCTTTATTGAGACTGTCGCTGTCGGTAAGCCGCTCAAGGGATTTTTTTATCTTCTCGAAAAGCTCCGACTCCATTACGACATGATGGATCTTGTTGCTGAGGGATATCCATTCCTTCAGGACCTCGGACATCGTTTCGGCCTTTACGCCGGCCTGTTCGCTGAAAAAGAAAGAGAGCTCCTTCCCGCTTCCCGCGATAAAGCCTTCGATGAATCCGCGGATGTTGCTGTAATGGCCCTCAAAGACCACCTCGCTGTATTGTTTCGCCATGAATGTTCTCCTTTGCACCGTTGATAATTGCGAACTACCGGGGCGCCGCTTTCGAACGCGGCGCTCCATGAAACTCCGCCCCCTTTAAAAGAACAGCAGCGTAATTATGATAAAGATGGGAATGAGCACGGGAATGGAGTACTTGAACATGTAGCCGAAGAAGCTCGGCATGGCTATTCCCGCCTCCTCCGCGATCGACTTTACCATGAAGTTGGGGGCGTTGCCGATATAGGTGTTGGCCCCCATGAAGACCGCGCCGATCGAGATGGCGGCCAGATAGGGTATCTTTTCCACGATGAGCATGGGTACGGCGGCCGCTTCCGACATTCCGGGATAGAACTTACCCAGCTGGCTGTTGAAGAAGGTCAGGTATGTGGGGGCGTTGTCCAGGAAGCTCGACAGCGAACCGGACGCCCAGAAGTAATGGGCCGGGGTCTCGACCGACCTGATCAGCCATGCCAGTGCGCCTTCCTCTCCCGCTTTTAAAATCGCGAGCGCCGGGATGATCGTCATGAAGATGCCGGCGAAGAGATAGGCCACCTCCAGTATGGGCGCCCAGGTGAATTCGTTTTCGGTGCGTATGATCTTTTTCGTGGTCCAGAGCGAGAGAAGGCCGAAGAGGACCAGCGCGCCGTCCTTTATGATGTTCGCCAGGGACTGGTGCGCGCCGAGAACGCTCACCTCGCCAAGCCTGGCCTGGTAGAATCCGCTGAAGAGCACGGCCGCGATGACGCCGACCAGGTAGATGAAATTGAATCCACCCTCGATCTTGATGGGTTCCATCTCTTTGGGCAGCGCCGTCTTGTCTTCCTTGCGATAGAAGTATGAATCGACCACGAAATAAACGAGGGCGACCATTACGATGGCTATGAGCATCTCCGGCAACACCTTCATCGTCCAGAAGAAGGGCACGCCGTGGAGGAAGCCCAGGAAAAGAGGCGGATCGCCGAGCGGTGTGAGCGCGCCGCCGATGTTGCTGACCAGAAATATGAAAAATACGATCGTATGCGCCTTGTATTTTCTCCAGGCGTTGGACCGCAGCACGGGACGGATGAGGAGCATCGACGCGCCGGTCGTTCCCACCCAGGAGGCCAGCGCCGTGCCGATCAGTATGAGCACTATATTGACCGCGGGGCTCCCCTTGAGCGTTCCCCTGACATGTATTCCGCCCGCGATGGTGAAAAGGGCCCATAACAGAATGATGAACGGAATGTAGTCCACCACGTAGATGTGGATGATTTCATGATACGCTTCGCCCCTGTAGACGACGAGGAAGGGGACCGCGAATACGAGCGCCCAGAAAGCCGACACCTTGGGGAAGTGATGGTGCCAGAAATGGGGCGCGAGCAGGGGGAAGAGCGCGATGGAAAGCAGGATCCCGGCGAATGGAAGTACCGTCCAGAGGGGTAACTCCTTGCCGAGGCCGCTTTGATGCGCGGCCGCCTCTTCGGGAACCGCCGTGGCCTGGCCGTCGGTGGCTTCAACGCCGGCGGCGCCGTGTCCCGCCGCGAGGCCGATCGAGACCGCCACGGGTGCCAGGTACATCACCGCCATGAGAGCGAGAAAAATAACGAGAACTCTTTTCATGCAATGACTCCTTTCTCCTTTGATGTTGCCGTGCCGCCGGAGGATCGTCGGGGATGTCGCGTACCCGTATTCGTTACGCGGAACACGGTGCGGCGCCGGGACGGACATCCGGCAGCGGTATTTATGTATGGTAACGCGTCGTTCGTGCGACGGTCCACGTTAAAGCCATGCCGGTTTGTATGTCAACCGAGTATTTGTATTGTATTGCCGGGCGACTCCCGGGTCCGGCGGCGGGCGGGGGTGAAGAGATCATTTCTTTTTCGTCATGAGCCCGGCCAGGCTTTCCGAGAAATTTCGTCTCCGCGCGAAGTAACCGCGCGACGTGGACTTGACGTCCTCCACGGTGATGAACGCGCCGGGCTCGAACATCCGCACGATCTCCATCACCTGCTCCACCTTCTTGCGCGGAACGATGGTGAAAATGATGTTTACCTCGCCCCTGGCCCCCCATCCCTTGATTGTGGTCGCGCCGTAGCCCTCCTGCCTGAGCACCAGCGGCAGCATCACGATCTTCTCGGTGGTGATGATCCTCACCGCCTGGATGCCGATGGCGATCCTTGACTCTATCATCATCCCCACATAGTTGCCGGTGGCGAAGCCGGCGCCGTAGACGATGAAGCTCGCGGTGCTGCCGATACCCTTCATCACCTCGCCGATCGCCGCCAGCCATATAATCACCTCGAAAAAGCCCAGAACCGGCGCCAGGTACCGGTACCCGCGCGAAATGAGAATGATCCGCATGGTGCCGATCGATACGTCGGCGATCCGGGCGAAAAAGATGAAAATAAGCCCCAGCAGGGAAGAGTCGAGTGTATCGATCATGATATGCCGTTTTTTGGAATGGTGATATGCTTCAGAGCGATAAAGGCTACGGGCCTTTGCGCGGTATTTCAATCATAATTTTGGTTGAGTCCCGCTCTGGTCTGTGACGCATTGCCTTTCCGAACTCACCCCCTGGCCCCCTCTCTTTGAACGAAAGAGAGGGGGGATCCTGCCATCAGCCCGTTGCCAGAACTCCCCCTTCTCTTCGCCGAAGAGAAGGGGGGTGGGGGGATGAGTTGGTCAGGTAGCTGTTTTACAGGGCAAGGTACTTTAAGACCATATTTTATTCAAAAAAACCATATATGGATCAAAACATATAAAAAACATCCATATTTTATTATAAACACCTTTAATCATCCGTAACAAACCCCTGAAAAGTTAAACTGTCATGCCGAAGGGGCCGAATAGACGAGCAGGGAGTAGTCTCGACTCTCCCGTTCGTTCTTTGAAAACGCTGGGGCTTACAAACCGTGTTGTTGATCGGGTGATTGTCAGGCTCCTCTGTATTGCGTTCCAGTCTTTTATTCGCCCATATACAGGCCTGGAACGGGAATACCCCGGCTGTTATCGAAAAGCCGGACGGTTGTTCCTGGAAAAAGCCGCGTCCCACTGCCCGGGACGGGGCCCGGCAGGGAAGCCGGAAAACCAAATACAAAGGAGTGTAAAATGATCATCAACAACAACATGGGTGCGATCAATGCGAACAGGACGCTGAAGTTTACGCATTGGGACGTGGACAAGAGTATGCAGAAGCTCTCCTCCGGTCTTCGTATCAACAAGGCCGGAGACGATGCTTCAGGGCTCGCGGTATCGGAGAAGATGCGGACCCAGATCCAGGGACTCAGGCAGGCCGAGCGGAACACCGAAGACGGGATGTCGTTCGTACAGACCGCCGAGGGGTATCTCAATCAGTCCGCCCAGATCATCCAGAGGATCAGGGTGCTGTCGGTTCAGGCGGCAAACGGCATCTATTCGAACGAAGACCGCCAGCTCATCCAGGTTGAGGTTTCCGCGCTCGTCGACGAGGTCGATCGGATCGCGTCGCAGGCGGAATTCAACCGTTTCAAGGTGCTCACCGGAGAATTTTCGAAGGTGAACCCGAAGGCGTCTATGTGGTTCCACATGGGTGCGAACGCGAATCAGCGCGAGCGCATCTACATAGGTACGATGACGGCCCAGTCATTCAAGTTGAGGGACGGCACGGGCAAGGTGATTGTATCCCTCTCCTCGCCCGGCGGTGCCAACAATACGATAGGCCTGATGGATTCGGCGTTGCAGCGGCTTTCCAAGCAGCGCGCCGACCTCGGAGCCTATTACAACAGGCTTGAGATGACCGCGAAGGGCCTTATGTCCGCCTATGAGAACACCCAGGCGGCGGAATCACGCATCAGGGACGCCGATATGGCCGAAGAGATGGTTAACTTCACCAGGAGCACCATCCTTGTCCATACAGGCACTGCGATGCTTGCGCAGGCAAACCTGCAGCCCCAGTCGATTTTACGGTTGCTTGGATAAGCGAATCGTAAAATCACGTTTTCCCGGTTCTTTGAAAACTCACCAAGATTCTCATACGTTCTCCCGCGGTTCCCAGACTGTCCCACCACCCGGCTGCTCCGTCAGCCGGTGATGCGGGGAGGGCATCACTGGCTGACGGAGTATGCCGTCGGCCGGTGTTGTCTGGACATGGGCAGTCCGGGCTTCATTGCCGGGGAGAAAACCCCTGATCCGTTCGGGCGGGTCCGGTTTCCGCATGAAGCGGAGGCCGACAAATCCGCGACGGTCCCGAAAAAAACCAGAGGCGGCCGTCCCGAAACACAACAAGGGAGGGAGTCGTATGAGAATCAATCACAACATGAGCGCCATATTCGCAAACAGGCAGCTCCAGGCGGTTTCCGAAAGGATGGATAAGTCCATTGAAAAGCTTGCATCGGGCGAGCGTATCAACCGGGCTGGTGACGACGCTTCGGGTCTGGCCGTGTCTGAAAAGATGCGCACCCAGATCAACGGCCTGCTCCAGGCTGAAAAGAATTCCCAGAACGGGCTTTCTTTTATTCAGGTCGCCGAAGGATCGCTCCAGCAGATCAACGACATTTTGCAGCGTGTCCGGATGCTCTCGGTGCAGTCGGCCAACGGGATTTATTCAAACGCCGACAGGACGCAGATCCAGGTCGAGGTTTCGCAGTTGATCGAGGAAGTGGACCGTATAACCACCTCCGCCGAATTCAACAGGATGAAGATGCTTACCGGCATGTACGCGCGCAACAGTAAAACCGGCAGCATGTTCTTCCACGTGGGACCCAACCAGGGCCAGAGGATGAGGGCCTTCATCGGTACGATGAGTGCCAGGGCCCTCAACCTGGTGGACGGGGCGAAAAAACGCTCCATCTCCACGGTTGGACTGGCCAATACCATGATTGGGTACATCGATTTGGCTTTGGACAAGCTGAATCGCCAGAGGGCAGATCTGGGGGCTTATTACAACAGGATGGAGAATACCATCAGCGCCCTGTCGCGGAATTACGAAAACATGCTCGCTGCCGATTCCCGGATACGGGACGCGGACATGGCCTCGGAAATGGTTGAGTTCACAAAGAACCAGATCCTCGTGAAGAGTGGTACTGCGATGCTGGCTCAGGCGAATCAAAAGCCTCAGCTTATACTGCAACTGCTCCAGTGAGGGTCCTTATTAAAACTGAGACGGGCTACGCAGTGCAGTCTGTTTCATCCCGCTCCGGTTGGGAGGCCGGAGCAGGTTCCCTTTTTAGCCCCGAAGGGAGGTGGGGCGGGGGAAGGTGGCGGCGGCCCGCTCTTCAAGCGGCGCGCCATGTCAAGGAGGATAAAGATGGATATTAACAGGCTCACTTCCATAAATGCCGGCCAGTCGAGGATCGCCGGGCTGAAGGACCAGGGTGGCCATCCGCACAATAAAGGGCGGGAAGATGACGAGGGCAATCCCCCTCTCAGCAGGGAGAATGTCGACAGTCTGGCCACCATGCTCAATTCGGCGACGAAATCGATGGACAGGAAAATAACCTTCGCGGTGGATAACGACACCCATCGGATCGTAATGAAGGTCCAGGACAGCCGGACCAATGAAACGGTGCGGGAGATCCCGCCCAGGGAGCTCATACGGCTCCTCAAGCACATGCACGATTTTATCGGCATGTTCGTGGACGAATCGCGGTAGCGGGTTCCGTGACCGGCGGTAATGGTATAATGTTATGTCGCGTTTCTGCCGATAATTTATTGAATGATTATACCATTTTCGGTACCTTTAATGCGTTGCATATAACTACGGAAGGCCCGCGTGCCGTCATGGAGACGGGCAATCCGGAAGGGGTAAGGTATGCCGGTCACTTTCGGAGGCATGGCCTCCGGTCTCAATACCGACGACATAATAAAAAAGCTTGTTGAGGTAGAGGCCCGTCCGATCCGCCAGTGGGAGGACGAAAAGCTCACTTTCAGCAGGCGCAAAGAGGCCCTGGGCGAGCTCCGGACCAGGGTAAACGCGGTCAATACGGCCGCGAGGGATCTCTACGGCCACCGGGCGTCGTACGCCGACAAGTCGGCGCTGTCCTCGAATCCCGGCGTGGTCGATGCCACCGCCAACAGGTACGCCGAAAAGGGAGTGCGCAGCCTCGAGGTGCTCGAGCTGGCCTCGACACACCGGCTTTCCACCGATTCAATCGCCGATGACCAGCGGTTTTCCGAAGGCAAATTCAAGATAGACATTAACGGCGTTTCTAAAGTCGTGCGTTTCCGCGGGGGCTCGCTCAAGGCCCTGCAGGAGGCGATCGACGAGGCCGCATCGGACATCGTATCCACATCGTACGTCAATACCACGGACAACAAGCATGTGCTCACGCTCGAATCCAAGACCTCGGGCAAAAAAGGCGAAATAAACCTGTCGGAGGGCAAGGATTTCCTCTATGCCATCGGCCTGGTAAAAGGCGAGAAGGGAGAGGAAAAGCAGAAGACCGCGCTGATCTTCGACAACAAGTATTTCGTACCCTATGCGGGCGGGGAACCGAAGAAAGACGACGGAAGTATCGAAGTCGACAAGGATGGCAAAAAGATCTCCATCAGCGGCACCCTCTGGCGCGAGTATGTGCTGCCCGCCGGGGTGGGGGCCAAAAAGAACACGGTCATCGAGTTCAACGTAAATCATACCCCTCCCGAGCAGGAAAAGGACGACAACCTCCCGTATCGTCTCGAGATCGGCCCGGACGAAAAGACCGTCATAAAGGGGATCGAGCTTCACGGCTATAACGTGTCGCGCATCCGCCCGCTCAAGAAGAAGGAGCCGAAGAAGGAGATGGCCGACGTGCTGGGGGTCGGCGTGGTTTCGCAGACGGGGGAAAAGCGCGAGGAGAAACTGTATCCCGTCGACAAAAAGTTCAGCGGGAAAATGGAGATACCCGTCGGCAGGGACTTCGACGGCAAAACGATTACGAAGGTCATATTCTACGGGAATGAGGGCGTTTCGGTCTTTTCCGACGCGGCCCTCTTCACGCCGCTCGACGGCAAGGGCCTGCTCGATCCCAAGCACGAGGTGGCGAAAGCGGCCGACGCGCGGGTGAAGGTGGACGGCCTGGAGGTGCAGCGCGACAGGAACGAGGGGCTTACGGACGTCATAAAGGGACTCACGCTCAATCTGCGTTCGAAATCGGACCATCCCGTAACCATCAAGGTGGAGCCGAACGTCGAGAAAGCGGTCGAGAAGATAAAGGCCTTCGTCACGGCGTACAACAACTATATCGAGTTGAACAGGCTGCTCATCAAGACCGAGAAGAGCGAAAAGCCCGGCGACTATAAATCCAAGAAGAACAAGAACGGGCTTTTCGTGGGCGATATGACCATACTTCGCCTGGAGAACACCCTCAAGGAGACGGTCAGCAACGCCTATCCCAGCCGCGCCGAAAAGCCCATAAAGCTCATCACCCAGATGGGCGTTTCCACGGGGGCGATCAACGCCTCGTGGGAGAACATCCGCGAGGGGAAGCTCATCGTCGACGATGGCCTGCTCCTTTCGACATTGAGGGACAACCCGGACGGCGTGGAGGAGTTCTTCGGTTCGGATACCGACGGCGACAACCGCATCGACGGCGGCATGGCGTACCGGGTCGAGACGGTCCTGCGGCCCTATGTTTCGTCGGGGAAGAACATCATCGCCAACAAAATCGATCTCGAGGACACCAACATCCAGATGGCCGACAGCCGCATAGAGCGCCACCAGGAACACCTGAAAAAATATGAGGACAAGCTCCGCAAGAAGTTCTCGACCATGGAACAGTCCATCTCGGGCGCCAAGTCGCAGGGCGACTGGATGAAGAACCAGATGAAGGGCATGCAGGGCGGAAGCGAAGAAAAATAGGGGGACGATTACCCGTGCGAGGTGGAGCAGTGGACATCCGGATTAACAGCCTTCCCGTGAATTTCAGCCTGGAAAACGAGAAAAGCGTGGCGGAGGTTATCGCCTCCGTGTCCGGCTGGGCGCGGGAGCGCGAGCTCGTCTTTACCGAGGCGCGTATAAACGATGAGCCGTACATGATTGAAAGCCTGCCCGACATGCCGCTGGATTCGGTGCGTTCGATCGACTGCATCGTCCAGTCGCGTGCCGATGTCGTGATCTCCTCGCTGGAGGAGGGCGACGCCTATTGCGACAGGGCCGATTCGTTCGTGCGCCGTTCGCTCGAGGAGCGGGCCGTGGAACCGGGCGCGGCGGAATCGCTCGCGGGCGGTGCCGGATGGCTCGGTGAGGTCGTCACCACCACTCTCTCGCTTCTCGGGGCCGCGCCCGAAGAGGTGAGCTGTCGTGACGCCACGGTGAAGGAGTACCTGGAGCGCCTCTCCGATTTTTCGGATTCGGTGCGCGCGGCCGGGGAGGGTGAGGCTCTCCTTGCGGTTTTCGGGCAAAAAGCGGACATCTTTTCGGCGGTGAAAGAGATATTCCGGATGATGCTGATGAGCGAGAACCTGCGGCGCCTCGTGGTGCAGAGCCTTGAATCGCCGGATGTGCTCCTGCAGTCCTTGCGCCGCGTGAAGGACGAAATCGGCGCGCAGTCGGACACGCTCGCGGAAACGGTCCGGCTCTACCAGGAAGGCCGGGACTCCGATGCCTCCGGGCATTTCCGCTCGTTCGTCGAATTCATCTACGCGTATACCCGCGCCTGCTACCAGTGCGCGCCCGTGTTCCGGGTTGATCCTTCGCGCGTGGTGGTCGATGGCGTATCCCTGGAGGAGCGAAATCGGGCGCTGAACGACCTGCTTTCACAGATTCTCTCCTCGCTCGAGAACAATGACATCATCAGCCTTTCAGACATACTCGAATACGAAATGCGCCCGCAGATAGAAACGATCGGCGCGTACGTCGACGCATTGATTGCCGAGATACAGGAAGGCTGACTCACCCCCTGTCCCCCTCTCTTTGGACGAAAGAGAGGGGGAATCCCGGAAATGAGTTCGCTGCTGATGCTCCCCCTTCTCTTTTCCGAAGAGAAGGGGGCCGGGGGGATGAGTTGATACAATTTCCTGGTGAATCAAACCACTTAATGAAATTTATTCAGTTTACAAATGAAGCCGGGGACGTGCATACTGAATTGTTGTTAATTGAATCAGGAACGGGCTGACTCACTCCCTGTCCCCCTCTCTTTGAATGAAAGAGAGGGGGAATCCCGGAAATGGGCCGGGGGGATGAGTTAACCGGAAACAATCCATGAAGAAGAAAACCGACGCAAAGACAAAAAAGCTCTGGGGCGGTCGCTTCGCCGGGACCTCTTCAGACATCACCGAGCGCATGTCCGCGTCCATCCACTACGACGCGCGCCTCTACCGTCAGGACATACGGGGCTCGATAGCCCACGCCCGCATGCTGAAGAAAACCGGCATCCTCACCGCCTCCGAGCTCGACGCCATCGAGAAGGGCCTCCGCGCGATCGAGAAGGAGATCGAGGAGGGCCGTTTCGAGTTCTCGGCCTCGCTCGAGGACATCCATATGAACATCGAGGCGGCGCTGACCGAACGGATCGGCGACGCGGGCCGGAAGCTCCACACCGCTCGCTCGCGGAACGACCAGATCGCACTGGACCTCCGGCTGTATATTCGCGACGAGGCCATGGAGATCGACCGGCTGATCGCGTCGCTCGTCTCGGCCCTTGCGTCGCTCGCCGAAACGCACATCGACGCCGTCATGCCCGGCTACACCCACCTGCAGGTGGCCCAGCCGGTGCGCTTCGCCCAGCACATGCTCGCCCACGCCTGGGCCCTGCTCCGCGACCGCGAGCGGCTCGGGTCCGCGGCGCGGGCATGTTCGGTCTCGCCACTCGGGGCGGGCGCCATGGCCGGGGTGAACTATCCGACCGACCGCGCCTTCACGGCCGGCGAGCTCGGCCTGGCCGGCATCACCGCGAACTCCATGGACTCCGTGAGCGATCGCGACTTCGCGCTCGACTTCGTCTACTTCGCCGCCGTGCTGGGGCTGCACCTCTCGCGCTTCTGCGAGGAGCTGGTGCTGTGGTCCTCGGCCGAGTTCGGCTTCATCCGCCTCTCCGACGAGGTGACCACCGGCTCGTCGATCATGCCGCAGAAGCGCAATCCAGACCTCGCCGAGCTCGTCCGCGGGAAGACGGGGAGGCTCTACGGAAATCTCGTTTCGCTTCTTACCATGCTCAAGGGCCTTCCGCTCACCTACAACCGCGATCTCCAGGAAGACAAGGAGCGCGTCTTCGATTCGGTCGACACGGTGAAGCTCTCGCTGGAGGGTATGATCGCCATGCTCTCGGGCATGCGGCTCGACACGGAGGCCATGAAGGCCGCGCTGTACCGGAATTTTTCCACGGCCACCGATCTCGCCGATTATCTCGCCCGCAAAGGAGTCCCCTTCCGCCAGGCGCACGAGATCGTCGGCGGCCTTGTGCGCCACTGCGAGGAGAGCGGCGCGGATTTCTTCGCGCTTCCGCTCGAGACGCTGCGCGGCTTTTCGGAGCACTTCGGCGAGGACATACGCGAAATCCTGAATCCCGAGAGCTCGCCGGAACGCAAGCTCTCGGCCGGGAGCACCGCGCGCGGCGAGATCGAAAAACAGCTCGCCGCCGTAAGGAAAATCCTGGACGGAACGACCGATGATTGACGCCATCACCGGCCTCGATTTCTCCCACCCGCTGAGCGTCGTAGTGCGCCTTGCCATCGCCATGTTCGCGGGGTTCGTAGTGGGATTCGAGCGCGAACAGCACTACCAGCCGGCGGGGCTGCGGACGCACATGGTGCTCTGCCTGGGGGCCTGCCTGGTCATGCTCATCTCCATATACATCCCGGCCGAGTTCATGAAGGAAAGCCGTAACGCCGACCCGGCCCGGCTCTCGGCGCAGGTGATAAGCGGCATCGGCTTCCTGGGGGCGGGCGCCATATTCCGTTACGGTTTCAGCGTAAAGGGCCTCACCACCGCGGCGTCGATATGGACGGTCTCGGCGATCGGCCTGGCCATCGGCGCGGGGTTCTACTTTCTCGGCCTCGCCTCCACGGTACTTCTGGTGGTTATTTTACAGTTTTTTGAGCACATCGAGGACCGTTTTTTCGAGCGCAAGGACATGCGTGTGCTCACCGTCGTGATCAATTCCGCTGCACTGGGCCCCAAGCAGGTGATCGACACTGTCAAGGGCTTCGACATCATCATCAAACAGGTCTCCATCACCGAGAACGTGGAGGCCCAGAGCACGGAAGTCGTCATCAACTGCCGCGTCGACGAGGACGCGAGCATCCGCCGGCTCTTCGACGCGATCAAGAAACTCGGCAATATAAAAACGCTCAGGATCGAGTGAGGCGGGTGTTATCGCGACGAAAAGCCGTGTACCCCGGCGCGGCCGTCGTGATGAACTCCGGTAATGATGCCAGTCATTCCCGACCTTTCCGCTCCGCGTAGAACCGCGCCGTCTCCAGGTCGAAGGCCGTGGTGATCTTCATGTTCCGCGCGTTACCCATCACGATCCTGACGTCGTATCCGGCGTCCAGCGCCAGGCGCACGTCGTCGGTGGCCGAATCGCTCCCGGCCGCGCGCGCCTTCTCATGGGCCGCGCGTATGATCGAGAAGCGGAAGCACTGCGGCGTCTGGGCGTAGTAAAGGCTTTCACGTGATGGGATGGCGCGCACGAATCCGTCCGCGCCCACCGCGACGGTGTCGGTCGCGCGGACGTAGACCGCCGCCGCGCCGTGCGCCCCTGTCTCGCCGACGCATTCGAGAATCGTCGCGGGCTCGATGAACGGGCGCGCCGCGTCGTGAATGAGGACGGTATCGTCATCGTCGAACGGGAGCGCCGAAAGCCCGTTCCACGAGGAGCCCTGGCGCGTCTCGCCGCCGGCAACGATGGCGCGCACCAGGCCGTGCCCGTAGCGGGCGGCCATCACCTCCATGCGCGCCCGCTCGTCCTCCGGACCGACCAGCACCATGCCGGCGAGGCCTTCCACCGTGGCGAAGGACTCCAT
>CAZVEG010000059.1:0-23641 GCA_964625625.1 uncultured Leptospirales bacterium | reverse complement strand
GGCTTTCACTCATCCTCCTCGTAATGGCGATGCTCGTTCTCGCGCTCTCCAACCGGCTCGTCGGCCGGCAGCGGCGCCGCGGCGGCGCGATCATGGGTTCGCGCGTAACGCGCCCGGGCCTGGTGCGCCTGGGCGGGGGGCGTTTTCCGGTTTCCGCGGCGGCCTGGGCGGTCTTCGCCGCCGCCGTCGTGCTGCCGTGGGGCGCGCTCGCCTTTTCGGCGCTCGCTCCCGTCGCGGGGAATTACTCCCCGTCCGAATGGACCTTCAGGAACCTCGATTACGTCCTGGCCCTTCCGGAATTCCGGGAAGCGCTCGTAAATTCGCTCGCGCTTTCGCTGTCGGTCGCGACGTTTGTGGTCGGCTCCGGATTTCTCCTGGCCTTCGCGGCGGTGCGCCGGGGGAGCCGCGCGGCCGAATGGATCATCGAGGCCATGGGGGTGCCGTTCTCGACCCCGGGGACCGTTATCGCCATTTTACTGATTTTCGTTTCGACCTGGGCCGCGGCCGCCATGGGTCGCCTGGGCCTGTCGTTCGACTCGCCGCTCTTCTGGATGGCGCTCGCCTATGCCCTCAAGTACTGCGCGGTGAGCGCGCGCATGCTCGCCGCCGCCTACCGGCAGGTGCATCCCTCGCTCGAGGAGGCGGCGGTGGTGAGCGGCGCGACGACCCTCATACTGCTTCGCACCATCTGGCTTCCGCTTCTGTCGCGGACGGTGCTCGCCGCCTGGTTCCTCACCGCGCTTCCCATGTTCACGGAGCTCACCATGAGCGTGCTCCTCACGGGCCCCGGCGGCGCGACGATGGGCACGGTGCTCTTCCAGTTGCAGGAATACGCCGACCAGCCATCGGCGGCGGCGCTCGCGTGGATACTGCTCAGCGCGGCGCTGATGGGCGCGTTCTTCATGCGCGGCCGCAAGGCCGAGGAAATTCTGGAGGGTGGGTGATGAGCGACCTTCGACTGGCTGGAGTAGCAAAGCGCTTCGGCGAGAAAAACGTGCTCGAGCCGATGGACATCGTGGTGACCGACGGCTCGTTCGTATCGCTCCTGGGACCCAGCGGCTGCGGGAAGACCACGCTGCTCCGTCTCATCGCGGGGCTCGAAACGCCCTCGGCGGGCGAGATCGTGCTGGGCGACACGGTGCTCTACGGGCCGGGCGTCAACATCCCGCCCGAAAAACGGCGCTTCGGCATGGTCTTCCAGTCGTACGCGGTCTGGCCGCACATGACCGTTTTCGAGAACGTGGAGTATCCGCTTAAAGTACGCGGCATGGAGCGGAAAGAGCGGACTGAGAGGGTGATGAAGACGCTCGCCCTGGTGCACATGGAGGAGCTCGTGGACCGTTATCCGCACCAGCTTTCCGGGGGCCAGCAGCAGCGCGTGGCGCTCGCGCGCGGGCTCGTGATGGAGCCGCCGGTTCTTCTCCTCGACGAACCGCTCTCGAACCTGGACGCGCGCTTGCGCGCCGAGATGCGCCGCGAAATCCGCGACCTGCACCGCGGCCTCGGCATCACCATCCTTTATGTCACGCACGATCAGCGCGAGGCGTTTGAAATGGCGACGAATATCGTTATAATTAATGAAGGCAGGATCGAGCAGAAGGGTACCCCCGGTGAGATTCAGAACGACCCGGCGCCCGGTTTCGTGCGCGAGTTCCTGTCGCATGCCTGATTGAATGGCGGTCGAAACGGATGGACACTGAGTGCGGAATCATCGTCGAGATCAGGGCCAGGATGGCGCTGGTGGAGGCCTCGGCGGGCGAGGCCTGCGCGGCGTGCTCGTCGCGCGGTTCGTGCTCGCTTATCGGGGGCGAATCGAAGCGACGGCTGTGGATGGAAAACCGCGCCGGGGGCCGGAAGGGCGACACGATCGAGTTCGCGATCGCTCCGGGCGCGGTGGTACGGATGAGCCTGCTCCTGTACGCGTTTCCCGTGGTTGCGCTCATCGCCGGGATGTTCGCGGGAATGGCGCTCGCGCCGCGTCTGGGACTGGACGCGGACCTCGCCGCCGCGCTTTTCGGCGCCGGGGGTTTCGCGCTCTCATTCGGGATCGTCAAGGCGATTTCGGCCATCCTGGCCCGCGGGAAGTCGTTCCAGCCGGTGATGATTCGCGTGCTCGGGGACGGCCGGGCGGACGCCTGACGGCTAGGAGGGACCGGGGCATAAAAAAGGCTGGATTTTAATCCGCGTAGGCCGGACAATCGCAGGACCGTGGGCCATCACAACAAAAAGGAGCGGCGTAATGAGTGATGACATCGAACTGAAGAAGCGGAAGATGCGCGAGGAGCTCGAACAGCTCAAGTACGAATTCAAGGTCGAGCTTCCCAAGAAGATCGCGGAAGCGCGCGCATACGGCGACCTCAAGGAAAACGCCGAATACCATGCCGCCAAGGAGCGTCAGTCATTCCTGAACGCGCGCATCACACAGCTCAGCAGCCAGCTCAGCCAGCTCAGCAACCTCAGCGTGTCCGACATCTCGAAAGACCGCATCGGGTTCGGTTCAACGGTCACGGTACTCGACCTGGAATCCGAGGACGTGATGGAGTTCACCTTCGTTTCCCCGAACGAGGTGAAACCGGCCGAGGGAAAGATTTCGCTTTCGTCTCCGGTCGGGATGGCCCTTCAGAACAGGGGAGTGGGTGATGAGGTCGAAATAAATATTCCCGCGGGGAAAAAGCGCTACCGGGTCGAGCGCTTCACCACCATGCACGGGGAGTCTTTCGAGTAGCGGGCCGGATTTCGTCCCGCCTTCGGTCAGCCGGCCGCGTAGCGCAGAACGTCGGCCCATGTCGTGTATACCATGAGCCCCAGGATGAGCACCCAGCCGGTGATCGCGAGCGGCAGGTGGGCCCTCGCCGCCGAAGGATGAATCTTCTCCATGAGGTAGAGCAGGGCCTTGCCCCCGTCCAGTGCGGGCAGCGGAAGCAGGTTGAAGATCGCCAGGTTGAGGCTCAGCACCGCCGCGAACTGCGCGGCCTTCAGGGCGCTTCCGCCGACGAACGCCGTTCCCTGGGCCACTATCCCGACTATACCTGAAATCTCACCGCCGCCTCCGAAAAGACCGGCGAACGCGTCGAGGATGCGTGCGCTCATCACCGCCGTCTGTTCGAGCGGCCTGATGAACACACCGACAAGCGAGAAGCCGCCGGAGGCGGCGTTCAGGATTCCCAGCAGCACCATCGCCATGGCCACGTTCGCGACCGGGCCTCCGAGCGTCATGGCGAGCCGGCGAAAAACGGGAATCGCGAAAAATTCCTTTTCGTCCTCTATCGCCGGGAGCACGTAGCCTCCCAGGGGCACCGTCGAAAGCCGGTACTCGGTCTCTCCGCGCCTGAACGCGAGGAGTTTCGGCCCGAATCCGACCGAGAACAGCGCTACGGGGATACCCGAAAGGCGTGCGGCCGCGAAATGCCCCGCCTCGTGCACCAGTATGACGAGCCCGATTATGAAGATGATGCCGACGTAATCCATGATGCCTCTCACGAAGAGTAATTGGCCTTATGAAGGTCTTCTGTTCGGAGTTCCGTACCATGGAATTGTTACACGTATATCGCCGGGGCGCGGCGCGCCGGCGCGGTAATTATTTCTTGAAAAAAAGCCTCGTGCCGGCACAATTGCCGCATCGTACAGAGAGTCGAAGACCGGGAGCCGTTCGGCCGGACGGTATAAATAATCGGGAGAACCTTGCATCATGGCGAAAATACGCGAATTCGCGGGCCTGCGCCCCTCGGGGACGCTCGCGCCGCAGGTGGCTGAGCTGCCGTACGACGTGGTATCATCCGAAGAGGCGCGCGCGATCGCGAAAAACAGGCCGCACAGCTTTTTTCACATATCGAAGCCCGAAATCGATTTACCCGCGGACATTTCACTTTACGACGACAGCGTATACGCGAAGGCACGGGAGAACTTCGAACGGTTTATCGGCGACGGCGTGCTTCGAGCCGACGACGAGCCGGGCCTGTACCTGTATACCCTTGTCATGAACGGACGCGAGCAGACCGGTCTCGTCGGCTGTCTGGATATCGATGATTACCTCGAGGGCCGTATAAAGAAGCACGAGCTCACCCGCGAGGACAAGGAGCGCGACAGGATGCGCCATCTCGACAACCTGAGCGCGCAGACGGGGCTGGTGTTCACCTTCTATCGCGAGGACGGCTCCGGCCGGCCGCTTTTCGACCGGGCGCTTGAGTTCACACCCGAATTCGATTTTACCGCCGACGACGGGATACGGCATATCCTTCGCCGCGTTGGCGACGGTGCGCTTATCTCTTCATTCAAGGAACTGCTGCGCCCGCGACCGCTGTATATCGCAGACGGTCATCACCGGGCCGCCTCGGCCGTCAGGGTCGGCCTCGAGCGTCGAAAAGCCAATCCGGGCCACACAGGCGAGGAAGAATATAACCGCTTTCTCGCCGTCATCTTTCCTCACGATCAGCTTAAAATTCTGCCGTATAACCGGGTGGTGCGCGACCTCAACGGCCTGAGCGGCGCCGGGTTTCTCGAGCGCCTGGGCCAGCGGTACTCAATAGAAGAGACCATGTCCGGTACGCCGCCGGGACCCCGCCGTTTCTGCATGTACCTGGACGGGCGCTGGCGGCTCCTCGCCCCCCGGTTCAAACCGGAGGGCGATATCGTCGCACGGCTCGATGTCTCCGTTTTGCAGACGACCATACTCGAACCACTGCTGGGAATTCACGATCCCAGAAAGGACATGCGCATCGACTTCGTGGGCGGGATGCGGGGGCTCGCCGAGCTCGAACGGCTGGTGCGGGACGGTGGTTTCGCCGCGGCCTTTTCGCTCTTTCCCACGTCGATCGAGGAGCTCATCGCGGTCGCCGACAACGGAGGTCTCATGCCGCCGAAATCGACCTGGTTCGAACCGAAGCTGCGCAGCGGTCTGGTCATCCACAGGATAGAACCGGGGGCGGGCGGAAAGTAATTATCTTGACAGTGCGTCGGAATTGTGAGTATACTCGGGAAGGTGTGGAGACGAGGGGAATCGAACCCCTGACCTCTTGAATGCCATTCAAGCGCTCTCCCAACTGAGCTACGCCCCCGGGCGCGTCCGGTCGTGCCGAACGATGAGGATATTGGGCCGGGAGTGCGGCTTTTGTCAATATTAATTTTTGCGCACGGTTGCGGGCGCCGCGGACCGGAAAACGATGAACAATCATAAGATTCATGCCGAAACCTATTAACAGGACACCGAGGTGTTACGATGAGCGAGGACGTTGCGGGCCTTAAAAGGGAGATTGAAAGCCTTAAGGGCGAGCTTGAACACTACCGGAAGATGGTGAGCGGTTACGAAAACGTCCTCAAGCTCAACGAAATGGAGCTCGATAACGCGCAGAAAATCATCTCGATGTACGAGAATATAGTGGAATACTCGCGGGTCGAGCTGAAGCTCGCAACCGAGACGGCCCGGGCACAGGAAAGCGTCTCCCAGCTCGGGAGATCCGAACTGATGGATGCCTTCGCCAAGATCAGCGCGCTTGAGGAACAGAACAGGCGTCTGCGCGAGCAGCGACGGGACGCCTGAAGTCCGACCGATACAGCCGGGGTATAGATACAGACGATGATACTGACCTATGTGATAATATTTGTCTTTTTTATAATGCTCAGCATTTTCGGTCTCTACATCTTCAGCACCTACGTTTTCCCCCGCAAGATAGAAGAAATCGCCAGGATGATCGAGATGGGGCAGACGAAGCTCGCCATCAAGAAACTGAACGAGATCCTGGAAAAGGACGATCGCAACGCCTACGCGCATTTCCTGCTCGCCGAGGCGTACATCAAGGAGAACAACCTGCAGTTCGCCATACTTGAATATCGCCAGGTGCTGAAAATCTCCCGCTTCGATGACAAGGTGAGCGAGGTCGACGTGCGATCGAAACTCGCGAAGATTTTCAGGGAGAGGGGCGCTGTCGAGGACGCCAAAAAGGAATACCTCATCCTCACGAAGATAGACCCGCTCAACTTCGAGAACTTCTATCAACTCGGCATGATGTTCTTCGATGCAAACGCAATGGACAAGGCGGCGGCGTATTTCAAGAAGAGCATCGCCAGCAACAACCGCCATGACATGTCGTATTATTACCTGGGCCAGGTGCTCTACCGCAACGCCGCCTACAACGAGGCCAAGCAGATGTTCATCGAGGCCATAAAGATAGACCAGGCGAATTACAAGGCCCATTATTTCCTGGGCCTTGTCCTCCGGCAGATCGGTGATTACGAGTGGGCCATCAAAGAATTCGAGACCGCGCAGAAGAGCGAGGATATCAAGGTGAAGTGCTTTCTGGCCAAGGGCACCTGTTATCACGAGAAGGAGTTGTTCCCCAAGGCCATAATCGAGTTCGAGCGGGGGCTGAAGCTCGCCAAGCGAGGGAGCGATACCGAGCTCAACCTGCGTTACTTTCTCGCGTCGTCGCAGGAGAGCGTGCGCGATCTCCAGTCGGCCATCGCCAACTGGGAACAGATCGTCTCCGTGAACAAGAATTTCCGCGACGTTCAGGACAAGCTCCGCGCGTACTCGGAGTTCAGGCAGGACGACCGCGTCAAGGACTTCATGATCGCCGGGCTCGCCCAGTTCGAACACACCTGCCGCAAGATGGCGGAGTCGCTGGGGCTCACCATCATGGATATAGAAATCATAAGCGATTCGGAAATAGAGATCCTGGCCACCGAGACCGAGGGCAAATGGCGGAACACCCGCATGAGCAACAGGATCGTGCGCATCCTGCGTACGACGGAAACGGTGTCGGACAAGCTGCTCCGAAAGCTCCACGAGAGCATGAAGCCGCGAAACGCCACGCGGGTCATCGTCATCAGCACCGGCGATTACTCGCAGGCGGCGGCCGAGTTCGCGAGCACGCGGCCGATCGAGCTCCTCGGCAAGGCCGATATCGTACGGCTTTTGAAATCCGCCGAATCCTGAAAAGCGAAACGGCGAATGGATTTTATCGACCATATCCTGAGCGACATTCCCCTCTTCCGGCATTGCAGGGATGAAGAGATCCGCCGCCTCCGGGGCGCCGGGCGCGTCGTCAACGTCCAGCGCGGTAAACTGTTCGATCCCGGGAAAGACAACTCCCTCGGCGTGGTGATTACGGGGCTCTTCGAAATGGAGGCGCCCGGGCGGGGCGAGGTCGTCTGCATGGCATCGGGTTCCTTTTTCGGCGATATCCCCTTTACGCAGAACAGGCATCGCGGACAGGTGCGGGCGCTCGTGGATTCATCCCTGTTCGTGTTCGAGGTTAAAAGCGTTTACCGGTTCTTTCTCAATTCCTACAAGGCCATGCGCGGTTACCTGCGAGCCGTCGGCGCGATGGGCTTCGAGCCCTCCTCCGTGGCGAAGAAGTACGGCGGGAGGGCGGCGCGGGTCATTACCGTGTTCAGCCGGACGGACGGATCGGGAAAGTCGGTTCTGTCCTCCTTTCTCGGCCTTTGCTGCGCGCGCGAGGGAAAGACGATAATCCTCGATGTCTCGTATACCGGCGACTCGGTGTTCAACATTTTTGAAAGGAAGATCACCACCGCCGTATCGCAGAAGGATGAGGAAGACCTTGCCGCCGATCTGTTCATTAACGAGCGTATCGAATCGGTCGACGATAACCTCTCCCTCATGAACATCGCCTTCGGCTCCCGGGTGCGCGTCAATCCGGAGATACTCTCGCCGATCCTGTTCGCGCTTTCACGTGAATACCGGTTTATCGTGATAGACCTGTCCGGCCGCGACGACGCGCTGCGCGACAGGGTCTTCGAGCTGTCCGATGTCATCTTTCCAATCGTCACCCGCCCGAAGGACCGGCGGGCCTTATATCCGCTGCTCGATTCAGGCCTTCGCGAAGGACAGCGCGTATTATACACGCTCAACGCGTTTCATGCCCGTTCCGCGCGCTCCTTCGAGGGCGGGATAATTCTTGAGGACCTGGGCGTTACGAAGAAGGCTCCCGTGCACGAGGCGCTTCGCGAACGTGTCGACGGTGAGAACGCCGCGGAGTTCATGGAGTTCATACGGGGTCGGAAGCGCGGCATGGTGTTCGAAACGAAACTCGCGGATTCCGTGTTCTATGCGGGATTTCTCGCCGCCTTCCAGCGTGCCGGCGGGAAAGCGGACCTCCTCTATTCTTCCGGCATGAGCTATTGCCTGGCGGCGCTTTTCGCGCTGATGAAGGATGAGGAATCCTTTCTCCGTGCGGTGGAGGCCTTTTTCTCGGAAGAACGCATCAACGCGATGCTCGATATAACCTTTCCCGACGAATTTATCATCAAAAACGCGGGTGCGGCGCGCCATGCCCGCGAAGTGGCCGGAGCCGCCCGGATCGAGATGTTCAGGAGCCTGCCCACCGTAATGCTCGCCGACGAGCGGGGCGAGGGCGTCCGCGTTTTCAGCACGGGCGGCCTCGCGGAATGCGTTGCCGCCTCACTTATGCTCAATCCGGTATGTGAATCGGTGGAGATTGCCGGGGGACTCTACCACTCCGGTTTCCCGGGGAGGAGGGTGCGCCCCGAGGATCTGCTGCGCACCGATGTGGACGAGATTCTCTCGGTTTCGGTGCGGAACCGCGGCAGGCTTCGCTTTCGCGACGGGCGTGTTTTAAGCTTCTACGATCGTTACCTGGACCATTGCTCGGTCATATTGCCCGAGGGGCGCCCCGGCGGGATTCCGTCGAAAAACATCGTGATTGAAATCGACGAAAGCGTGTACAATTTGAAAAAAATACTGGAACTTTCGGACAAGCTCTCGAATAAATTGTTGAAGGAGCACGGACTGTAGCATAAACGGGGGGACCGGCCGTTACGGCGCCGTATCCGGTGCGGAAAATGAGCCAAGGAGAAGTCGATGCGGTCGAAGCTTACGAACATCCTGCAGGTGGTCATTCTGGTCAGCGGTGTGATATATATCACCGCTGGCATCATGTTTTACCTATCGCCGCTTTTCGTCGGCTCCCTCCTGGGATTGCCGCTGGCGGAGGACTGGTTTAACCAGATCAAATACGACGCCTTCGTCGCACCGCTGTATTTTGTGGCACGGGGCTTTGCGGCGATGGTCTTTTGCGTCGGGGCGGCGATGGTACTGCCGCTCTTCGATCCGCTCAGGTACAGGGGGCTGGTATATTTTACGGGGATTCTGTTCCCGCTTATGGCATCCTGGGTTCTCGTTAAAAACGGGCTGGCGTTTCAGCATACGCTTGTAGTGGCGCTGGGGGTGATGTTTCTGGCGGTGTTTGTCGTTACCGCGGCGGCGCTCGCGATCACGAGGAAATCCGCCCGTTCGGGTGAAGAATAGGCAAGCCGCCGGCCATCGTGCAATTCCGGGGAAACGGGACCCTTCGCCGGTCGTTTGCGGAGAGTCCGGGTCGTTCCGGTTTCGCGGTGTTCCGGCAAAAATCGGGGAGGAGTAAATGGATCTTAGAACCAGAAAAGTCGACAACGTCATTGTGGTTTACCTGCACGGGAAGCTCGATGTCCATGTGTCCGCCGACGTTGAGAAGGAGATCAACAGGATAATAGAGCAGGAAGCGCAAAGCAGCCTGCTCCTCAACCTGGGACAGGTGGAATACATGAGCAGTTCGGGCCTGCGTATATTCGTTTCCACCATGCGGGTGCTGAAGGAATCGAAACGCAAACTCAAGCTCTGCAACATGAACAACGCGGTCAAGAAGATATTCGAGGTCGTGGAGCTCATGGATATGTTCGAAGTGTATGAAACGGAGGAAGAAGCGCTAAGGCATTTCTGACCCGGCGTTCATCCAGATGAACATAAAAGGGATTTTCCGGAAGCGCGAAAAAGCCGGCGGCACGGGCGGTGAGGGCTTTGCGGGCGACATTCCCGCCTTCATCGACCGGGATAAGCTCGTTTCGATGACGGCGGGCATCGGCGCGGGTATCCGGAATTATCTCCTATTTCAGAGGTTTTCGTCATACCGCTGGCCGTACTGGGTAAACCGGCTCGCCGATGGAGCCTCGCGCTCGGGGAGCGGCATACTGCCGCCCCAGCTCGCCAACCATTCCAGCAGGGACTGGTTGTATTTCACCAACCTTCTCTCGGGCGACGCGCTGCGGATCGATCCATCCGGCATGCTCTCTCCCACCTATGCCGGATGGTCCGTGGAATTCTGGGTCGTTATCGGACAACGTGTTTTCAGGCCCCAGGATCCCGATGCTGGGATCGAACAGGAGCGGGATCCCCTTACTTCCATCATCAAGACCGGATGGAAGGAAAAGGAATTCGGCCTGACCCAGACGGTTTTCGGGGCGCGCACGGGCGTCGATGAGGCCGTCATCGCGCTCGAAAGCTCCCTTTCAAAAAAGACCGACGGCGCGGTACTGCTCGTGGTGTTCCGGCCGTATGATACCACCTCCCTGGGGACGATAGGTGAGATTGAATACCGGAAAGACGCGCGCACGGTGAGAATAGACGGTCTCGAGCGCGCGGTCATGGAGGCGAAGCCCGATTTTGTCACGACCGGTACCGGTATCTCCGGTGACCTGATTCCGGTCGCGGGCGCGCGGGACGCGCTCAAGGCCTCGTGCGAGTTCGGTATGGCGACGCTCGCGCTGGGCTATGCCCTGCCGAAGGGTTCGAGGAAGATTCATATCCGGATCAGCCTGTCGGGGAGAAGCGCTATTGCCCCTTCGCGCTTTAATTTTCCCCGCGCGGTCGAGGAATTCGCCGGCTTCGCCGGCCTCAGAATAAAAAGCGGGATTGCCGTTTCCTTTCCGGACGAGCCCGTTGTGCGCTGGCTTTACGCCTCCAAGCTCTCCCTTCTCAACGCGGTAAACCGCGAATCCGGACCCGGCAGGCGGGATATCGATGCCGTGACGATGAAGCGCCTGTGCCTGATGGTCTGTTCGTGCAACCGCATGGGGTACCATTCAGAGGCGGAGACTTTGGTTCGTTCCATGATGCCGCGCTTCGAAGGGGCGGCCGAACCGACATTCGGGAGGAATATCGGTATCTCGTACCTGATCTCGGCTTTCGCGGACTGCTTCGTGCATTCACGCGACATGGATTTCCTCCGAAAAGCTTACGCCGCCCTCAAGACGAGTGCCGCCACCCTGTGCGATTATTCAACCGGTATTAAATCGGTATCGCGGCCCGGTGAGGGCAATTCTCTCGGCTATTATCTCATGGCTTCGCCGCATCTTTATGACCTGGTGCTCGTCTGTCACGCGCTTCGCCAGTATTCCTATCTCGCGCGCTGCATGGGCCTTTTCGGCGACGAGAACAGGTTCGCGAAAGAGGTCAGGCGGCTGGGCGGCCTCATAGCCGCGGAGGTCCGTGCGTTGTTCCCCGGGGGGGAGGATCCCGCCGTGTCGACCGGCCCCGACGCGCGCCTGAACGGTGGCGGAGCCGCGGGATACATGGCCGCAGCCGGGTATCCCTTCAGGGTCGAAGAACTGTCCGCGGGCGATCTCGGCTCAATGGTCAGGGGGCTGGCGGAGCTTTATGGCGGCGTGCCGCTCTATATCCGGGCGCTCGGGGGCTGGGATTCGGTGCTTTCTTTCCTGTTTGCCTCGAATCTTATACATTGCCGCGATATGCGCTATTACGACCTCATGAGCGAATTCATGAGAAGGGGCGGGAAGCGCTTCTCTTTGCAGGAAATACTCCACCCGGGTTCGGGCGCGGGGATAATGGGCGACGGTGATTCGGTCGAGGCGATGGCGGCGTTCGCCCTGACCCTTCGTAACATGCTGTTCATGGATTTCGAGAACAGGCTGGATGTGCTGCCGTCGCCGAGGGAGGAATGGTTTCGCCCGGGATCGGAAATCATGGTGCAGGATGCTCCTTCACGCTTCGGCCCGATAAGCTTCAAGGCCGTTTCGTCGGGGAGTGAGGTTCAGTTCAGGTTCATTGATCTGCCCAAATTCGTTCCGCCCGAGATCATGATCAACCTGCCCTTCCGGGCTAAAATAAGGCAGGAGAGCGATTTCGTCATCAAAAAAGATCTCGGCAACGCCGTAACGATCAACGGCTGGCCCGCCATCGTGAAGTTCTCCCGCTGAGCAGGGCGAAAACGGGTATCTGGAAAATGCTTATAACCTTCATCATCATCATTCTCGGCGGGCTCGGGGCGGTCGCGTATTACCTGGTCTATATCCGGCCCAGATTCGATCCCGTACGGAGAGCCGAGCTGTTCGAAAAACAGGGAATGCTGAAGGAATCGATTATCGAGTACCGGAAGGTGCTGGAAAACCGTCCGGGCGACCCGACGGCCCATTATCGGCTGGCCGGTCTTTATATGAAATTGAACGAGATCGACCAGGCGATCATCCAGTTCGAGGAGCTGCTGCGGATCGGCAAGTTTACCTACGAAATCGAGCCGCTTGACGTTCAAAAGCGGCTCGCCCACGCCTACTATCTGCGCGACGATGTCGATAAGGCCTTCCGCGGATATCTGGAAATACTGAATCTTTATCCCGCCGACCCGGAGGCGCTTTATCATGTCGCGTTTATCGCCCTGGGACAGGAGGAATTCGATTTCGCCCAGAAACATTTTGACCGACTTGTGAAAATAAGCAGGGACGATTTCGAGGTTTTTTCGGGGCCGGAATTACGAGCTATCAGAACCAGAAAACCGGCGAAGCCATCACTCATTTCAAATCGGCCCTGGCCCTGCGACCGGGCTCGGACGCGGCGAACCTGGCAATGGCGTTCGCGCTTCAGCGGAAGAGGGATTTCAAACAGGCGATTCCCCATGCCCAGGCGATAGCCGACAGGGCCCAGGAGTTCGAGGTGCGGTACGTGGCCAGGCGGCTTCTCGCCTTCCTCAACGTGCAGTCGAAAAAGAACGACGAGGCGGTGAAGTGCTTCGAGGACCTGCTGCAGACGGCCCGCGAAAACGATTCACAGAGCGAGATCATGCTCGCGCTCTATGACCTCGGGTACGCATGCATCAGAGCCGAGCAGGTCAACAAGGCCTATGAATACTGGAACGAGCTGTACCAGCTCGACAAGACCTATAACGGCGTAAACCGTCTCATAACCATGCTGCGACGGGAAATGGACAGCGGATACCGGCAGTCAAGGGATGATTTCGAGGCTTCAGTGATGGACGGTGTTGACGACTGGATCGCCGGCGCTTTCCCACAAACCTTTATCTGGGACATCTGCGGGCTGAAGAGCGACAGGGCCCTTGACATCAAAAACATCATGGTGACCACCCGCGTCGGTGTTTCGCGGGAAGGTGAAAGCGATTCGCGCCCGGCGGCGGGAAGCGGCGGGGACAGGATTGCGAAGCTGATAAAGCTCGATACCGAGAATTTCCGCATCATGGCGAGCAGGGTGGTCTCGAAGATGGGCTATCGTGTCGACCAGATCATGCAGACCTACCGCGAGGCCGATGGTGTTGATTTCCTGGCCACCTCCAACGCGACGAAGGAAAAGGTGCTGGTCTGGGTTCGCCGCTGGTCCAAGACCATGGTGGGCGAGATACCGCTTCGAAACTTCGCCCAGGCCATAAACGATATCAAGGCGAAACAGGGCCTTTTTGTCACCACCGTCGACCTGACCGAGCCGGCGAAGAACAACCTCGGCAAGCTGCAGAAGGTCACCGTCGTATATCCTGACGAGCTCGATGAATTTCTGAGGGGAATTCTCTGAGCATGGAGAGGTTTTTCGGCGCCGCCCGCCCCGTCTCCCTTGCCGGGATCGATATCCGGAACACCACCTACCGCGTATCCAGGAGGCGCCCGCTGGAAGGGCTCCTTAAATCAATCGAGCGCTTCGGTCTGCTCGAGAGCCCGGTTCTTTTGCGGGAGGGCGGACGGTTCGTCCCGCTGTTCGGCCACAACCGTCTTGCGGCGCTCGCGCGTGCGGGAATCGGGACGTTCGACGCGGCCGTCGTCGACGCGATCGACCCGGCCGCGTACAGGGCCTGTGCCGTGCTGAAGTGCGGCCGCAACGAGGCGGGGCCGATCGGCAGGATCCGAATGGCGGAGATTCTCCGCATGCTCGGGCTCGGGGAAGATGAGCTGGCGTTAACGGTCCGGCACGGACTCGAGATTCCCGCGGATTTCTCCTCGGCTGAGACGGCCGCCCTGGTGATGCGGCTTCCCGATCGCCTGAGGGACTACATCGATCTTCGCGACGTCGGTTTCAAGGTGATAAAGGGCCTTCTGGGGCTGCCGGCCGGGGCGCACGAATTTCTGGCCGGCAGGATCGATGACGCGGGTATACGAGTCAATGTCTTTCGGGACATCGTGGAGATGATGTCGGACATCCTCAGGAGGGATGGATCGCTCACCGCCGTCTTCGCGCTCCCGGCGCCCGGGAGCGGGGACCGGCGGAGGGATGAACAGCTTCTCCACGACGCCATTTATTCCATCAGGTATCCCGCCTATTCCGATCTGAGGGATAAGGCCGGGCGAATCGCCGCGGAGATCGAACGCGGCGGCTGCTCGGTGGGGATCCCGCCGTACTTCGAAGGGGGGGATGTTTCGCTTACCGTCCGGTTCGGTCGCGGTGACAACGAGGATTCGATACGCGGAAAGCTCGCGGGCATCGACGCGCGGCGGATCGAGAAGCTCGTGGGCCTGCTTTAATCCCGGAAAAACCCGTCCATGGCCTCGATGGCCCTGCGGAAGGTTTCCTCGAGCGGGAGGCCGGACTTGTAACCCGCGGCGTTTTTGTGCCCGCCGCCACCGTTTGCTATCGCGATTTCCGCCACGTCGTAATCACCCTTTGTGCGCATGCTCACTTTTACCGGGCCGCTCGTGTCCTGTTTTACCAGGATGCTGGCGACGACCCCGTGAACGGTGAGCGGCACGTTGATTGAAAGCTCCCCTTCCGAAAAGCTCGCCCCCGACTTCGCGATCATGTCCGGGGTCAGTTTCATGGCGATGAGCCTGCCGCCGTGATGCACCTCCATGGTTGAAAGTATCATCGCGCGCAGGGCGAAGCTGGCCAGGGAGTTGTTCTCGTAAATGTGCTCGTACGATTTAAACGGGTTCGCACCGAGCTCCACCAGATGTCCGGCGATCCGGAAGGTTTCGGGAGTCGTCTTGGGGTAGCGGAACGAGCCGGTGTCGAAGAGCATGCCTGCATAGATGGCCTGGGCCGACTTGGCGCTCGGCGTCATGCCGAAATAAGCGAAGAGGCTGTAGATGATCTCGCAGGTCGACGAGGCCTCGACCTTTATAAAATTCGATTCCAGCTTGTCCTGGCCGCCCTCGTGATGGTCGATGATGAAGACGTCCCTGACCCTGTCCCTGAGCTTCCCGAAGATGGAGCCCACGTTGTCGAAATCGTTGGTGTCCAGAACGAAGACGGCGTACTCCTCGAGAGGGAACGGGAGGGTGGTTGAATCGCCGTAAACATTGATTTCCCGGTCGGGATCGATAAACATGAATTTGTCCGGAACGGGGTCCGAATTAAGTATGATGGACTCCCTGCCCATTTTGGTGAGTATCTCGCGAAAGCCGATTTCCGCGCCAAGCCCGTCGCCGTCGGGGCTTTCGTGCGTGGATATGATGAACCTGTCGTACCGGGACAAGAACCTCTCGAGATTGGCGAATCCCCGGTGCATCGCCGTCTATACCCGCACGGTCCCGTTTTTCAGCAGGGGGAAGCCGAGTTCCTCCCGTATCTGGAGGTAGCGTTCGGCACAGCGTCGGGCCATGTTGCGGACCCTGGTGATGTAGCCGACCCGTTCGGTGACCGATATCGCGCCGCGGGCGTCGAGCATGTTGAAAATGTGCGAACACTTCAGCACGCAGTCGTAGGCCGGAAGTACAAGCGGGGGTGTGTCGTATTCGAGTATGGACAGGCATTCCTTTTCGAACTGGTCGAAGAGCTTGAAATGGAGTTCCACCGAGGCGATGTTGAAGTTATAATGCGAGAACTCCAGCTCGCTGCGATAATGAACATCGCGATACAGGACGTTCTCGTTCCATTTGATGTCGAATACGCTGTCGACTCCCTGGATATACATGCAGATGCGCTCGAGTCCGTACGTCAGCTCGACCGGGATCGGGTCCAGCTCGAAGCTTCCGCACTGCTGGAAATACGTGAACTGGGTGATCTCCATACCGTCAAGCCAGACCTCCCATCCGAGCCCGGATGCCCCGAGGGTGGGTGATTCCCAGTCGTCCTCGACGAAGCGGACGTCGTGCTCTTCGAGCCGGATTCCCAGATGGCGCAGGGAATCGAGATAGAGATCCTGCACGTTGAGGGGCGACGGTTTGAGTATTACCTGGTACTGGTAATAATGCTGCAGCCGGTTTGGATTGTCGCCGTAGCGGCCGTCAGTGGGGCGTCGCGAGGGCTCTACGTAGGCGACGTTCCACGGCTCGGGGCCGAGCGCCCTCAGGAAGGTCGCCGGATTGAAGGTGCCGGCGCCGACCTCGAGATCATAACCCTGTATGATGATGCAGCCCTTTCGGGCCCAGTATTCGTTCAGTCCGGCGATTATATCCTGGAAATACATGCGTGATCCCCCTGTCCAAACCTTCGCTTAATACGCGACAGGCGCGGGAAATAGTCAATTCTTTTTAGACCCCGACGACCCCGACCCGCGGTCAGCGGGCGGCGGCATTCGCTTCGTAGGCGTCCCTGAGGACCTTGTGGAGCATTTCGAAGTTTTTCTTGTTGTTAAGATTGAAATATTCCAGCACGTCCTCGTCAACGATCTCGAAACGGCAGTTGCGGTTTTCGATCTCGTTGAAAATATAGGACAGATAGACCGTATAGGCCAGATCGCGGAATCTCTCGGGCGCCATGTGCGGCCGGTGGTGGAACTCTATGGCCTTCACCAGCGCGTCGTTGAATTTCCATTTCTTGCAGATGAGGCTTCCGAGCGTGCTGTGGCTCACCCCGAGGGTGATCTCCTCGATGACGGCCGTTTCCGCCAGGTTGCGGTTCCCGGTGATTTCGATGAGCCTGTTGATCTTGTCGGGACCGATGGAGAGCAGGACGATCCTGCCGATGTCGCAGAGGAGCGCGGCGAGATAGGCGAATTCGCTCATCTTGCTGTGCTTTATCTGCATCGCGATACGCTGGGCGTAGAAAGCGGTTTTATACGAGTTCTTCCAGATGGTTTCGAACTTCTTGTAACGGGAATCGAGGACCTTCTGGACCCCGGTGGCCACCAGGAGCATGTTGATGCCCTTGGTGCCGATGATCTTCACCGCCTCCTCGATGGTCTCGATTTTTTTGATGGTGATGTAACCCGCGGAATTGGCGAGCTTCAGGAGCGCCGTGGTGAGGCCCGGATCGCGTTTAATGCTGTCGGCTATCTCCCGTATGGTCGAATCCGGATTCCCGCAGAGCCGCTGGATCTCGATTATATTTTCGGGGAACGAGGGGATGTTTTCGAGCTCCTGGAGAATGCCCTCGGCGATCTTTACGCTGAACTCGCCGGCGTCGGTACGCCTGGGTATGTTGATTTTGGCTATGGTCAGCTTGCCGTCGGTCGTGATGCTGAAAGTCTCGGGCGGCAGGCCGATGTTTTTAAACAGGATCAGCGCCATGGTGAGCCCGAGGCCCGCTCCCTCCGAATCGTCGAGAACGTCGTCGAAGGCGTCCGAGATATCCTTGTACGAGTAGGCCTTTTTGACCCTCGATTCGACCTTGACCAGTTCCTCTTCGAGAATGGCGATATTATTGATTATGCTTATTCGCAGGTTGTCGGGTAGAACCTTGAAGAATACCCGCACAACGAGCTTCGCCTCGGGCAGCTCGTTCAGAATCGACGATTCGTCCGAAAAGACCTCCTCCTTGAAGGTCTCCATGCCGTTGCGATAATCCTCTTTTTTACGTATATCCAGTCCCTTTTTCCTGAAAAAGAGCCTTTTGGCGTTCGCCTTGACCGCGTTGTTGATGAGCTCTTTCAGGACCGTAAGCAGCATGTCCTTCATATAGAGGATATCATAGTTTTCAAGCTCACGGTGAAGTACCTTTATCAGGTGTTCTTCCACCAGCGGACTCATAAGTGAAAACTGGATGTAAAAATCTTCCCCGTTTCGGATCGCTTCTTTAAAGTTAGGGGGGTTTAAGACAACCTGATTCTCGATGGTCCCTTCCAAGGCCCGCTCCTCATCACAAACTGATTGGTATCTCTGTATTCCGCCACGCCGGCATCGCGTACATCTGACACGACCACACCTGATGTATGCGTCTGCCGTCTATCATGTACTGTAACTGAACATGGTTCATTTAATAAAGCACTTTTTTAAAGGTACGAAAAGCGCCGGTAAATATTTTTGAACGCACCCTCGAAAAATCCATACACCCCGAAGTAGACCTGGTCCTCTCCGAGCCGGCCGAAGCCGCGGGCATACCCGATAAAGGCGCGCGCGTCCATCATATAGCCGGCGGTTATCCTCAAATGGGTCTCCGCCCCGGCGGAAGGCCTGAATTCCCGTATTTCGGCCTTTCCGTTCCACGCGTTTCCATAGTCAAAGAACATCCGCGCCGAAAGGTCCCGGAAGTAGAGTGGCACCATCCGGAAGCCGCCCTCGCGCTGAAGAAGCGGAAAGCGGTATTCCAGCGTACCGGAAGAGAGCCTGTCCGAGTACTCCGCGCCGGCCGGATAGCCTCTCAGCCCGAATTCGTCCTCGTCCGAAGCCGGCGGACCGGATTTTCCCCGCTCGAACCTGCCCAGCGGATAGGGCGAAAGGCGCGCCGGATTGTTAAACGAGGCGCCTCCGCGCAGTCGGATCATAAGCACATTGTTGCGGGCAAGGCCGCCGAGATACCGCGATAGCTCGGCGCGGACTTTCGAGAAGGAAAGATCGGAGCCGATCGCTTCATTATACATATCGGCGACAAGGGCGAAATTCATTCCATCTTCTTCACTGATTGAATAGGGATATTCCCTGGCACCGGTAAAGATCCATGCGGCGCCGACGCCGGCCAGACGGTCCCTGACGCGGTCAATCCCGCCGCCGAGCGGAGCGGAGACGTCCGTTATATCCTCCTCGTACCGGTACGAGAGCATCAGGCTGTGGGCGTACAGGAAGCGGATGAAGGGTATTTCTATCCCGCCCGAGACGGCCCGCTCGAGCGTCCGTTTTACGCCGTAGGCCAGGTCATCGGACCACGGGAAACGATCCTTTCCGTAAAAAAGGGCCTCGTTTTCGTAACGGAACAGCAGGTTGGGGTAAAAGCCGGCGTACAGGTAATTGAGGTCCACGACGGCGCGCCGCTGGATGTTATAGACGTAGGCGCTCAGAGAGTAGAAATGCCGGTACAGGGTGTCGTTTCCCGGCAGGAATATGCCGTAGAGCTGGTCGTATTTGTCTTCATACAGCTCCGACGTTCCGAAGATCGGGAGCCAGAAGGGTGGCATCACCGAGTGAGCGGGCGTATATGGCGAGCCCGGCGGCGTCGGAGTTTCGTCGATATACGGCGCGTTGAAGTAGTCGGGTTTCATCGTCGTCGGAGGGGAAACGGTTTTGTCCGCTCCGGTCGACGGATACGGTATCAGCGCGATGTCGAAACCGCGCGCACCGTATGCGGCGAAGGCGATCGTAAGGCCGTCGGGCGATATGTCCGGATGGAAGGCCCCGCCGGCGAGGTTGCTGAGCCGCGAGACGGTCCCCGCGACGGTATCCATCTCGTAAAGATTATACACCCCGTCGCGGTCGGACGAAAATATCACGCGCCTGCCGTCCGGATGCCAGGTGGGACAGATATCGTTGAACCGGTCGGAGGTGAGCCTGGTGAATTCGCGTCGATCCCGATGGTAGAGTGCGAGGTCGCTGTTGCCGTTCCGGTCCTTCATGGTGAAAACGACGCGGCTTCCGTCGGGGGAGAGGCGTGTACAGGCGATCTGTATGTCGCTTTCTGATATAATCCGCTCCCTTTTAATGAAAGACCTGTCGGAGAATACCAGCGAGCAGCGACCGCGCTCCTGCCTGACAAAAACCGATACGCTCCCGTCGCGAGAGAGATCCAGGTAATCTCCCCGAAGGGCCTTCGTGATCCTGCGATATTTTTTTCCGTCGAAGACGAAGGCATCGTTGTAGAGCGAGAAGGAGCGATGATACTCGGGGTCGGAAATGTATACCGGCCCGTCGGTGACGCTGATCGACCCGGGATCATGAACCTCGCAGAGCTCCTCGGTTTTCCCCGTGCCGATGGAGCCGCGCATGAGGGCGGTTTTCAGGTGTGCCGTGGAGCGTACATAATAGACGAAGGCGCCGTCGCGTGAGAAACGCGGATGGGATGTCAGGTATCCGCTTCCGGTCAGCAGCCGCACGGGGGTGACGCCCGCGGCCTCTATCGAATCGAGCTGTCGCCGGAAGCGAACCCCGAGATAGCGCTCCCATTCCCTCCAGAGCGGAATGAGGCTTTCATCGTATACATCCTTTGCGTTCCTGTTCACCAGGTAGGGGATGACGTTGTCGGTGTTTTCCTCCATCACCAGGGAAAAGCTGTTCCTGCCGTATTTCTTTTCGAGGAAATCCACGAACAGGCCGCCGTAGAGATACGGCGTGCTCCCCATCGGCCATTCCCGCGGAAAGTGCGACGAGTCCGATATCGACATGAATCGGTTTTCGGCGATGGCCGCGCGCATCACCATATCGGTATAGGTGCTGTTGTTCCTTCCCGGAGCCAGCGGGGAGCCGGGCCTCCTGCGCGACTCGTGGTAAACGGCGTTTCCCTCGAGCATCCACATCGGCAGGAATACATTCGGGAAGCACACCCTGCCGAGGGTATAGCGGGTGATGGAGGGGATGCCGCTTATCGCGTCGAGGTTGAGCGTGTGCGTGTACTCGTGCGTGAACAGGAGCCGCTGCCAGTCGTCATAGTTGGAAAGCGACGAGTCCGGTCGCGGACGGGCGATGTACAGCTGAACGCGATTGAAGGGGTAGGGCGTTGAAAAACCGTTGGCGTCGTCGGTGCTGTCCACCATGACGACGTCCGTTCTGAAAAAGGGCGTCCAGCGGTGCAGCGGCGCGAGCTCGCGGTGAAGCTCTTCGGACTTTACGGCCAGGCGCGCCGCTTCCGCCTCCAGCCCCTGGTGATAATGTATGCGGAAATGTTCGGTCTTGATTGAACGCCATTTCAGCGATGGATCGAACATGATCGCACCGTGGGCGACCGGGTACGAGAGGAGCGTGAGAGCGAGGCATATCGTGCCGCGAAGGGTTTTCATGGGAGTGCATGATACGGGAGTCTTTTCGGGACGTCAAACATCTTACGGTGGAGAGGCGGTCTTCAGCGCGTAAATGGCTGGACATTCCGCGGGCCGGGTGATAAGGGAAGCCCGACACGCATTGAAATCACCCGCAACGAGGAGCGCACCGTGAGCTATATCTCCATGACCGATTATGAAACCTCGGGCGAGGAGGTCCGCCGCGAATACGACGACCAGGTCGCCCGCCACGGCCGCATCACCAACATGAAGCGGACACTGCTGCACTCGGTGCCCGCCTTCAAGGCGTATATGGAGTGGTACACGCTCCGGGACCTGATCGTGCCGTTCATCGGCGAGCGGGCCCTCTCCCTCTTTTCCTACGCAATCTCGAATGGCAACAACTGCCTCATCTGCTCGCTGTTTTTCCGGAAGATACTGGTGGACAGCGGCGAGGACCCGGACAATCCGAAGCTGAACGACGTGGAGCGCCTGCTCATGGAGCTGGGCCGGCAGATAGCGGTGGATCCGCACGCCATCACCGATGATGTATATACCGGGCTCAAGGAGAAATTCAACGAGGAGCAGGTCGTGCTCCTCATCGCTTTCGCCGGGATAATGTACGCTACGAATCTCTTCAATACGATCGCGAAGGTGCCGCTCGACGAGGTGCTGTACCCCTACCGGGGCAAAAAGGGCATGGAGGACTGATATGGCGGGGGAGGTTGAGAACAGGGTCGCCTTTATAACCGGGGCCGCGCACGGGCAGGGGCGCGCCGTCGCCCTGGAGCTGGCGCGCGAGGGAGCAGACGTCGTCGGATTCGATGTCGCGAAAAGAATCGAGTATCCGGCCTACGCGTTCGGCACGGGCGAGGAGCTCGAGTCACTGAAGAAGGAGGTCGAGTCGCTCGGTCGCCGGGCCCTCGTGTTCGCCGGGGACGTCCGCGATGACGCGGCGATCGTAAAGGCGGTCGACGCCACGATCGGGGTATTCGGGAAGATCGATATCCTCTTCAACAACGCGGGCATCTGCGCCTACGCCCCGGCGCACGAGATGACGGAGCTCGAATGGGACGCCATGATCGACATCAACCTGAAGGGCGCGTGGCTCGTGGCGCGGCGGGTCATCCCGCACATGATCCGGGCGCGTTCGGGCGTTATCATAAACAATTCGTCGGTGATGGGGCTGCGCGGCGGAAACAGGCTCTCGCACTACGCCGCGTCCAAGTGGGGCATGATAGGTCTCACCAAGTCGTGGGCGATTGAGCTCGCGCCCCACAACGTGCGTGTGGTGAGCATCCATCCCACCGGGGTCAACACGCCGATGAACGACGGTCTGGCATTTCTGGAGGGCGCCACGCCGATCGAGATCGCCGAGCGCTCGGCCGGCAACCTCCTGCCCGTTCCCTGGGTCGAACCGGAGGACGTGGCGCACATGGTGGTTTATCTTTCAAGCGACAGGGCGCGTTACGTGACCGGGGCCCAGTTCGTCCTCGACGCGGGCCTTCTGTCGAGATAGGGTCGTCCCGCCCCGGCGGGAAGGAGGAGGGGCCGGCCGTTCCGGCCCTCCCGGATACGCAAGGAGGAACAATGAGGACGGCCCGTTCAGTCGACGCGCGGGGAAGCGTACAATTCAGGCGCGAGCTCAGGCTTTTCGACGCGACGCTGCTCGTTATGGGCTCGATGATCGGCTCGGGCATCTTCATAGTGAGCGCCGACATCGCGCGCAACGTCGGCGCGCCGGCGTACCTGCTTCTCGTCTGGCTTATCGCAGGGCTCATCACCGTCATCGGAGCGCTCAGCTTCGGAGAGCTGGTGGGCCTCATGCCCTGGGCGGGCGGGCAGTACGTGTTCATCCGCGAGGCCTACAATCCGCTTGTGGCCTTTCTCTACGGCTGGTCGCTCTTCATGGTCATCCAGGCGGGCACCATCGCCGCCGTGGGGATGGCCTTCGCCAAGTTCACGGCGGTCGTCGTTCCCTCTCTCGGAGAGGGGGTGAAGATCCTCGTTCTCGGCCGCTTCAGCGTGTCGGCCGCGCAGTGCGTGGCGATCGCGAGCATCGCGCTGCTCACGTACATGAACACGCGGGGGATCCGCGGCGGAAAGATCGTGCAGGATGTCTTCACCCTGGCGAAGGTTGTCGCGCTCGTCGGGCTTATTGTGCTCGGGATATTCATCGGCAGCGATCCCGATGTCATCTCGCGGAACCTGGCCGGCTTCTGGGACGCCCGCATGGTGCGCGCCGTGGATGGAAAGATCGTATCGATGGAAGCCCTGTCCGGCGTGGCGCTCCTGGCGGCGATCGGCATTTCGATGGTGGGCGCGATCTTCTCGAGCGACGCATGGAACAACATCACCTTCACCGCCGCCGAGGTGAAGGACCCGCGTCGGACCATCCCCCGGAGCCTCCTTCTTGGGACCGGCTCCGTCATCCTGCTCTACCTGCTCGCCAACATCGCCTATCTCATGGTGCTGCCGATACAGGGTTCCCCTGATGCCGCAGGCGTTACGGGGCAGGGCATTCAGTTTGCGGCTAACGACAGAGTGGCGACCGCCGC
>CAZVEG010000058.1:0-24102 GCA_964625625.1 uncultured Leptospirales bacterium | reverse complement strand
CGGCCGGCCCCGGCGACCTCAACGCAGTAGGCGCCGGCCGGGAGCGGCTCGCTGAGATCCATCGCCTGATAACGCCACTCGTAAGGCTGGAAGTCCTGGACGGGAAGCTCCCATTCGCGGACGGTTTCGAACTTTTCGGCGCGTACATCGATCTTATTGGGGTCGACGCGTCCGCCGAGCATGAGGCCCATCGGCACCCGGTAGATCCGGGCGTTTATCTTCTCGAGGCGGATCGTTTTAAGGTTGAACTCCACTTTCATGCCCGGCGCGAAGGTATACCGGTAGGCGTACACCTGGAGCTGGGGTTCCTTCGGCTTCACGGTGAAGTTGAAGCCCTTTATTTCGGCGCCTTCCTGGATTGAGATCGGCGGGGTGTTCAGCGCGTAAAAGCCCTCATGCGAGAGCGATACGGCGTATGCGCCGGGCTTGATGTCGTCGACCCGGTAGCTTCCGTCGTGGTAGGAGACCGTCCCGTGCGTTACGCGGCCCTTGAGCGTCAGGTTCATGTTGACCGCGGGACTGTCCACACCCTCGATCGCGATCGAACCGGAAAGCGAGGCGGGACGGAAAAGCCGCATGGGCAGCGCGAATCGCTCACCGCTCTTGAGGCGCTGTATGACGGCCGTTTCGGCGATGTAGCCGTTTTTCGCGAACGCGACCGCGTACGAACCCTCGGCCAGGCGCGAAAACGAGTATCTGCCGGCCGCGTCGCTCGCGGCAATGAGTGGACGGTCCATCGGGCGCTCATCATCTCCTCCCTGGAATCCCGATGAGAGCTTTACTTCCACCCCCGCTATGGGTACGCCGGCCGAATCGCGCACCACGCCCTCGAGTATCCCCTCACGTCGCAGTTCGATCGCATATTTCCCCGCGGAGATGGTCTCGGTCGTGACGTGGGGGACGTAGCCGTCCGCGCTCACCTCGATGCGGTAGCGGACGTGCTTGATGAAATCGTCGATGCGGAACCGTCCGCCCGAGTCGGTCTCGAGGCGGTAGTAACCCATCCCCATGTTCGCGTTCTTGATCTCCACCGTCGCGCCGCGGATCCCCTTGCGTGTCGCCGCGTCGGTGACCGTTCCCTCGATGACCTCGGAGCGGGCGAGGTCGGCCGAACCGGCCCTCTTATAGACGGCCCTGCCGTCGGGCAGCACCTCGCGTCCGGCGGTCGCGCACGAAAACGCGGCGGCGATCAGGATGAAAAACGAGGCGAGTCGTGCCGTCTTGAAAAATCGTGAATGCATTGTCGTATTCTCCGGGAGATGGAATCGCGCCGGGCGGGGGCGCGGTTTCAGCGTATCGTCACGGCGCGGAAGGCGGCGCACTGCACGACCGTTCCGGACCCGAGTATCCTGTCGAGGCGGTCCCGGCTCCGGATTTCGGAGGGGACCAGCACGATCTTTTCGCCGGTCTCGAAGCTTATCATAAGTCCATGGCGGGAAAAATCAACCTGATTAATATCGTCCACGGGCACGAGGTCCCCCGCGATTGTAATGATGATCGTGGTGTCGGCCAGTTCGGAAACATCCAGGGGAGGGTGGCGCGGATCAGCGAAAAGCGCCCCGGTTATGTATTCCCTGAGAGTGAGCCCGGCGTTCTCCGATTTATGATGGAAGGCCCCGAAGCAACCCCGAACCCCGGTTCCCTTCACCAGGGTGATGAACAGCCCGAGCCTCCCGTAATAGGGAGGAATGACGACCGGGAGTGGCCGCTCGCACTCCCTTGCCGTCAGTCGGCCGTGCGCGACGCAGCGCATCCATCCGGTCAGCTCGCGCGACTGCGGGCTTGCCGCGAAAGCGGCCCACTCGTAAAGCGGGTCGTCGCCCCTTTGCTGGACCGGCGCCAGCAGCGCGAGCGCAATGAGCAGGGCGCGCATCATTTGAGAAACACCGCCGGGTAATGGTCTTTATAGAGGAGAAAGGACTCGATGAGCCGGTCGCCGGACAGCTTTTTCCGGTATACATTGACGCTGATGCCGCCGCGGAACCGCCGCCCGTCGTCCTGGATCGGCAACTCCGTCTCTTCCTCCTCGGTGAAAAGTTCATAACGATACGGGGGAGGGCTGTCGGACCGGATGCGCACCAGGAGGCTCTTGCCGTTGACGGAGGATTCGATATGCAGCCTGAAATCATAGGGATTTCGAATCCGGAGGTCCTTCTTCCCGTATTTGATGGTCGCGTCCAGGCCCGGCGGAACATAGGTGACCGGTTGAAAGTGGCGATGTCGTTCGGTGATCTCGCAGCCCGCCGCCATGAGCGCGTTGAAGAGCGTGGACGACACCTGGCAGAGCCCGCCGCCGGGTTCATGGCGCACCTCGTCGCGATACAGCACGGCGCCGTTACGGAATCCGTTCCTTGACGAACCCTCGCCGACGGTGTCGTTGAAAGAGAAGACGGATTTTGGCGGGATGACGGTCCCGTCGAGCTTCGCGCTGGCCAGCCGGATGTTGTGACGAACGGCATCGTCCTGGTCCTCCACCGAGGTGGAGAACGTGGCGATGATCTCCCGTCTTCCATCCATGGAAGGGGCGTCGAGGGCCGGGAGCAGTCCTATCACTGTCAGGAGAAATATCTTCAGCGGTTTCATGTCAGCCCTGCCGCGGAAGGCCGGGGATTGCGATATCGGAGGTGTCATGCCGTCCTTCCACGGGAAACCATAGGGGCATTCCGGGTTACGGGTCAATGATAAAGTTGATTGACCGGTGGGTTTATTTGCGGTTTTCAGCATTCGCCCGGAAAATGCCCGGATGGTGGAAAATAATGGTTGCCTTTCACCCGTTCGCGGCGTATTCTTTTACGGACGGTCGACAGCGGCGCCAGGCGGAGCATAGAAACTGCATTCATGTTCAGCAACGATAACAAGATATTCGTCCTCGATACCAACGTTGTCCTCTACGATTACCGCTGTATTTATTCCTTTGAAGAACACGCCGTCGTCATTCCCATCACCCTCCTCGAGGAGATCGACCGCTTCAAGCGCGGGAACGAGATAATCAATTTCAACGCCCGCGAGTTTTCGCGCGAGCTCGACGCGCTCATCGGTGACCGCCTGCTCAACGAGGGTGTGGCGCTCGAGTCGGGCGGCGCCATCGTCGTAAACACGAATATAAAGAAAGACGAGCACCTCCGCGAGATATTCTGGGAGGACACTCCCGACCACCGCATCCTGTCGCTGGCGTACAACCTCGCCAGGGAACACGGATTCGATCGCGTTTTCCTCGTCAGCAAGGACATCAATCTCAGGATGAAGGCCAAGAGCATAGGTCTCAAGGCGGAGGATTACGAGACCGGCAAGGTCAAGGACCTCGACGAGCTCTATACCGGGAAAAACCTGGTGGAGGAGGTCCCGTCGGAGCTCATCGACGCCATTTATCGCGAGGGATCGATCGGCTTCGACGAGTCGGGCATCGGGGAGCAGCCGCATCCCAACGAGTTCTTCATCATTCGTAACGGCGCGAAGAGCATACTCACCACCTACCTGAAAGACGAGAACTCGCTCCGGCTGGTCGAGAAAAAAAAGGCCTACGGCATCACGCCGCGCAACGCCGAACAGACCTTCGCGCTGAACGCGCTCCTGAACCCGGCCATAAGCCTGGTTACGCTCTCGGGGAAGGCCGGTACGGGCAAGACGCTCATGGCGCTCGCGGCCTCGCTCGAGTGCCGCAGGGAGTACAAGCAGATACTTCTCGCCAAGCCGATCATTCCGCTCTCAAACCGGGATATCGGCTACCTGCCGGGCGACATCCAGAGCAAGCTCGACCCGTACATGCAGCCGCTCTTCGACAACCTGTCGGTGATAAAGAACCAGTTCGACGAGGAGTCCGAGGACTTCCGGCGCATTTCGCAGATGGTCGCGAACGAGAAGCTCCTCATAATGGCGCTGGCCTACATTCGCGGACGAAGCCTTTCGAAGGTCTTCTTCATCGTCGACGAAGCGCAGAACCTCACGCCGCACGAGGTCAAGACCATCATCACCCGCGCCGGGGAGGGCACCAAGATAGTCTTTACGGGCGATCCGTATCAGATCGACACGCCGTACCTCGACTCCCGAAGCTGCGGCCTCACCTATCTCATCGATAAAATGAAGGGGCAGCGGCTCTACGCCCACGTAACCCTCGAAAAGGGCGAGCGTTCGCAGCTCGCCGAGCTCGCCTCGAACCTCCTCTGACCCCGCTACCGCCTGGATTCCACCGCCCGCATTGAAAACCGTCATGACGGCGGTATATTTGATTGACAGGATTTCCTCCGGAGGACAGCATCGGGGGTGCGGCCGCGTGCGGCGGGCGCAATCATCCTCCCGGGAGCGAACCAATGGCGACAGACAGCAGGCAGCGGCAAAAACCGGCGGCGAGCCCTTTCTGCGCGTACTGCGAGCACACCGGTATCGTGCACGAGGTGGGATTCGAGGTGATGGGAGAGGTCCCGCTCTCACCGTGCCCGAAGTGCGTGCTTCCGGCGTGCAAGTGCGGCGGTGAATCACCGTACTTCTATTACGACAACGGGGATATCCGCGACTGCGCCTGCCGCTCGATCAGGATGCGGATAGACCGCATCAACGCCATTTACGCGCGCTCCGGAATCGACAAAAAATACCGCTGGCGCTTCTTCGACTCGTACGATTCAATCCACAAACTCGCCGCCGACGCCAAGAACACCGCCTACGATCTGGTAAAAAAATTTCCAAACGTCGGCAAGGGGCTCTTCCTCTGGGGAAACCCGGGGACCGGCAAAACCCTGCTCTCTTCCATAATACTCACCGAGCTCATCATACGCCACGCGGTCGAGGGACGCTTTATCAAGATATCGCGCACTTTTTTCAACCGCCTCCGCGCAACGTTCAACGAGGATTCCGATACCTACGGCGAGGCGAACAAGATCGAGCAGGAGCTTGGGGAGGTCGACGTGCTGGTGGTCGACGACTTCGGAGTACAGCGCGATTCGGCCTGGGAGGCCGAGACCCTCTATAACCTGGTGGACGCGCGCTACGAGGCCGAAAAGTTCACCATCTTCACGTCGAACAACAATCCGTTCAAGACGCTGAAGGAGCTCTCGGGCGGGCGGATACTATCGCGCATCAAGGAGATGTGCGTCATAATCGAGGTGTCGGGGCCCGACTACCGCGACAGGCTGTAATCGTGGCTACCGCGTATATCGGGCTCGGAACGAATCTCGGCGATCGCGGGGCGAACATCGAGCGCGCCAAAAAGATGCTCATGGAGCTTCCCGGCCTTGCGATTGTGCGCGAAAGTTCCCTGGAGGAAACCGAACCGGTCGATGTGACGGATCAGCCGGATTTTCTGAACCAGGTCGTTATGGTCGAGACCGATATTTCCCCCCGCGATCTACTCATGAATCTGCAGGGGATCGAGGCCGCCATGGGCCGCGTGCGCATCGCGCCCAAGGGGCCGCGCCTGATTGATCTTGACCTGCTCCTCTACGGGAGCGAGAGTATGGATACCGTGGAGTTGACGCTCCCCCATCCGGAGATAGCCCGGCGGCCCTTCGTGCTGAAGCACCTGCTGGAAATAAGCCCCGGCCTGGAAGAGCCGGTCACGGGAACGCCCTACAGGGAGGTGTATGATGCAGCGATTAAAAAACATCAATGATTTCCAGAAATTCAAAAAGGAAAAACAGCCCATCTCCATGATAACCTGTTACGACTTCGCCTTTGCGAGGCTGGCGGAACAGGCCGAGGTCGACAGCATTCTGGTCGGGGATTCGCTGGGCAATGTGGTGGCCGGCTACGGCACCACCATCCCCGTTACGCTGGACCAGATGATCTATCACGCCGAGATCGTACGCCGCGGCGCTCCGAACACCTTCATCGTATGCGATCTGCCCTTCATGAGCTACCACGTATCGCTGGAGGACACCATGCGCAACTGCGGCAGGGTGATGAAGGAGACGGGGGCCAACGCCCTGAAGCTCGAGGGCGGCCGGGATTTCCGGAAGGTCGTCGAGGCGCTGGTGAAGGCCTCTATTCCGGTTATTGGACACCTGGGGCTCACGCCGCAGTCGGTGCACAAGCTGGGCGGCTTCACCGTACAGGGCCGCGAGGAGGACAAGCGGCGGATCATGCTGGAGGACGCGAAAATCCTGGAGGAGGCCGGGGCCTTCTCGCTGGTGCTGGAGATGGTGCCGGAGGCGCTGGCCGGAGAGATAACGGAGAGCCTGTCGATCCCCACCATCGGGATCGGCGCGGGGCGGTATACGGACGGGCAGGTACTCGTGATCAATGACATGCTGGGGATCGATGAGCGGTACAACCCGAAATACTTGAAAAAATACGCCAATCTCGCGGAGATCGTGAAGAACGCGATAGAGCGATACGGCACAGAAGTAAAAGAAAGGAAATTCCCCGGCGAGGAAAACTCCTTTAAATAGCGACGTATTTCAGCGGGACAGGGCGAAAATCCGGTTGTCCGTATACGGCCTCGGGGGCCGCGGAGCACTGACGAATGCGATGAAGGATCGAATCACCATCGGTTCTTGACCTTTACGCTTCACCGGCGACGGCCCGGTGCGCGACTCGGGACGCAAGGCCCGATTTCACAGCTCGCGGAGCCGGATGCGCTCGGCGACCGCCTCGATCGAGGCGACGTGCTTCTTCGCGCGGAACAGGACTACCGAAACGGCGAGCAGGACGACGTCGCGCGCCATGACCGCGGGGCCGATCGTCTCACCGATGCCGAAGCGCGCGAGACCGAAACAACCGCAGTCGAAGCGCCCGCCGCGGACATAACCGTAGGCGATCGCCGCGATGAAGATCACAAGCAACGATGACGTGATGAGCGCGGCCGGCTTTATCCGGTATCCGGCGGCCAGGAGCGCCCCGGCAAGCAGTTCTATCGAGGGGATGGTGACCGCCGCGTAGGGCAGGAGCTCCCCGGGCAGAATGCCGTACATCCCGACGATCTTTCCGAAGCCGACTGGATCGAGCATCTTGACGACACCGGAATACGCGAACAGCAGCCCGAGAAGGACGCGGAGAAACGCGGTAATACCGTTGCCGTAGGCGAGAGCGCGCAACAGGTTTCGGGTGAGCGTCGTCATCTTCCGGTGTTTTCCCCTTCGTTCATTCTGACCGGGTATCCCATCGCCTGCCAGCCCGACAGGCCGCCGGACAGGACATAAACGCTGCGTCGATATCCCGTACCGAGGAGCACGCGCGCGAAATCTTCGGCGCTGTCGCAAGCTTCTCCGGAACAGTAGATTACCGGCTCGAGGGGCCGCTCGAAAAGCGCGGCGTTCGCTTTTATCGCGGCGAGCGCGGAGGATTCGGGGCGGCCCGGCAGGTTGGTCGCACCCGGGATTCCCGATTCCCGGAACTCGGCCGCCGGGCGCGTATCGATGAAGAAAGCGGAGCCCCGGTCGAACTTGATTCCGGCCTCCGCCGCGTCAATGCGCACGATCCCGTCGAGGGCGGGCTCTCCGGGGGGAACGAACCTGTACCCTCCGGGATGGACGAGGTTCGCGCCGAACCCGAGTGCGCAGGCGAGAGCGACGACAACCGCGGCCTCGCGGACGGGCTTTTTGAAATCCGAAAACTCCATCATCTCGGGCGCGTCTTCTCCATCTCGCGTTTCAGCTCCGCGTTGTAGCGGTCTATGATGCGACGTACGCGCGGATCGTCCGCGGGGTGATGCTCGTCGGGGAAGCGGAATGAGTTTTTCACGACGCGGGCCTTCCCTCCGGAAACGGAGAGTTCGAGGATTCCGATGCGTGCCCCGTTGGCCCCCGCCTGCACCACGATCGCGCCGCCGCCTTGCAATGGCCGGGGAGTGAGGGTCTGCGAATGCCCGCCGACGATGACGTCGACGCCTTCCAGCTTTTTACCGAGCTCGAGATCCGCCTCCATCCCGGAATGCGACATGAGTATGACGAGCCGGGCTCCCCGTTTCCTGAGCGCGGCGGCCTCCGCGCCCGCCGCCGAGGCGGGGTCGAGCACGCGCAGGCGCTCGGTCACTTTCCTGGGGTAATATCGGAACGCCGCGGGCGAAATGATGCCGGTAATGCCGATCTTCATTCCCGCGCGCTCGATCATCAGGCTGCTCGCGAAGGCCTGCTTCCATTCGCCGCCGCTTTTAACCTGCAGGTTGGCGCAGACGAAGGGCATCCCTTTCGCGTGTTTAAGGAAAAATTCCGCGCCGCACGAGAACTCCTGGTCGCCGGCGAGCAGGGCGTCGTAACGGATAAGGCCGTAGGCCTCCATGATGTGCCGGGCCAGGACCGGGTCGTCGTCTATCGTGAGGAAGTCGCCCGTATCGACAAACACCGTGGCGGGAAAGGCCTTCCTGATGGTCTCAATCTCGGTGGCCCGTTTTACGAGTCCGCCCTTGGGGTCGGACGGGCACCGGCAGTAGTCGAGGTTTCCGTTGAGGGAGTTGGTGTATACGATGGCAACGCGTCCTTCGTCCGCCCGCGCGCCGGTCACCGACGTGAAGAGGGCGATAATCGCGATGAGTAAACGGCGATTGAAGCGCATTTCACATCACCCCGGTTTTGAACGAGTCCTTGTCGACCTTCTCGTAAATCCGGTTGCGGATGAACAGTCCGACGAGCTCGGCGTCGAGCTTGTTGTTCCGCGCCTCCTCCTCGAGGATCGAGAGCGTTTTTTCCAGGGGGACTGATTTTTTGTAGGGCCGGTCGGTCGCCGCGAGCGCGTCGTATACGTCGGCGATCGCCATCATCCTCGCCTGTATGGGGATCCCGGCGTCGCCCGAGATGCCGTCGGGATAGCCGGTTCCGTCGGGTTTTTCGTGGTGCTTGAGCGCGATCTCGGGGATGTTCCGATATTCGGGCGGCCACGGGATCCTGCTTACGAAATTGTACGTATGCACGACGTGGCTCTCGATTTCCTTGCGCTCGATCGGATTGAGACTGCCGCGGCGTATCTCGAGGTTGATTTTTTCGCTTTCGGTGATGACCGGGATCGGTTTCCCGTCGGGATCGAGACAATCGATCGAATCGAGCTCCGCGTTGATCTTCCGGATGACATCCTCGGGATCGTTGTTCGTCACCGTGGGTTCGTTCAGTGTCGCCAGGGTCGCCTTGATCTCGCGTATGCGAGCGAGCCTCGATGTACGATCGGCGCTTATTTTGTTGAATTCGGCCGAAACGTCGGCGCCGCCGCGGGCTTTCTGCAGCAGCCGGTTCTCTTCCACGAGGAAGCGCAGTTCGGCGCAGCGGTAAAGGTAGTCGAATCGCAGCATGAGGTTTTCGAACTCTTTTGGATAGAGCTTTTTCGATTTCTGGAATATGGCCAGGTCGATGTAAACCTTGCCGAAGTCGTGCAGAAGCGCCGCGTACTCGAGCTCCTTGATCGCCATTTCCGAGAATCGCACGTCCCTGAAGTGGCCGTCCTCCTCCGCGTTGACGGCGAGCGCCATCTGCTTGCAGAGCTCGGCAACGCGAAAGGAATGGCCCGAGGTCGCCGCGTCGCGCGATTCGATCGCGGTCACCGATGCCTTGACGAATTCCTCGAACTGCTCCTGTATCTGTTTCATCATGCGGTTGTTCTCGATGGCGATGGCCGCCTGACCGGCGACGGCCTCCATCAGCGATTCGTAGCGCGTGGCGAAGGGTACGACCTTCCGCTCGAAGTCCTCGGGCGTCGAAAGCACTATCTCGAAGGCCTCGTTGCCGGTCACCTTGCTGTTGCCGGCATCGTCCTCTTTGCTGTTGATGAGCTGGATGACGCCGATGATCTCGTCGAGGTGATTGCGCATGGGGACCACGAGCATCGACTTCGAGCGGTAATTGTGCTCGCGGTCGAACGACGAATTGAAGGCCACCGGGTCCGATTTCGAGAGCCCGTAGACGTCGGGGATGTTGAGGATCTTCCCCGTTACCGCCACGTATCCGGCTATCGAGTTCCTGTTGAGGGGCATCACGAACTCCTCGTACGGAAGCTCTTTCGAGAAGGTGTGCGAATACTTGAATCTCAGTTGCTTTCCGCCCTCGCGAAGCTCCTCGACGATATAGATGCTGCCGGCGTCGGCGCCCGTGATCTTTTTGCTGAGCATGAGGATAAGCCGGAAGAGGTGGTCCGGATCCTTTTCGATGGAGAGCGCGCGGCCTATGTTTATGAGATCTTCCTGGTCGTGTTTCATGTCGAGCAGGGTGCTTTGGTAGCTGTTCCGCTCGTCGGCGAGGCTCAGTTCGCGCTCCATCGCGCTGAAGGCCCTTTTCAGGTGGAACGAAAGCTCGGCCTCCGTCAGCGGCGACGATGAAACGTGCGCCACGTTTGCCAGGTGGGGCGATTCGGCGAGCGAATCGTCGATTCCCGCGCCGGTGATAATGGCCCTGAAATACACGGAATCGGAGAGCCCGCGGTCGTTCGGCGGATCGAACCGGCCGAATTCGTCCGATGTCAGGATCAGCACCGCGAGCTTCGGGCTCCGGCCCGGGGAACGAAGGCCGTCCAGGCTCGCGGTGACGTCCGCGCTCGGTTTGACCGGGCACGGGAAACTGAAGCGCGCTGGCAGGCTCGCCTTCGACTTTTCGGAGTAAATTATGTGCTTTTCCATGCTCACCCGATGGCGTGCGGGCGCGATCCGAGCGGCCCGCGGTACGCCTCCTCCGGCAAGCGTGTCACCATTGACCGAAGTCGTAAAGTAAAAATCATCATCGTGATTCAAATTTACCGCATATGCGGGAACTCCTCGGGTTCGGGACGCTTCTCGTCCCAGCGTTTGATAAGGTAGCCTTTCATCGATTCGAACACCTCGGCCTGGTGCTCGACGACGCTCTCCGCCTCGATCGAGCTCATGTCCCATGTGTCGTTGACGAAACCGGCCACGCGCCCATAATAGAGCGGCACCATGAGATTGATGAGGCGCACGCGGTTGACCTTCCAGTTGTGATAGGTGGCCGCGAGCTCGTAGATCGCTTTCACCCAGGTCTCGATCGGAAAGCCGAACTCGCGGCTCTCCGCGTTGCAGGCCTCCCCGAGCGAAGTGAAGACCTCGCGCGAAAAAATCTCCTCGTAGAGCCTGGCGAACTGGTTGAAGCCGATTTTGTATTCCTGCACGAGCCGGTCCAGGCTGATGTTCACCGCCTCGGGCTCCTTCGATGTTGCCTCGCCGAAGAGCGGTACCGCGCGGCTTCCCTCGACGTTCCTCCAGTAGGGCTCGTAGTGTTCCATGAGATTGAAGAGCGTCCCGATCACCTGCACGAACATCGGCCCGAGCGAGGACGCCGGATCCTTGGCGTCGTGCACCTTGACGCCGAGGTGCGCCTGGCAGATGCTGACGTTGCGCGCGATTGCGTTTATCGTCATCCAGATGTCGATGCCGAACTTGGCGATATCGGTCGACCAGACCGGCTTTTCCAGGTAGAATTTCGCGAGATCCCTGGAGAAGGTGAAGTCCCCGCCGATCGGCTGGCGGATGCGCTTGCCGTAGACCGACCGCGTGAGATTGTATACGATGTTATTGGTGATGGTGCCGTCGTATTTGTGCCGGGTATACACCGGCGCCACGAATTCGAATTCGCCTTTCAACACCGGATCGATCAACAATCGCACCCACTCGGGCGAGATGCTGCGAAGATCGGAATCGACCACCATGCAGGATTTGACGTCGAGCATTACCGCGGCCTCGAATATGGCGCGGAAGGCGCTTCCCTTGCCCGATATTCCGCGGTAGATCTGCACCACGCGCTCCTGCCAGGGCCTGAGCTCCACGCTCTTCGAGATCGCACGGGTATCGTCGGTCGAACCGCCGTCCGAGATGAATATCACAGAGTGCGCGTCGCGGTAGTACCGGTTGAGCCCGTCGGTAACCGTCTCGACGACATGCCGTATCGTCCTCTCGTTGTTATAGCAGGGGATGCCGACCAGGATGTCGGCTTTGCCGATGTCCTCCAGCCTTTTGGTTGTTTGAGGTCTGAGGGCCGTCGAATAATTCATCATGCTCTTCCTTTTACGTCATTAGACTTGTTGCGGACTTTCAAAAATGTCATCGCGAGGAGGCCGCAGGCCGACGTGGCGATCTCAAAAGGCAACAGGTTTTTACTGAAAAACCAAATGCTTGATGAGATTTCCACGCCCCGATAAGGCCGGGGCTCGCAATGCACTTATTAAAGCAACAACTCTATTGTATTCATTTCAAGTTAACATGGGAACGGTATCACCGCCACAATTTTTTCCGGCCGGTCGGCATACCGGTGGTTATAGAGAAATCTTTTCCGTCCGGAATTGAGGACGTGCGACAATTCGCTGATCGGTTTACGGCGCGGCCGGATCGCCGACAGATGCATCTGCCGGCGATCCGGCGAGAGTCGCGCGGCGTGCACGGGAGGTCCGGGGCGGACGAACAAAAAAAACATCCCTGCAAAGGCAGGGATGAGTGTCCAAGAGGTCTCCTATTTTGGGGACGTAAATCCGGGATCCAAAATGGAGGATTGGCAATTATGGAAGTATCGCACCTCGTACTGTTATCGTTTCGGGAGCGAAGCGGCTCCCCTCAGTATTTCCATGCTTATTGACTAGTTAAAATTTATCGTCAATAATCAATGTTGGCAACAAAATTAATAAACAGACACAAATTTTTATCCAATACCAGCCGGCCGGTTTTTTTGATAAGTTCGGCACTTGTTGCTGTTCAAATTATATAATTTTGCATACCGTGGTTCCCGCCCGCCGGGGCGATGGCCGGGCCCCTCTTCCTCCCGCCGTTTTATATTAATTTTCCATTCAGTTTATATACCCCTCTCACGATATTAATACAGTAATACGGGATCGGGCGGACCCGTGTGGTTTTCAACCGTCCATCGGGGAAGGAACGATGCAGCAATCGATACATCTCAGAATTCCGGATATTTCCGCTCCGCGTGAAGCGGCGGTGGATTTCCAGCGTCCTCGCTCCACCGTGGAGCCTTCACTCCGTTTTGATGATGTCCTTACTCGTCAGCTGTCGACGGAGCGGGAGGAGTTCTCGGGAAATTCGCGGGATATGAGCGAAACCCGGCACGAAGGGCCCGTCGCCGTCCAGGACGACCGTATGCGGGTGGACAGGGAAGGACCCTCCGGGCGCGATGAGCGCACCGATAGTGATATGAAGTCGATGACCCGACGCGAGGACGTCCGGGATAAACAATCCGATATAAAGAATAAGGAAACAGATGCCCGCCGCGAGGCCGCCGAACCGGGCCGAAGGGAGACCGGTGTCGATTCTCCCGACAGGAAGAAGGCCGAGGAGGCCTCTGGCAGGGAAGCGATACTTCCCGGGGCACGGAAAGCCGCCGGGATGCTCCGCGAAAACCAGGCCGTTCGCAGAAAAACCGGCCCTGGCGACGAGGAAAGCGTTTCGCGGCTGCAGCAACGTCTTGATGCGGTGGAGTCCCTGCTCGCCAGGTCCACCCAGGGCGGCAGGGAGTTCCGCGATGTCAGGGCCGCGCTGGCCGATGTCAGGGACGTTTTGCAAAGCAGGGGCGGGCGCGCGGACAGGGATCTTCTCAACGCGCTTGGCGAGCGTCTGCGCGAGCTTGCGAAGAGGATCGAAATCGGCCAGGCGAGCGGCAGGGATGCGCGTCCGGCGCCGGTACGCGATGAGATTCAGCGGATTGCTGACATGGCCAACCGTCTTGCGAAACGGAGCGACAGGCCCGGCGCGCAGGGACGACTGGAAGATGCCGACCAGCAACAGCCGCGTACGGCGCCTGTCGACAGGGTGATCGTTTCGCAGGGTTTCGGCGGAAAGGATCAGGCCGATTCCTCCTCGCCGAAGGACGGGAATTCCTCGGCGTTCAGCTTCCAGTTCTCGAAGGGCGCGCAGGGGGCGGACAGGAGCGCGCACGCGGCACCGCTGCCGCGGCAGAACCCTCTTTTCGAGGAACAGCTCCAGTCCCTGGTCAGGAACGCGCGGGTCGTGGTGCAGGACGCGAAAAACGGCAGTTTCCAGATGCGCCTGTATCCTGAATCGCTTGGCAGAGTGAATGTAAGCCTGGGGCTGGAACAGGGGACGATTACCGGAAGATTCCTGGTCGAGACGGTGGAGGCCAGGCAGGCGCTTGTCGAGCAGCTCGCGGACATTCGCGAACGGCTGGCCGAATCGGGTATCAGCGTGGGTGAGTTCCAGGTGAACGTGCGCGGTGACGAACGCCACACGCGGCAGAGCGCGCGCGAGGGACTTCGGCTGCCGGATTCCGGCGCCCCGGTTGAAGCGGGTGGTAAATATGAAATACAGGCCGTACGACGCCATGACGGATATATTGACGTGACGATTTAGGAGAAGGAGAGCATGGATATTCCCAACACCATGTCGCGCGAAGAGCTCGCAAGGACGAAACAGCAGGTCGATGCCGTCAACGCGAAGCTCAAGCGCAAGGACGGAAGCCAGAAGGGCGATATGGGCAAGGACGCCTTCCTGAAGCTCCTGATCACGGAGCTCAGGCATCAGGATCCCACGCAGCCCATGCAGGACCGCGAATTCATCTCGCAGATGGCGCAGTTTTCGGCGCTCGAGCAGATGACGAACGTGAGCAACTCGATGAACTCGCTCAACAGGAGCGCCCGCTCGAACGAGGCGTACTCGCTGCTGGGCAAACGGGTCGAGGCGTTCAACCCCGCCAACGGAAGGGCCGTGGAGGGCGAGGTGTCGAGGATTTTCTACAGGGAAAACGATATACGGCTTATGGTAAACGGTACCGAGCTGGGGCTTTCGGATATTCATTCGGTGCTTCCACCCGAGCAGAAGGCCGCTCCCGTTCCGGCCGCCGACGGTTATCATGATCGGCGGCGACCGGCAGCTCCGGAGCTTCACGCGCGCGAGCCGCGCCCGGATGCCGTCGCCCATATCATGGACCGGAGGGGCGCGGCCGAACGCGGTGCCTTGGAATCGAACAATGGAGTCGCCGTTAAGGCGTATGGGGATAATCAGTAAGCGGCAGGACCGGCGGTAATAACCTTTATTCAGGAGTATATGCGTTATGATGCGATCACTGTTTTCCGGGGTATCCGGTTTAAAGAACCATCAGACCAGGATGGACGTCATCGGCCATAACATCTCGAACGTCAATACCTACGGGTACAAGACGAGCCGGGTGACCTTCCAGGACATGCTGTCGCAGACGCTGTCCGGGGCGGCCAAGCCCGAGGAAAACAAGGGGGGCGTCAATCCCCGCCAGGTCGGACTGGGCATGACCATCGCCTCGATCGACAGGATATTCACGCAGGGAAGCCTGCAGACCACCGGCAACCAGACCGACCTGGCCATCTCCGGTGACGGGTTCTTCGTCGTGGCCGAAGGCGACAAGAACTACTACACCCGCGCCGGGAACTTCGCGCTCGATCGCGACGGCATGCTTGTCAATCCCGCCAACGGCCTGAGGGTGCAGGGATGGATGGCCACAACGAACGAGAGGGGCGAGAAAATCCCGAATTCCTCCGGTACGCCTGAGGACCTCATCATCCCCATATACGGGAAGGTGGACGCGCGCGAGACGACTTATGTGAAGTATAAATGTAACCTCGATTCGAAGATGCCGGTCGTTCCGCCCAACGCCACCGGAAGGATGCGCGCCTCGGCGGGAGTGACCACCAATATAGACGTCTACGACAAGCTGGGCAACAACCACCGCATGACCATGACCTTCTGGCGCACCGGCACCAACCAGTGGACCGCCTCGGCCGCGATCACCGACGGCCTCGGCCAGATGACGCTTGACGTGCCGGCCGGCGCAAACCAGGCCAACCAGGCGAACCCCTCGAGCAGGATAAACCTGCGCTTCACGCCGGAGGGGAGGCTCGTTTCCGTCGCCGACGACTCCAGCCCCGACGAGCTGAACCAGGGTGACCTGATGGTCAACGCTTCGTACCGCATGGCCGGCGATCCGACGGTGCGCACCATTCAGCTGGACCTCGGCAAGGCCGGGCTGCTCGAGGGCGTCACACAGTTTTCGTCCCAGTCCACCACCAAGGCGGTGGAGCAGGATGGCTACACCATGGGTTACATGGAATCGTTCAACATCGACGATTCGGGCGTCATAACCGGGGTCTACTCCAACGGCACCAAGCAGACCGTGGGCCAGGTGGCCATGGCGGTATTCAACAATCCAATGGGACTCACGGCCGTGGGCGAGAACCTCTTCGAGGTCTCCAACAACTCGGGACTTCCCAATGTGGGGGCCGCCTCCGAGGGCGGTCGCGGGAAGATCGTGGCGGGAACGCTCGAAATGTCGAACGTCGACCTTTCGGACCAGTTCACCGACATGATCATCACCCAGCGAGGCTTCCAGGCGAACTCGCGCACCATTACGACCTCCGACCAGATGCTGCAGGAACTTATCAACCTCAAGCGGTAATCGCATCTGGAACGCCCGGCCTTCTCCGGGCCGAAAACATCGGGTGAATCCCCCGCCGGCGGCGGGGGATTCGTTTTTGCGACCTCATCCGGCACTCATTTTCTGGTCGTCCGCCGAAATTGCTGGTACACTTTCAGGTGATATCATCCTGTAATCCTGGAGCGGCCCATGGACTTCAGCCCCGGTTCCCTTTCGCCTTACATCATACCTCCGGCCCTCTGTTTCGTCACGGGGCTTTCGCTCGCCGCCATATCGATATTCAGGGGCGCTTTCAAATCGGAAAACATACTGTTCTCGCTGGTGTGCGTCTGGCTTGTCCTGCTGTCACCGGTTTTTATCCTGCATCACCTGATATCGGACACGTCGGTCATCCTGATGATCGAGCGGGGCGCGCACTTTTTATACGTGTTCATCGTGCCGATCACCGTGGTGTTTTTCCATCGCACGCTGGGGATCGTGCGTCCGCGGCTTGAGAAGGCTGCCTTCGCGGCGAGCGCGCTCATCGCCGCCTTCGTGCCCACGAGGCTGTACATCGACGGCCTCCATTCCTATGGCTGGGGGTATATCGCGAAGGGTGGTCCCGTGTTCGCGATCTTTGGAGCGCTGTGCCTGGCCGCGCTCGTCTACGGCGTGGTGATCTGCGTGCGCCGGATTTCGGGGGAGCAAAACCCGATTATCCGAACCAAGATTCGCTATCTTCTCCTTTCGATCAATATGGTGGGCCTCCTCACCCTGCTGAACATCCCGGCGGTCAACGGCGTCGATCTCTACCCGGCGGGTAATTTCATGTTCGTCCCGCTGGCCATCATGGGTTTCGGCGTACTGCGGTACCGTCTCATGGACATAAGGAGCATCGTCCATCTTACCGTGCTGTGGGCGGCGCTTTCCTCGGCCATCATCGTGCCGAACGTCCTCCTGTTCAACGCGATCAGGGGAACCCTGGCCGGCATGGAGGAGCACTGGATCTTCGTCGTTCTCACCGTATGGTTTCTGGTGAATTATTTCTATTTCCGGCTCATCCAGCCGGTTATCAACAGGGCGTTCAACCGCCAGCGCCACGGCCTGAGAAAGCTTGGCGTTCAGTTCGTCGGCGAGGTCGCGTATCTGAAAAATCTCGAACAGCTCATCGGTGAGTTCGAGGATGTGCTGTCCAGGGCGCTCGGCGTTAAATACGTCGACGTGTATCTGAAAAACGGTCCCGCGGGGGAGTACGGCAACATCCGCGGGCTGACGACCGTCATCGATTCGGATATCGAGGAGTGGTTTGTGGGCGCGAACCACCTGGTGGAACGCAACATGGTGGCTGGCAATCCCTATTACGGCTCCATACGGGAACGGCTCTTCGAGCTCTTCGGCCGCTTCGCTTGCACCTACATCGTCCCGCTCGTCGAGGCGGGAGAGGGGACCGTGGGGCTGGTATTCGTCGGGGAAAAGTTCAATCTCAAGCAGATTTCGGCCGACGAGGTCGCCTTCATCAACAACATCCGCTCGGCGGCCACCATCGCCGTGGTGAACTCGCTCATGTTCAAAAACCTGAACGACATGAAGGAGAACCTGCAGCAGATCGTCGAGGAGCGGACGAAGGAGCTCACCACCCGTAACAACCAGATGATCTTCGAGCTGCGTGTGGCCAAGAACGTGCAGAAGCTGATCCTGAGCCCCAGCCTTCCCTCGGGTGAACACCTGCGTGTCGTTGCGCGGGTGAATCCGCTCATGGAGGTCAGCGGTGACTTCTATGACGTCGTGGAGCTCTCGCCGCGCAAGACGGCGCTCATGGTCATCGACGTTTCCGGCCACGGTGTGCCCTCGGCCCTCCTGACATCGATGATAAAAGCGGAGATCGGCGCGCGGCTCAAACGCCACGGCGCGCACACCGGGGACGTCGCCAACGCCATCAATGAAACGCTGACGCCGACGCTGCTGGAAACCGGCATGTATTTTACGATGTTCCTGGGCATGATAGACAAGGCCCTCATGACAATGGAGTATACCAACTGCGGTCACACCATGCCCATCGTCATCGCCCCCGACGGCGAGGTCCGCATGCTTCCCGGCTCCGGTTTCATGATCGGGGCCTCCGAGGAAATGCGCTATGAAAGCAACACGGTGTCGCTCGAGGAGTCGGAGCGCCTTGTGCTCTATACCGACGGCATCACCGAGGCGCGTAACGGGGGCGGCGAATTCTTCGGCGAAAAACGGCTGATCGCGGCGCTTCGGGATTCCATGTCCCTTCCGCCGGACGGGCAGCTCGACGCGGTCATCGAGGTCGTGAACGCCTTCCAGGGTGACGCGCCCAGTCGCTCGCGCGACGACGTGACGCTCCTGATCGCGGCCATCGGCCGCCCCATGCCGGCGGATGTGGGTATCCGCGACGCCGTGGAGCTTTACAATCGACGCAGGTACGATCGGGCGGCGGAGATCGCGCGTTCGCTCGTACCCTCCGCGCTCGAGGCGGGGCACGCGATGGCGGCGGCCCGCATTTTCGCGAAGGTCGGCGACAACGAACGGGCTCTCTCGTTTATAAACCGGGCGCTCGATCTCGAGCCGGACCGCGCGGACTACAGGTACCGCCGCGCGGCGCTGCTCCTGTCCTGCGGCCGAAGCGCTGAGGCGACGGTTGAGATGCGGCGCCTGCGCGAGCTCGATCCGGCCTTCGGCGATCCCGACTCGGTCCAGGAGCGCATCGGCGTTCCCGAGGCGGAGTAAATCGAGCCGCCCGTTCCTTCGTTTCTCCCGATTTTCCCGGCCGGAAATGATGAAAAACGCTTGACGGACTCCATCCGATAGAATATCTCGATATATATCGAGTCGATATATATCGAGAGGATTCATGCAGGACAATATTCTTCTGGGCTTTCTGATGTACCGTCCGATGACCGGTTACGAAGTGAAAAAGGCGATGGGCGGCAGCACCGAGTTCTTTTTCAATACCAGCCTGGGAAGCATCTACCCGGCGTTCGGGAGGCTTGAAAAACAGTCACTGGTAAAAAAAGAACGTCGCGTGGAGCGGGGAAGGGCCAAGAACGTGTATCACATCACGCCGAAGGGAAAGAGGCATTTCCTCTCATGGCTCGAAAAGGCGCCGAAGCTCGCGAACATTCGCGAGGAATCCCTTTTAAAGATGTTTTTCTATGAGCACGCCGATGCGCCGACGCGCGGCAGGCAGGTGCGGGAGTATATCGGTGCCGTGGATGAGCGCCTGAAAGAGCTGCTTTCGCTCAGAAACAGGCTCGAAGGCGGAAAGGCGAGCCGGTACCAGATGAATACCCTGGATTTCGGTATCGAGTTCTATCGTTTCCAGCGGCGGTGGTACGAGCGTTTCCTCGATTCGCTCGAAAATGAAACAAACTGAGCCATTCAGGCATGGAGGATGCGGAATGAAGATAACGGTGTTGAGCGGGAGTCCCAAGGGAGAGTTGAGCGTCACGCTGCAGTATGTCAATTTCATCAAGAAGAGGTTCCCGGAACACGAGTTTTCGGTGCATCATATCGGACACGCGATCAAACGCATCGAGAAGGACGCCGATTTTTTCAACTCCATCATCGATGGAATCCGCGGTTCGGACGCGGTGTTGTGGGCGGTACCGCTTTACGTGTTCCTCGTTCCCTCGCAGTGCAAGCGTTTTATCGAGCTGGTGTGGGAGCGGGGCGCGGAAAGCGCGTTCGCCGGCAAATACGCGGGCGTCATAACCACCTCAATCCATTTCTTCGACCACACGGCCCACAATTACCTGCGCGCGATTTCCGAGGACCTGGGCATGAAGTTCGCCGGCGCGTACTCTCCCGACATGTTCGACATCATGAAGGAGGGCGAACGCGCGCGGCTCATCACGTTCGCGGGTGAGCTGCTCCGGACGATCGAAAGCGGCCGTTCCGTCACCAGGGAGTTCGCTCCGCTGCTTTCCGGTGATTTCGTCTACCGTCCCTCCGGGGGCAAGGCCGCGGTGGACGTGTCGGGCAAAAAGCTGCTGGTGCTCGCGGATGCGAGCGGCGCGGGCAACCTGGGAGCGATGGTCGATCGATTCGCCGGCTCGTTCGGGGAGGGGGTCGAGGTGGTGGACATCTCCTCGCTCGACGTGCGGGGAGGGTGCCTGGGGTGCATCAAGTGCGGGTTCGACTACCGCTGCGCGTACGAGGGTGCCGACGGCTATATCGATTTTTACAATGAAAAGGTGAAGACCGCGGATGTCATCGTTTTTTGCGGCGAAATCCGCGACCGCTACCTTTCGGCGCGCTGGAAGCAGTTTTTCGACAGGGCCTTTTTCAACACGCACACGCCCACGCTTACGGGCAAACAGATGGCATTCATCATATCGGGGCCGCTCAGGCAGATTCCCAATCTCAGGGAGATACTCTCGGCGTTCACCGAGTGGCAGCAGGCCAACCTCGTCGACATCATTACCGACGAGGACGCCGATTCCGCGACGATCGACGCGCTGCTTTCGGATCTTGCCGGGAGAGTCGTGCGAGGCGCGCTGGAAGACTACGTCAAACCGGTCGGTTTCCTGGGGGTGGGCGGCATGAAGATTTTCCGCGATGACATCTGGGGCAGGCTCCGTTTCGCCTTCCAGGCCGATCACCGCTTCTATGAGGCCAACGGCCTGTATGACTTCCCTCAGGACGACGAGAGGGCCATCGCCATGAACAGGACCATGTTCGAGCTCACCTCGAAGCCGGAAATGAAGGAAAAGATCCGAAAGACCATGCGGGAAAACCTGGTGGCGCCGATGAAGCACATAGTGGAGACCAGGTAACGGATAAGTTTTTCAATTGCGCGACAAAAAACGGCGGGAGTGATCTCCCGCCGTTTTTTGTGGAATTGAGGCCGGTTCAGATCCGCAGGTTCTCCGCGACCAGCTCCGAAAGCGATTTGACCTCGACGTCGAGGCCGTAGCCGTCCTTTATGGTGTTGAGCTGGAGGATGCAGTTCTCGCACGCCGACACCACGATCTTCGCGCCGGTGGCGTCGATCTGGTCCTTTTTGGCCTTCCCGGTCCTGATCCTGAACTCCTCGTTGTCGAGGGCGACGAGCCCGCCTCCGCCCCCGCAGCACCAGTTGTACTCGCGCGTCGGCGACATCTCGCGGTAGTCGGACGCGAGCCGGCCCAGGATCTCCCGCGGCTCGTCGAAAACGCCGGCGTTACGGCCGAGCTGGCAGGGGTCGTGATAGGTCAGCGGCTCGGCGATGGCTTTGTCGGCGATATGGATGCGGCCCTCGGCCAGGTACTGGTGGATCTTCTCGACGATGCTCGTCACCCTGAACGGCAACGGTCCGAGCAGGAACTTCGGTATGCGATAGGCCGTACCGCATTCCACGATGACGACCTCTTTCACTCCCAGCGCCTTCGCTTCGTTGACGACGCGATCGGCTATGAGCTGCATTTTCTGCGGGTCGCCCGCGAACATCCCGAAGTTGACGGCCTCGAAAAAACTGAGGGTCCAGTTTTCCTTCGCGGCGTTGAATATGACGGCCGGGTGGATGATGGAGTGCGCGCCCGAAAGCCCGACGAAGAGCACGTCGGCGTTCTTCTTCTCCATGGGGATGAGGCCGTCGGCGGATGGAAGGCCGAGGCGCTTCTGCACCTCGAGCTCCATGTCGCCGATTACCGAGCGGAACCCCTCCTTGAATTCGTCGATGCTCTTTCCCTTCTCGACCGCGGCGTCGGCGAGCATCACGAGCTCGTCGGGGGCATTACCGTAGCCGATGAGGAGGAGCTTGGCGATTCCCAGGATGTACGGCATGTCTATGCCGAAGGGGCAGTACATCATGCAGCGCCGGCACCCGGTGCACGAGAAGGCCGCTTCTTTCATCTCGTCCATCACCCGTTCGTCGAGTGCGGTTGCGTCGCCCCAGTAGGGGAAGAGAGCGCCCGACGGCCTGAAGTGCTTTTTAACCGCCCGGCGTACGACCTCGGCCCGGCCCACCGGCGAGTACTCCTTTTTCGGGATGCCGTAGTAGGCGTGGCAGGTGTCGTAACAGAGCCCGCAGCGCGTGCACGTGTCCAGGTAGTAGCGCATCGGCCTGGTCAGGCGCGACGCGACGAGCTTTTTGAGTTCCCGTATTTTTTCCTTTTCCATGGCCTATTTCCTCTTGAGGTTGAGTGTGCAGAACGCGAAGACCGAATGAACCATCTTGCCGAAGGGGAACAGCATCAGGAACAGGTTCGCGAACAGCACGTGCAGCGCCAGCATGATGGTATGGTACGACGAAACGATGTCCTCGGGGAGAACGGGCCTGAACGCGATGAGGCTCTGCAGGTACTCGCGCATCTTCGAAACGTCGAACATGAAATCGAGATGTCGCGAGGCCAGGTTCATGTGACTGCCGAAGAACAGGGCGAAGAATAGAAGGATGAGGATCAGGTAATCCTCCGGGACCGAGATTCCGTTATACGGATATCTGAACCTCCGGAAGAGAAAATAAAGGGTCGAGACCATCAGCACGATCCCCACCCATCCCGCGCCGAGGAACACCTGGTGGGGGATGACCTGGAGCGCCGCAAACTCGTCTACAAGTTCCAGGTGCCCGATAACGAGCAGCGCGAACGATATATGGTACGCGATGATGAAGAACCAGAATACCTTGTTCTTCCTGAACGCCACCGGCACCGCGAAAGCGTCTTTCGCGACGCCGAGCGGCCGCGGAAGTCTTCGCGGATAGGCGCCGAGCCTCCCTTTAATGCCCGGCGAAAACGCGACGACGGCGAACTTGAACAGAATCCCCAGCGCGAACGTTGCGAAGGCGATGTATACCATGGGGACCATGATGAAATAGTAGATGTCATTCCACATGCCGAATCCTCTCTGATGGAGTGCGGGGAGAAGATCTCCCGTGTTATCCGGCGGGGAGATCCCCGCCGGTACGCGCGCACACCCGTGCGGACGTGCGCGCGAATCATGATTATTTGAGCTTCTTGATGTAGAACTTCGCGGATTTTTCTTCTTTTACGGTCTTTACGATTTCATTACCGCTCGATTTCGCCCACGCCGGAAAATCCGCGTGCGCGCCGGGGTCGGTCGTTTCGGCCTCGAGCACCTCGCCCACCTTCATCTTCTTCACCTGCTGGCTGACCTTCACCACCGGCAGCGGGCAGGCAAGACCCTTGAGATCCATCTTAACGTCGACCTTGATTTCATCGCTCATAACTCTCCTCCTGAGTGTGTTTATGATTTCACGCCCGATACCGCGCGGGGCCGAGCGTTTTCCGTCTTTTTACAGAAACAGCTGAATTTTACTGTCACCCGCTTCCTCGAGGAACTTGGCCACGCCCACGAACTCCACGTTCGGATAGTCGATCATCTCCTCGGGCTTGAATCCCATGAGGCCCATCGACATGTCGCAGATGTAGATCTTCACCTCGAGCTCGGCGGCAAGCCCTATCATCTCCTCGAGCGACGCGATGTTCTTCTTTTTCATAAGGTGTTTCATCATGGCTGTCCCCATGCCACCCATGTTCATCTTCGAGAGCTTTACCTTCCCGGCGCCCCTGGGCAGCATGAAACCGAACATCTTCCCGAAAAGGTCCTTTCCTCCCGCCTTCTTCTTTTTATCGCGAAGCGCGGGTGTCGCCCAGAAAGTGAAGAACATAACCACTTCCAGGCCCATCGCCACGGCCCCGGTGGCGATGATGAAAGCCGCCAGCAGCTTGTCCATGTCGCCGCTGAAGACGATCATCGATAATTTGTTCTTCGCGCCCGCCTTCAGGGCCTCGAGCTCTTCGCCGATTCTCTGCAGTTCTCTTTCAGCATCCATGACAGCTCTCCGATATTTAGTATTTTAATATTTTATATAATATTATAC
>CAZVEG010000057.1:0-24131 GCA_964625625.1 uncultured Leptospirales bacterium | reverse complement strand
GGGAAGAAGAGGCCTGCCGTGAAACCGATGGCCCGGGTGAAAAGCGCGCCCGCGCGTAAACCGGGAGGCGCCGCCGTCAAAGGGAATCCGCTCCTCGACGAACTGCGTGAGGCGGCCTCCGGGCTGGACGCGGACGGCATCCGCCAGCTCATACGCCAGGCGGCGGTGCTGAAGCACAATATGCGGGTGTTGAAGGAACATGAAGAGCGGAAAAAAATGGCGACGGTGGATACCCTGCGCAAGGGCAGCGGCCTCACGAACAAAACGACCATCGACGTTAAAGAGGCCGACGACGGCAGTTCGTTTATCATCATCATCAACAACGCGCGTAACTTCTTCGCGCTCGATGAAATGAGAAAGCTGGTGGCGATCTGTCATGCGGCCGAAAGCGAGACGGACGCGGCGCGCCGGCTGTATAACTGGTTTACCCAGTATCGAAAGGACGTGCTTGTCGATACCGATATCGGCGGAGCGGGCGATCAGGCGCTCTTTACGATGTATCGTTTCATAAAGGGAAAGTACGCGCTGAAACAGGGATAGGAGCGGCTTCGGTCCCGTACCGGGAGGTCGATGATATGGCACGAGAGATGTCGTTTACGACGGACGTGGTCGTGGTGGGGTCGGGCCCCGGCGGCGCGACGGTGGCGCGCGCTCTCGCGAAGGCGGGCAGAAAGGTGATGCTGCTGGAGCGCGGAATCGATCACCGGGAAAGATCGTATTACGGCACCTATGTCGGTGCGCTCATGTATTCGGACAGGATGAGCCTGCTGTTTACGAAGGAGGGGCTGCAGATCATCAGCCCCCTCATGCTCGGCGGCGCGACCGGCATGTACTGCGGGTGCTCGGCCCGTCCGCCGGCCTGGCTCAAACGGAAGTACCGGATAGACATCGACAAAGAGGTCCTCGAGACCGAGCAGGAGCTTTCCATCGCCCCTCTTCCGGCCGAGCTTCGGGGGAAGGCGTCAACCCGCATCGCCGAAGCCGCGGGCGACCTGGGGTACCGGTGGTATGCACAGCCCAAGTTCATGCGGCCCTCGCGGAGCGCGCATTTCGACTGCACGGCCTCGTGCATGCTGGGCTGTCGTTGCGGTGCGAAGTGGAATGCGGCGGAATACGTGGATGAGGCCGGAGGATGCGGGCTCGAAGTTCTGACCGGGGCGCGCGTGAAGCGTGTCATCGTTGAAGGCGGTCACGCCGCGGGAGTGGAGGGGCGCATGGGGATGCAAAGCTTTTCCGTGCGTGCCGGGACAGTCGTGCTCGCGGCGGGAGGCATCGGGAGCCCTCGCATTCTCCAGGAGTCGGGTTTCAAAGACGCGGGTGTCGGGATGACGATGGACACCACGGTCATGGTGTATGGTTTTATCAAGGACAGGGGGATCGGGAAGGAACCCCCCATGACATGGTCGTGGGAAAACGACGAGGACGGCTACATGCTCTCCACGCTCGTCGATCCGTGGCTGCTCTATCCGCTGGGGGCCGTTCGCGTTGGGTTGAGGCACGCGCTCAAATGGCCGCGCTGGGGCAACATCCTGGGGGTGATGATCAAGCTCAAGGATGATATTTCGGGCGGGGTGTATCCCGGGCATATCAGCAAACAGCTTACGGTGGGAGATCGCTCGAGGCTCACGAAGGCCGAAGCGGTATGTAAAAAAATTCTCCTCAGGGCCGGGGCGGGTTCGTCGGACATGTTCACCAGGCCGCTTATGGGTACGCACCCGAGCGGGACGGTCCGGATAGACACGATGCTCGACAGGAATCTGATGACGGGCGTGAAGGGGCTGTACGTCTGTGACGCGAGCGTCTTCCCCGAATCCCTGGACAGGCCTACGGTGCTCACCATCATCGGTCTCGGGAAGCGCCTGGCGGCCCATATTCTCAGGCAAAAAAAATAAGGAAACGTAAGCGATATTTCCTTATATTTCCAGATCGGCCTTCAGGGTATTGACGGTGCGATACGAATGAATCATGACGAGGGTTTTCCCACCCGTCGCGGCGCGGGGGTGTATGGGATCGGCGGAAACTGTAAAAATCCAGGCTAGGAGGTTGCTGATGGAAAGGAGAGGAGTTGTTACGTTCAAGGGAATGCCCGTTACACTTCAGGGGCGGGATATCCCCGTGGGCGATATGGCCCCGAACTTCACCGCTATCAACAGGGATATGCAGGCGGTGAAGCTTGACTCACTGAAGGGCGGGATTGTGATCATCAGCGTCGTCCCTTCGCTTGACACTCCCGTCTGCGAGCTGCAGACCAAGCGGTTCAACGAGGAGGCGGCGAAGCTGAAGGTGAAACTGGTCACGATATCGATGGATCTTCCCTTCGCCCAGCGGAGGTTCTGCGATTCGTTCAAGATCGAGAACATCACCATGCTCTCCGATTACAAGGACAGGGAATTCGGCATGCGCTACGGTATGTATATCGATGAGCTCGGCCTCCTGGCCAGGGGCGTATTCATCGTGGATGCCGGGGGCCGGCTCGCCTACAAACAGATCGTCGGGGAAGTCGGAGAGCAGCCGGATTACGATGCGGTGCTCGCGGCGGCGCGGAGTCTCGGCGCCTGAAGGCGCCGGGCTCAGGTTTAAGTTTTTTATTATAAAAAATATGCTATGCAAATAATCGAGGATATATTTAGATGGTATGATTATACTACATAATCCGCGATAATTTCAAAGCGGAACGGGCGGCACTGCCGCGTGACCCTAAAGGGAGGAGAGCATGGGACTTTTCTCTGGCGGGCGGAAGGAAGGGATACGGCTCGAGGAAACAGAGATATTCAGCCGTGTGATGATGAACAATAACAGGAGATTGTTCATTTCTTTCGTGAGCATCATGCTCCTGGCCAATCTGGCGACCCTGGTGATTCTCGTTACGGGAACGGCATCGAAACATCTCTCCCTCGCTGATATCGGGATCGAACTTGCGGCAGTACTTGTTATTCTGGGAATGACTGCGTTCTGGTCGCGCCGGTATCGCGGCAAACCCGTGTCGAGTTATATCACCCTGTCGGGTGTGATGCTCTGCCTCTTCATCTTTCAATACGTCATCTTCAACTCCAGGGAACTGTTCGCGGCCCATTATATAGTTCTCGTGCTGAGCGTCTTCTATTTCGATGTGAAGGTTTCAATCCTCACTTTCTGCCTGGTCGTCATCTCCCAGGTCGCCCTGTTCATTTTAAGGCCCAACCTGATACCCGAGGGACCGGTGGGCAGCGTTATCGGCGTCCGTTTCCTCGTCTATGTCTGGGTGGGGATAGGCGCGGCGGCAGGCGCGAAGGCGACACGTGAAATACTGAGGCTGGCCATCGACAAGGCCGCCGAATCGGACAGGAACTACGGCGAGATCCAGGAAGTCGGTCGGAGCGTCGACGAGTCGGTCGGTGTGCTCAAAACACAGTCGGAGCGGCAGAATCGCATAGTTGAGGAAGTGCACGACCTGTCTCACCGGCAGGCGGCGTCGCTGGAGGAGATATCCGCGTCGCTCGAGGAGCTTTCGGGGAACGCGGAGGGGGTTGCGCGGACGGCCCGCTCCCTCTACGAGGAGATGCAGATCGCCGGTGAGGCGGTTGGCGATCTCGAAAAGGTTTACAACAAGATACAGTCGAGCTCGGGCGTTCTCCAGGGCGTGACCGATGAGATCGAGCGCTATTCCAGGGAATCGATAGAACAGATCGGCGCCACGCGCTCGCAGTTCGGCGTGGTCGAGGCGAAGGGCGGCGAGATGTCGGGTTTCATCCAGGTGATCAACGACATCGCCGACCAGGTCAACCTGCTTTCTCTCAACGCTGCGATCGAGGCGGCGCGCGCGGGCGAGTCGGGCCGCGGCTTTGCCGTTGTCGCCGACGAAATATCGAAGCTCGCGGACGCCACCTCGCGGAACGCGCGCGAGATCGAGAAACTCATCAGGGAAAACAGGTCCAACCTGGGGGGCAGCCGTGAATCCATTGACCGGTCCGCGGCGCTCATGGCCGGCCTTAACTCCACCGTCGAGAAGATAACCGTCGAGATCGCGTCGATCAACGACCTCATCGCCGACATCGGCAACACCGTAAAGATCGTGACCAACCTCAACCGCCGCATATACGAGTCGGCCGGCGGTATCGAAAACTCGACGAAGGAGCAGCAGCTCGCATCACACGAGTCGAGCACCACGCTCATGCTCATATCCGAATCGGCCCAGCAGCTGGTACAGGTGGCCGAAAAAATATCCGAATCCACCCGGACCATAAACGAGCTCTCGGACGGGCTCACGCGGCTCACCTCGGGCATGCGGCGATGAAATAAAGATTTGACACTCGTTGTTACGGACTGTAGCCTATTCCATTATAACGATCAATCTGAATGGGCCGAATGAAACCGAACAACGCATCCGCTCCGTACGGCATTCTCGTCGCGGCGATATTGATTGTCGTAAACACGGCGGTGTATGCGAAAACGAATATAACCCTCACTCCGGCCGGGGGCATCACCATGCCTGCCGGATATTCGGATGCCACCCTTGAAGTGGAGGTGCAGCAAAAAGCCGATCTGAACGGGCCGATTATCGCCGATTCTCTCGCCATGGGGAATATCACCGGATATCCGGTCGGCAAGGCGCACGTGGGCGGCCTGCCTCATTTCTCTGTCGGTGTTGCCATGGGCACGGGTATGACCAATATGCGGTATTTCGACGACAGCAGGCCCGAGAGTGACAACGGCAGCCTCCCCGGAATAACGCCCAATCCCGTTCTCCATTTTGCGCTGGGACTGACGAAGGATTTCGATGTTCTCGGTAAGTACTTTTCACTGTCGGATACAGTGGTAGACCCCGGACTGGATACCGATATCGCCAAGCTTACCGATTATAAACTGCTGTCGCTCGGCGGGAAGCTGCGCTACAACATCGTAAAACGGAAGAAGCTCCTTCCTTTTATTTTCAACTTCGGGGGACTTACCGTATCCGCGGGGGCCGACTTCCAGTATGGCGATATAAGGGTTCAGGGCGATTATGACGCCGATCTGCCCGAAGTCGATGTCAGCATCACCGCTCCCGCGGCTTTCACCGGAACCATCACCACACAGTTCGACGGGCAGTACGCCGCGCGGGCACTGTACAGCATTTTTTCACTCTCCGCTCAGGCGGTGGCCTACTTCGATGTTTTCTACCTTTTTTCTTTTTATACGGGATTCGGGCTTACCGGAAACGTGGGATATTTCAAAATGGATTTTGACGGTGACGGCGTACTTACAACGGATGATCCTGGCTACAACGCCGCGGCGGGGACCGATCAGATCGGAACCCTTCTGTTTGAATCGACGAACAAATACCACCCGTATTACGCGATCCCCACCTATCTTGTCGGCCTGGAAATCAATCTCTGGGTTTTGAAGATCACCGGCGAAACCATGGTGAACCTCTATAATCGCCGGGACGTCAACGCCACCGTCGGTCTGCGGGTGCAGATCTGATCATCGCCCGGGACGTACGGCCTTCCACAGCAGATCGAATATCTCCTCTATGCGGTCGGTGAGTTTCCATTTCATGCCGTGGTAATACCATGTATGAATATGCCGGTAGCAGAACATGTAGTACATCATCTCGATGATTCTCGGTGTGACCGATGCGTCGATGTCGCCGCGCGCTTTGCCGTGCTCCACGAGCTCGCGGAGTATAGTCTTCACGTCCTCCCGGCGGTACGAGTGTTCCTGCATCCATGTGCGGGTTGGCACGGTGATGAACGCGGTGATGGCAACCGCCGGATTCCTTTCATAGAAATCCATGGAAACCCAGATTATCTTGCGGAAAATCTCCGCGGTATCGTCGAGTCCCCGTACCTGGGCGGCGAAAAGCCCTGGAAGCTCGCTCATCTTCTCGTCGAGGATGGAAAAGAGAAGGTCCTCCTTCGATGAGAAGTATTTGTAGATGGTGCCGGTGCTGATTCCCGTCTGATGGGAGATGTCGCGCAGGTTGACCTGGTGGAAGTCCCGGCGCGAGAAAAGGTCCAGCACGACCGGGTAGAGGCGTTGTTTTATCTTGTCCGGGAGTGGATGAAGCGTCCTGCGACTTCCCGTATCATTTCGAAGGTGCTCTTTCATTTGGATCGGTGCGGCCGTTAAGTCCGGTGCGATACTCTCGGACCCGCGCACGGGCAGGCGGGGCGCCGGGTATCCGCATTCATCGAAGGCAGGTGTAGCCCATGGCGGCCAAATAGGCAAGGACATTTCCGCATGGCGCCGTTCCATCGACATTAATAATTTGACAATATGACTCACCGGGCCGTAAACTCAAAGTTGAGTCGCATCTCAATTTCCAGGCTGCGAGGTCAACATGAAACGGACGACGGTATTTTTTTCAGCAATGGTTCTGCTATTCTGCACTGCCGGATTCGTTGCCGGGTTTTCCGCGGAAGCGCAGACCGGGAAAGTCGTGCTGCACTTTTTTTACGGGCGCGAGTGTCCGCATTGTAAGAAGATCGAGCCTGAAATAGAATCGCTCGTGAAGAGCAATCCCCGGCTCGAGCTGAAGAAATACGAGGTCTGGTACAACAAGGATAATCGTGCCCTTCTGATGCGCATGGCGAAAGAGCGCGGCAAAAGCGCGCAGGGTGTTCCCACCGTCGTCATCGGCGGCGACGTCTATCTGGGTTCCGATATGGCGAAGATAAGGGAGCTTGCCGCAAAAAACACGCGCAAGTAGGGGCCACCCCGGGGTGGTGATCGGCGAGCGCCCGCGGGGTGTCGGTTCAACTGCGCAATTAAAACTAAATAAATTTAAGTATTTATTATCTATTTTATAAACAAAAAATATTGACACGCGGGGACCACCGGCTAAAGTGATATGAGCGTTCCCCTTCATTCAAAACACGTGCGAGGTAGCTATGATTCTGTTCAATCCAAAGAAATATGACGGAACCGACGTTGATCCTAAAACAAGGGACATCCTGCTAAAGACGATCGATTTTTTCGAGAAAAAGGGCCTTAAGAAAATCAAGGAAGATGACCAGTCGAGCGTCTGGTACGATGATTTCCTCGAGTTCGTAAAAAAGGAAAAGGTCTTCGCCACCCTGCTCACTCCTTCAGGCTATGGAGAGAGCGACTCGCGCTGGGACATGTGGCGTATCGCCAAGATGAACGAAATTCTCGGCTTCTACGGCCTCTGTTACTGGTATACCTGGCAGGTTTCCATCCTCGGTCTCGGCCCGATCTGGATGGGCGCCAACGAGGAGATGAAGCACAGGGCGGCTAAGCTCCTTAAAGAAGGCGGAATATTCGCTTTCGGACTTTCGGAGAAGGAGCACGGTGCGGACATCTACGGCACGGACATGATGCTCTATCCCAAAGGCGACGGAACGTATGTGGCCCGCGGGGACAAGTACTATATCGGCAACGGAAACGAGGCGGCACTGGTCTCGGTCTTCGCCAAGATGGCGGATACCGGAGAATATGTCTTTTTCGCGGTCGATTCAAAACATCCCAACTACGAGTGCGTCAAAAAGATCAGCACCTCGGGCGTGCGACAGGCTTATGTGGCAGAGTTCGCACTGCACGATTATCCAATAACCGAGGCCGACATACTCGCCCGCGGCCAGCTTGGCTGGGACTCCTCGCTCAATACGGTAAACGTGGGCAAATACCAGCTCGGCTGGGCGTCGATCGGTATCTGCACCCACGCGTTCTACGAGGCGATGGATCACGCCGCCAACCGGAACCTGTACGGCAAGTTCGTTACCGACTTCCCGCACGTTAAAAAGATATTCACCGAGGCCTACGCGCGCCTTGCGGCGATGAGGCTCTTCGGCCTCCGGGCATGCGACTATATGCGCACCGCGGACGGGAAGGACCGCCGGTATTTATTGTACAACCCCATCCAGAAGATGAAGGTGACCATGGAGGGCGAGAAGGTCGTGGGCCTGCTGCACGAGGTCATCGCCGCCAGGGGATTCGAACAGGACACGTACTTCGAGATGGCCATACGCGACATAGGCATGCTCCCGAAGCTGGAGGGCACCACCCACGTCAACATCGCGCTGGTCACCAAGTTCATGAAAAACTTCCTTTTCGCCCCCGCCGAATACGCGGAGGTGGCGAAACGGAACGACCAGGCGAACGATGCCTATCTCTTCAACCAGGGGGCTACCGCGGGTCTGTCCAAGGTCACGTTCCATGATTACCGCGCCTCCTTCGACGGGATAAAGAGCGCGAACCTCGCCATCTTCAGGGAACAGATCGACGCCTTCAAGGATTTCCTGGCGAAGGGTGCCCCGGACGAAAAGCAGAGCAAGAACATGGATTATATGCTCCAGGTGGGCGAGCTTTTCACGCTCATCCCTTACGCGCAGCTTATCTGTGAGAACAAGAAGATATACGGGGTGGATGATGTCATCATCGACGAGATCTTCAATTTTATCGTGCGCGATTTTTCGGCATATGCGCTGAGGCTCTATACGGGCCAGGACAACAGCGAAATCCAGAACCCGCTGATTCTCAAGATGCTCCGCAAGCCGTCCCAGGACCAGACGAGCTTCAACGCGGTCTGGGAGAAATACGTGTACGCCCTCAGGGGCCAGTACCAGATGAACCAGTAACGGAAACGGGGATGCCGCGGCGGTTAAGCGACATAAAGCGCTCCGCCGTGGTTTCCATCCATTCTCCCCGCCTCAGAGGTGTACCATTCCGACACGATTAATCTCTTGACACTGCGGTATATTTTTGAACAATTATTTCCTGATGAGCGACTTTGAAGGGTTTTTAATTAAATTTCTTTACTTTTTTTTCCGATTATATTATAAGTACTACGTATAAGGTGCCTCTCAGCAAGAAAATGAAAGGGAAGTTCAGCAGCGAAGCCTCGGTCGGAGGGGGTGGACTCGTTTTCTGGCGGACAGCGGGCCTTGCTCGAAGACATTATGGTAGCGTAAAAATCATTTTTAAAAGGAGTTAAAAATGAAAAGGGAGGTCAAGTCGATTATATTGGCATTTCTGATGGGGTGTTTGATTCTCCTTGTCGGGAGCGGCAATATAACCCTCCAGGCGCAGGAGGCGGCCAAGAGCACGGCGCCGGAGAAAAAACAGCAGACCGGCCTTATCGAAGACTGGCTTAACGATTTTGAAGCGGCCGAAGACTGGAGGGCGGCGTCCACCTGCCCGCTGGGTGACACAAAGATTCGCAAAATTCCGGGCAAGCCCCGTCCGGTGGACGATAACGGCAATCCCGTTGAGTTTCCCAACGAGGTCACAGACGATAACGGTATAGCCCACAAGAGTGAGTTCGTACTCGGCGTTAAAACCTATTTTATGGACCGGGGTTTCGACCGTGTCGAGGTGCTTCCCCCCAATGAATACATAATCCGCGGCAAGGCCAAGGAGATCAAGGTGTGGGTGCTGGGGCGAAAGTTCCGCCATACGTTGTATGTAAAGCTTCGTGACTTCAGGGGAAGGCTGTACAAGATCAAGATCGGCAGGCTGGATTTCTGGGGATGGAAAGAGCTTTCGGTTGTCATACCGGGCTGGTTGCCGCAGTCCGCAAGCTATGCCATGCTTGATAAAAACCTGCACTTTGTTTCGTTCTTCGTAGAGAGCGATAATTTCGAGGTTCCGGGTACGTTTTATTTCTACCTGGACAACTTCAGGGTGATTACCGACCTCTCCGAATTTACCGGCGATACCTTTATCAGGGATACGTGGTAAAAGAGAGCAGGGTATACTATCAACGGAGGCATGCAATGAAAATTGAATATAATAAACTGATTCCCGCCCTGGTGTGCGGCATCGCGGTCGTGGCCGCCGGGGTACTCGCTCCCGACCGGGCCAGTTCGAGGCTGAACACCAATGTTCCCGCGGATCTGAGCGAGAAGGAGCTTCGGGCCCTCGTGGTCGAGGACTTCGAGCAGCAGACCGACTGGATCATCGATGCGGTGCCGAAGAAAATCGCCGATGAGAAGAAAAACCCGGTGCCGGCGCTCGACCTTAAATACGTGGAAGGCGGGCCTTCCGACCTCATCGAAGAGAAATGGTCGGCCGATAAAAAGGGTATGGAAAAGAAGCAGTCCCTCGGTGTCCATTTCAGGTTCAAGTATCCCGGTTACAACTCGGTACACCTGCTGCCGCCGCCCGAGGTGCAGTGGGACGATCCCACGAAGAAGGTTATGACCTATGATCCGCGCACGGGGGCCGAGATTCAGGAGAGGGCCATCCAGCTTCCCGGAAGGGCAAAAGGCGTTTCCGTGTGGTTTCACGGACGCGGCAATGACTATAACCTCGAAGCATGGGTAAAGGATTATCGGGGAGACGTACACATCCTGAAAATGGGCTCGCTCAACTTTGTGGGATGGAGACCGCTTACGGCGTTCATTCCCGAGAATGTCCCCCAGGAGACACAGTCCTATCCGCAGACAAAGGTAACGAAGATTGTCCGCCTGGTCATACGCGCCACACCGTATGCGGGGACCGAGGATGTGTACATGTTCTTTGATCAGCTCAAGGTGCTCACCGATGTATTCGAGGTGAACTTCGACGGCCAGAACCTCCACAAGGCCTTTCAGGGCGGGGCCAAGGGGAGCGCTGATACGACTAAAAAGTAGCGAAAATACCGGCTTTTTCACGGCCATTTACGCACGAAGAGGATGCCGCTCCGGACAGGAGGCATCCTCTTCGTGCAATAAAGTGCTTGCCAAAATAGCCGTCGGGATATACAATGCGATCAAGGTTTCTGGGTAAGCCGAGGCAGTCTCCCTTCCTATATTATACAGGGGCAGCGGGAGAGGTTGTCTGCCGGATTCAGACCAATCCCTCCCTATAATTCAGTAGCTCGAAACGTGGAATTACCTGGGTTGTGTGAACTAAGTCAGGGGGATTTGCTGTTCGCGGCGGTGAAAAAAGCGTCGCAATATTTGAGTTGTCGTATAACCGTGGTGCGCGAAGGTTCCAGCCGGCCGGCGGCGAAAACGAAGCAGTGTATCCGGATGAGGCGACGACCTCATTACATCATGGCAGAGGGTAAGGCTATGGAGAAAGAAAAGCTTCTGGATAAGGTGAATTCCCTTTTCAAGGAAGAGTTGTGGGGCCGCATAGAGCCCAAGGATATAGGAATCTCAAAATTCAAGATACTCGACGATCTTTTCAACAGCCTGGTTGGCGACAACCTCTTCCAGGAGGTGCTCGATCTGTGTAAAGACCACCTCGTCGAGCACTCGGATTCCATCACCGCATCCTACCTGGTGGGCCTTATCGGCTACCACCTGGACCGGATGGAGGACAAGTTCCAGCTTCGCAAGCTCATCGACCTCTTCCTTGACCATCATAAATGGGCGGTGGTCGAGCGCATTTCCGAGAAGATACTGGAATACGGTGAAAACAGGATAGCTCTCAAGGCGCTCGCTACGGCCCTCGAGCGTCTGGGGCGCAACCGTGAGGCCATCCCCGTATGGGAGAACCTGCTCAAAATCGACCGCTTCGACGCCGATGTCGCCAAGAAGCTCGCGTTCGCCATCATCGAGGACGATCCGGCGAAAAGCATTCAGTATATGAAGCTCTCCATCGAGGGCTATATCAAAAACGGAGATTACGATAATATCGTGGATCTCTGGAACAAGCTGGTAACGGTTTCCTGGGAGGATATTCAGTTTTTCGAAAGGATCGAGCGGATGCTGGTCGAGGCCAAGCAGCGCGAGCTGGCGGCAAGCCTTTTAAAAACGCTCCTGCACAAGTACCGCGACGAGGAGAACCCGGACCAGTCCATCGAAATACTGAAAAAGATACTGGAATACACGCCCGAGGATAACGCGGCTCGGCGTGACATCGTGAAGTTCTACGAGAAGAAGTACGGCACCCATTCCCAGTACCAGCAGTTTCTCAAGCTTTCGAAGTTCAATAACTTCAAGCATCCCGTCCGGCACGCAATCGAGGATTTCGAGAAGAACATCGTTTTCGACAAGGGCAATTACGCGTTTCATCGTTCGTGGGGCGTCGGCAAGATCGTTGATATCAGCAGCGAGTATCTGGTTATCGATTTCAGAGGGAAGAACGAGCACCGCATGTCCATCCAGATGGCACTGCAGTCCATGAAGCCCCTGAAGCATGACCATATCTATGTGATGGACTATGAGGATCCCGACGTGCTCGCGACGCTGTTCAAGAGCGATTTCATCCAGTTTTTCGAGGCGCTCATCAAGTCGTATGACGGCGAGATGACGGTGGCCGAGATTAAAAAAGAGATGTGCCCGAGGTTCATCGATCCGAAGAACTGGTCGAAGTGGTGGAGCCGCACGCGCACGGAGATTCGCAAGGATCCGCGCTTCGGTGTTTCCGAAAAGAAGAAGGACGTTATATTTATGCGCGACAAGCCGGTTACCTTCGCCGAGGAGCTGCTCGACGCGTTCATCAACGGGCCATCGTTCAGCGAGAAGATGGATGTCGCCATAGAGTTCGTCAATAACGTCGAGCCCGACGAGGGCGCGGCGGTCGCGCAGTTCTTCGTCGATTATTACACCAAAGAGGCCAGGGAGTCGACACCGACCAAGCAGATCCTTTCATATTTCACGCTGCGGGGGCTTTCGAAATTCGTCGATGCCAAAAAGCTGAAGCTCGACCCTATCAGGGGCAAGATCATCGAGTTCATGCGGGAGAGCGGCGAGCTTCCCTTCATTTCGATGAAGATCAGCTCCTATGACAACAAGAAGGATCTGGTCAACCTTATTGAAGAGGCGCGTGAGGACTGGCCGGGTGTCGTTGCCGAAATATTGTTTGAGACGCCCGTGCGCATTCACCGCTATATCTTCAATAATTTGATCCGGGCACACGCGTATAACACCATCAACGGATTCATCGACCGGGTGATCACCGGTGCCAAGCAGTACCCCGAAATCTTCCTGTGGGTCGCCCGCAATCTCGCGACGCGCGCATGGGACTATGAATGGCTCGATTACTCGCGCGAAAGCCTGCTTCTGACCTTCTTCCGGCTGATGAACGAGCTGAAACGGATCGAGACGAAGGGCAACCGTCTGAAGAACATGGCGCTCGACATCCTGTTCGACAACGAGGGCGCCGTGCTCAAGGATGTGGTGGCTCAGAGCAGGGAGCCTTTTCTCGGCAAGGTGTACGATATGCTTGCGGGAGTTCCCTACGTGGAAGACTCCCATAAAAGCAGGTTCCTCGCCATCATCAAGGCGAGATACCCGGAATTCAAGGCATACGCCGCGGCCCAGCCGAAAGAGGGGGCGGATGAATGGGCGCTCGATGTGGAGAAGATCTATGTTTCTCCCGAGGGCTACCAGAAGATGACCGACGCGCTCAACCGCATGGTGAAAACGGAGATGACGTCGCTATCGCGAGAGCTTGCCAGGGCGGCTGACGTTTCCGGCGACATCCGGGAGAACGTGGAGTACAATGCCCTCATGGAGAAACAGGCGATACTCAAGATGGCTATCAATAAGCTCGAGGACGAAATAAAGAAGGCCGAGGTGGTGAATCCGGCCATGGTCTCGACCGAAACGGTTAACGTCGGTGCCAACGTCCTGGTGGAGGAGGTCGAATCCGGAGAGCGGAACATGTATACGCTTCTCGGCCCATGGGACGCGGATTACGAAAAAAAGATCCTGTCGTACCGCTCGCCGATCGGAATGGCGCTTCTGGGTAAAAAGCCGGGAGATCTCATCGATCTGAGGATCGGGGACGAGGCGCGTAAACTGAAAATTCTATCGATAGAGAAATACCGTCAATGAACAGTTACGATGATTATTTTTCCTACAACGGGAACGAGCTGATGTGCGAGGGGCTGCCCCTCCGCGGGATAGGGCAGCAATACGGTACACCGCTGTATGTCTACACCGAGAGGGGGTTCCGGGAACGTTATCGCGAGATAGACGAGGCGCTGGCGGGAGTTCCGCACCTCATCTGTTATTCGATAAAGTCCAACTCCAACATCAACATCCTCCGGACCATGGCGGAGATGGGATCGGGCATGGATGTGGTTTCGGGCGGGGAGATCCGACGAGCCCTGGCCGCGGGGGTGGATCCGGGCAGGATCGTTTTCGCGGGAGTGGGTAAGACCGAAGAAGAGATCTCCGAGGCGATCGACGGGAAAATCCTGATGTTCAACTGTGAATCGTTTGAAGAGATGGAAAGGATTGACGGTATCGCGCGGGCGAAGAAGACCGTGGCCGATATCTCGATACGCGTGAACCCGGACGTGGCCGCGAACACGCATCATTACATCACAACGGGTAAAAAGGAAAACAAGTTCGGGATCGCGATCGACCAGCTCGTAGAGCGGGGCCCCTTTATAAAGGGGCTCGCGGGAGTGCGCCTGATCGGTATACACTGTCACATCGGCTCACAGATCGTCGACATGCAGCCGTTTGTCGCGGCACTGGATCGCCTGCTCTCGCTCATCGGAGAGTTGAAGAACGGCGGCTTTTCGGATCTGGCGCACATCAATCTTGGCGGCGGGGTCGGGATCCGCTATAAGGACGAGGATTTTTTCCCGATCTCCGAATGGGCCGGCGAGGTGACGAAGCGTGTTTCGGCCTCCGGCATGAAGCTCATCATCGAGCCGGGGCGTTATATAAGCGGCAACAACGGGGTGCTCCTCGTCCGGCTGCTGTATAAAAAGCGTAGCGGCCAGAAGGTGTTTCTCATTACCGACGGCGGGATGAACGACCTCATCCGACCGTCACTCTATTCGGCATTCCAGAACGTGTTCAACTGTGTCCGCCGGGATACCATCGAAGTCGCCGATGTTGTCGGGCCCATCTGTGAATCCGGGGATTTTTTCGCCAAGGATCGCGAGATAACGCTGTCCGAGCAGGGGGATTACCTCGCCGTTATGTCCGCCGGCGCTTACGGGATGTCCATGGCCTCGCGTTACAACACGCGTCGTCTGCCGGCCGAGGTGATGGTTGGTGCCGACGGAACCACGCGTCTTATCAGGCGACGCGAAAGCTACGACGACATAATGGCGCCGGAACTCGGCCTCTAAAATTTATTTGACAAATACCGTGCTTCATTTATACGGAGACATCCTTGCCGCGATGGCGGAATTGGTAGACGCGCCAGGTTCAGGGTCTGGTGGGCGTACGCCTGTGAGGGTTCAAATCCCTCTCGCGGCAAAGGTTTTTTTTACAGGGTTTTCGCCAACTCGCAGAAACCACGGTTTAATCCCCTCATCATGTTCCAAATACATGTCGTAAAGCATATCGACGAACCGGCCGGACATGAAGAAGCTCGCGTCATAGTTGACGGTTACGAATCCCTGTATGAGTTGGACCACGGTGAATTCCTGCACTGTGCCGACGCGTTCAGGAGCCTGGAGCGTTTCGAGGAAAGCGTAGGCGCGTCGGCCGATCCGTTCGGCGATATCGGTGACAGTATATGGCGCTGTCATGCTGAAAATATGGATGTCGTCGAGCTTGACGCCGGCCTCTACATTCAGCCACTCGCCTCCGCGTCTATGGAACCGCCGTCCGCCCCTTCCGTCATCTATATCGATCCGTTCAGCGCGTTCGGTGACGGCAGGCATCCCAGTACCTCCCTCTGCCTGCACTTTCTCGTCGGTCACATGAAAGCTTTCAGCGCGTCGGAACGTGCCGCCCTTTCGGTGCTCGACGCGGGAGCCGGTACCGGCATTCTCTCCATCGCGGCGGAGAAGCTGGGGGCGGGGCTCATCGATGCCGTGGAGCTGCACGGTGCGGCCGCGGAAAACGCCCGGAGGAATGCACGCATCAACGGGTGCGGGCGCGTCATCGTTCGGCAGGGCGACCTCCTCACCGTCGGATTCGAGAATGAATACGATATCGTTCTCGCCAACCTCATCTCGGACGTCATCATCTCCTGTATCGGCGTACTCGCTCCGCTGGTGCGTCCGGGCGGAGTGATGATAGCGAGCGGGATTGGAAGGATGCGTGCCGCGGAGGTCGAGGAGCGCCTGTGCGCGAACGGGCTCAGGATAAGGGATCTCGCGCTCCTCGACGGCTGGATGGGATATCTGCTGACACGCTGAAGCCGTTTATTCAGGCCTTTGCGACGGCCTCGACGAGCTTTTCGACCGGTTCCGCGCCGATTATCTCTATCGTTTCGTTTATCACGGTCTTCGGGACGGAGCTCACATTGTATTTCACCGCGAGCTGGGGGAAGGTCCCCGCGTCCACCATGTCCGCGCGCACCCTGGGATTTTCGAGCGCGATACGATGCGCGGCGCTTACCGCCGCCGGGCAGTAGGGGCAGGTCAACGAGATGAAAACCTGGATGTGGATGTCCCTGTCGATCTTCTTTATCGCCTCGGCCGTTTCCGCGGGTAACGGCTCCCTGAGACCGGAAACTTCGAAGATGCTCTGTATGAATGAATTGATTTCATAGCCGCCCGGAAGACCGAAAAAACGCATTCCGCTGTCATTGTCGTCTTTGTCCAGCAGCACGATCGCGGGAATCTTGTCGACCTTGTAGTGCTGGGCCTTGTCCCGGTCCTTGACGAAATCGAACGTGGTCAGTCCGATCTTGTCGGTCAGCGAGGTGAACTCGTTTAGAAACTCGTGTGTTTCCCTGCAGATGCCACACTCGAGTTCCTGAGTGAAATAAACCAGGTTTACCCGCCCGGGAAGTTTTGCCAGGATGTCACCGATCTGCTTTCTGACTTTCTCATCGAATATAGCCATGCATGAACCTCCGGTTCGTTGTTATGATTCTCTAAGCACGTATTCGCAGGCGGACAGCGCGGCCTTGGCGCCTTCTCCCGCCGCGATTATAATCTGTTTATATGGAACCGAACTCACGTCACCCGCGGCGAATATCCCCGGGCGGCTGGTGCGGCATGCGCAATCCACATTGATTTCACCGAATTCATTCAGTTCGAGCAGGTCCTTCACCATGGAGGTGTTGGGGATCAGTCCGATCTCTATGAAAATGCCCTGGGCGTTCAGCCCGCTGACGGCACCCGTCACCCGGTTTTTGACCGTTACGCTCTCCACCTGACGCTCGCCGGTTATTTCGACAACCTCGTGTTCGTACATCACCGTGGTGTTGGTGAATGCTCTGAATGCGTCGACCAGTATTTTGTCGGCGGTCAGTTCGGCGAGGAACTGGATGACGGTGACGTGCTCGGCGATCCTGGCGAGGTCTATCGCCGATTCGATTCCGGAATTACCGCCGCCCACCACCACGACGCGTTTGCCCGCGAAGAGGGGGGCGTCGCAGATTGCGCAGTACGCCACACCCTTTCCGGTGAGCTCCGCCTCGCCCGGCACGCCGAGCCGTCGCCAGCTCTTGCCGGTGGTGATTATGAGCGTACGCGCCCTGAATGCGCTTCCATCCTCCAGTCGTACGATTTTTTCCCTGCCGTCCTCGATAGACGAGGCTTTTTTGCCCTCCGCGACCGCGATCTCGAACTGGCGAACCTGCTCCCTGAATTTCGAGGCCAGGTCGACGCCGGTGATATAGCTGTAGCCCATATAGTTCTCGACACTGGATGTGTCCGAAAGCTGCCCGCCGAAGTCCATGGTCAGCAGCCCGGTGGAGACTCCCTTCCGCATGCAGTACACCGCGGCCGTCAGCGCCGCGGGACCGCCGCCGACGATAATGACATCGTATAACACGTCTTCCCGCATCGAGACAACCCTGTCGTCGGTGCCGGAAGGGCCGATGTTCAGCTTGAATTCCATGACGATGGTCGCTCCTGCCTGGATGTGGCGGCGTAACGGGGATGCCTGAAAAAGAGCTCCTCTGCCGCAGTATATTACGGATGATACAGGAATTTGCCGTTTTTGTCAAGCGGCGTTTGCGCGCGGGTTTTCGGCTTTAGTAAGGCTATACATCCCCGGGAAGGCTGTTTAAAATTTACCTACCCGTAACATTCAGCGGCAATTTTGAATTGAACCGCGCGGAAGTGACGGTATCTTTACTTACACTTACATAATGCCGCGATTATTAAGTGCGGCTATACAAGGAGCGCCATATGTGCGGCATAGTGGGAATCATCAACACCGACAGAAGAAAGATCGACGGAAGCCATATCCGCGAGGCGATACGGATTCAACGGGAGCGGGGAAACGGGCTGGGAGGAGGCTTTTCGGCCTACGGGATTTATCCCGAGAACCGCGATAAATACGCGTTTCACATCATGTACGAGGGCACCCGGCACAATCCGGTGATCGCCCAGGTGGAAAGCTATCTGGAGAGAAAGACCAGGGTCTACCAGTCCGAGGAGATTCCGGTATACCCGAACGAGCGAATACCCCGCGGCCCTCATTTCAAGCGATACTTCGTGAAAATCCTCGAGGAGCAGATCAACGCGGACCAGACGGAAGAGGACTGTGTCGTGGAAATAGTGATGACCATCAACCGCATGGGCGGGGCCTTCGTCGTCTCGTCCGGCAAAAATATGGGCGTATTCAAGGGAGTCGGTTACCCGGAGGATGTGGCCGATTTTTTCAGGATAGAGGATTACGAGGCCTACGTGTGGACCGCACATAACCGCTTTCCCACCAATACGCCGGGCTGGTGGGGAGGGGCGCACCCCTTCACCATCCTCGACAAGGCGGTGGTGCACAACGGGGAGATAACCAGTTATGGGACGAATGTGCGCTGGCTCGAGATGTACGGCTACTTCTGCCTGCTTCAGACCGACACCGAGGTGATCAGCTATATTTACGACAAGCTGACCAGAAAGGACCATCTCTCGATACGGGATGCGTGTTACGCGATGGCGCCCTCGCTGTGGGAGGAGATCGAGCGTGAGAAGGACGGGAAGAAAAGGACCCTCCGGCAGATATACGGTCCGGCCGTGGTGAACGGACCGTTCGGCATCGTGCTGACGCATGACAGGGGGGCCATCGTGCTCAACGACAGGAACAAGCTGCGGCCCGTGGTGTGTGCGAAAAGCGGTAACACCTTCTACGCCTCGTCCGAGGAGTGCAGCATCAGGCTTCTCTCGCCGGAGGTCGATGAGATCTGGTCGCCGCGCGGCGGCGAGCCGGTCATCATCGACCTGCAGCAGGAAGAAGGGAAGGAGGTCGCCTGATGGCCGACATGAACAACAACTGGAAGGTCATACCGCCGTTTCATCCCGAATTCGACCTGCAGCGCTGCGATTACGAAAACGGATGCACCATCTGCGCGCACGAATGTTCGTTCGGCGAAATCGCCCTGAAGCCGGTAAAGGGTCCGGACGGCCAGGTGCGACAGCGTCCATGGGCCAACCTCAGTTCCTGCGGCGCCTGCCAGCGCTGTGTGAAGATGTGTCCGCGCAACGCCATTCATATAGCCTGCCAGCCGATGCACACAAGCCATAATTACTGGACGCCGGAGTACGTCAACGCCATCTGGCGGCAGTCGGGCGCGCGCGGAGGCGTGCTCCTGGTCGGGAACGGGGCCACGGGTCCGCAGAGGCGTTACTTCGATCATATGATGTTCGATGCCTGTCAGGTAACCAATCCGTCGATAGACCCTCTTCGCGAACCGATGGAGATTCGGACCTATCTTGGCAGAAAGGCCGAACGTTTCGGCGAGGACATGGGTCCGCAGCTGAAGCTTGAGGTGCCGATCATGTTCGGCGCGATGAGCTTCGGCGCGCTCAATCTCCGTGTCCACGAGGCGGAGGCTCGCGCCACCAGATCGATCGGCACTTTCTGGAACACCGGAGAGGGCGGATTCCATAAATCGCTTCGCGAGTACGGGGCCAATACCATAGTGCAGGTGGCTTCGGGCCGTTTCGGTGTATCGGAGGATTACCTGAACTCGGCCGCGGCAGTCGAGATCAAGATCGGCCAGGGGGCGAAGCCGGGGATCGGCGGGCACCTGCCCGGCGAAAAGGTCTCCGGGGAGATATCGGAAACCCGGATGATTCCGGTGGGCAGCGATGCCCTTTCGCCGGCGCCGCACCATGACATCTATTCGATCGAGGATCTCAGGCAGCTCATCTTCGCCATCAAGGAGGCGGTCGGGTACAGGGTTCCCGTTTCGGTGAAAATAGCGGCGGTGCATAACGTAGCCCCTATTGCCAGCGGAATCGCTCGCGCGGGCGCCGACATCATTACGATCGACGGTTTCCGCGGAGGGAGCGGGGCGACCCCCCTGCAGATCCGCCAGAATACCGGGATCCCGCTGGAGCTTGCCATAGCGGCCGCGGACCAGCGCCTCAGGGAAGAGGGTATTCGACAGACGGTGAGCCTGGTCGCCTCGGGGGGGATACAGTGTTCTTCGGATGTTTTGAAGGCGATCTGCCTGGGCGCTGATGCGGTGTATGTCGGTACGCCGGTACTCATCGCGCTGGGCTGCGGCGTCTGCCAGCGCTGTTTCAGCGGGAAGTGCGCGTACGGTATCACCACCAACAGGCCGGGGCTGGCCGAGCGCATAGATGTGGATGGAGCGACCGCGGCCCTCGAGAACCTGCTGCATGCCTGGGCGGAGGAGATCAAGGAGCTTATGGGGTCGATGGGGATCAGTACCATCGAGGCCCTTCGTGGAAATCGCGACCGGCTCCGGGCGGTGGGCCTGACGGCAGGGGAGATGTCCATCCTCGGAATAAAACACGCGGGCGCATAAGAGGAGTTAATAAACTATGGTAAGCCTGGACGCTAACGGAATTTATTACAGAATGCTCAACCGGCACGTCCGCGAGGTCCTTGCGCGCGGCGAACGGGAGGTGCTGATCAGCAACGTGCTCGGCCAGCGTTACATCGGAGGGGGGCTGAACGCGAAGGCGCGGATACTCATTCACGGAACGCCCGGGCAGGATCTGGGAGCGTTCATGAACGGTCCGGAGATCGTCGTGTTCGGCAACGCACAGGACGGCACCGCGAATACCATGAACGCGGGAAAGATCGTGGTGCACGGCAAGGCCGGCGAAATACCGGGCCATTCGATGCGTGGCGGGAAGGTCTTCATCAAGGGTGACGTCGAGTATCGTGCCGGCATACACATGAAGGAATACCTGGAGCAGGTGCCCTGCCTGATAGTCGGCGGTACGACGAAGGACTACTGTGGCGAGTACATGGCCGGCGGGAAGATCATCGTACTGAACCTCGAAAACCGCAATGGTTCCCCGGTTGGGCACAGCGTGGGCACCGGGATACATGGAGGAGCCATCTTCGTCCGCGGAGTCGTAGAGCCCTACCAGCTTGGCCCGGGCGCGGTCTTCGCCGATATCGATGCCGGTGACATGGCCTTTCTTCGAATGGCCCTCGACGAATTTTCCGAGGATCTCACGATCGAGCTGCCCGAGAGCATATACGGTGAATTCGTAAAGATCACCCGTAAAGGCCACCGGCCGTTCGAAAAACTGTATACACCGGGTATCAATATCCGTACCGACACCCCCCGGCACCTCAACCTGACGCCTCCGTGCACTTACAGCTGCCCGTCGATGATACCGACGCCGGTTTATTTCAACCTGATCAGGGAGGGGAAGCTGCGTGAGGCGCAGATGCTGATGGACGAGTTCACTCCCTTCCGGATGTCGGTCTGCGGCACCGTTTGTCCCGCGCCCTGCATGCAGTCGTGCAGTCGTGCGATGGTCGATGGTCCACTCGAGATTCAGAAACTGGCCCGGGAGTTCTATCCGGATTTCAATCCCCTCCAGGCGAAAGCGCGCCGCAGGGAAAGCGTTGCGGTCATCGGCGCCGGCCCCGCCGGCCTTTCGGCGGCATGGCAGCTTGCCCGTCGAGGTTACGCGGTTTCGGTATTCGACGCGGCGGACGATCTCGGCGGCAAGCTTCGCAAGGCGATACCGCACGAGCGCCTTTCGGACGACACGCTCGAAAAAGACGTACGTCGCATCAGGTCGCTGCCCATAAAGTTTCATCTCAAGCAGGTGGTCGACGAGGCCGCGTTCGCGAAAATCCGGCAGACACACGATCTGGTGCTCGCGGCCACCGGCGCCCATGTGTCGAAAACGATACCCTTCACCGGCGGTGAACGGATACTTTCAGGATTGAAGTTCCTGGTCGATATAAACGAGGGCAGGAGCATGGACCTGCACGGGAAGGAACTGGTCGTGATCGGTGCGGGCAATGTGGGGATGGATATCGCATGCGAGGCATGGCGCCTCGGTGCGAAGCGCGTGACCGCGGTTGACGTCCAGAAACCGCTGGCCTTCGGCAAGGAGCTCGAAATGGCGCGAAAGCTCGGCACCGAGATACTGTGGCCGCGCCACATCGACCGTCTTGACGAGCGTCGTGTCTATTTCAAGGACGGGACTGATCTGAAGGCGGATGTGGTGATATTCAGTATCGGGGAGCTCCCCGACTCTTCGTATCTGCCCGACTCCGTGATGCGTGATGACAGGGGATACGTGCTTACTCCGGATAAATCGTTCAGGACGAGCGACGACGCGATCTATGCCTGCGGTGATCTGTTGAAGCCCGGCCTCGTTACGGACGCCATCGGGAGCGGTCGCCTTGCCGCCATGCAGATGCACGCCGCCATCGTCGGGACGCCCTTCGTTTTTCCGGAAAGGCATCTTGTGCCCAGAAGGAGGATTCAGACCGCGTATTTCGGCGGGGAGTCCCGCGAGCTCGACCGCTGTATAAGCTGCGGCACCTGTGTCTTCTGTGATAAATGCATCGACGCGTGCCCCCAGCGGGCGCTATCGCGCAATGGTGAGATATTCACCATTGACCCGGTGCTCTGCACCGGATGTTTCACCTGCGTAAACGTATGCCCCAGGGGGGCGATCCAGGGTGACGATGTCGCCGATTTTGCCCGGGATACGGTGGAGAACGAGGGATAAACGAAGGGGCGCGGACTTCGCGCCCCCGGGGTGTTCTATTTTATGACTTTTCGAAGGCTTTTTTCGAGGTAGTTGACGTGCTGGATTATGAGCTTTTTGGCAAGAGCGCCGTCGCGCGCTTCGATCGCTTCAATGATCTTGACGTGGTGCTCGTACAGCGCCCGCGAGCTTCCCTTCACCTTGATGAGCTTTTCGCGACTGTAGGGGAGCACCCCGCGAATGATGGATGAAATGGCTTTCAGCATGTGTGAGAATATGGTGTTGTTGGTTGCGTCGTACAGATCGTTATAAAACTCTCCGTACAGCTTGCCCCCCTCTTTGGTCAGTATGATGTTGTCGATTCCCATGGCGTCCGCCCTGTCCTTGAACGTGTAAAGCTTTTTGATCTGTTTATCGGTTGCCGTTTCCGCGGCAAGGGCCGCCGCCTCGGAATCGATGATTCTGCGCACGGTGAGGAGTTCCCATATCTTTCTGTGGTCGACCAGGATCATGCCCTCGATGGGGGAGCGAAGCGCGTTGTCCACGACCGATTTGACATATTTTCCCTTCCTGCCCTGCGATTCGATAAAGCCCTTGGCCTCAAGGAGTTTCATCGCTTCCCTGAGTGATATCCTGCTGATGCCGAACCGCCTGGTCATCTCGAGTTCGGAAGGAAGCCGGTCCCCGGGTTTGAGGATTCCGGTCGTGATAAGCTCCACAACCTGGTTTACGACCATGCTGGGTATATCCGGGGCTTTTTCGATCCGGTTTATCGTGATATCAATGCTCTTTGCTCGTTTTTCCATCTTACTCTCCGTGGGAATTTGTTATACAGATTAGCTCAGACGCGCTTGTCATCTAAAATATTCAAATAATTTGTTGAAAATAAAATTATTACAGAATCACTATATAAGTACAGAAAGTTCACACGCTAAACTCCCGCGTCGGCATTACGTCTCCGGGCTAACGCTTTATCGAACCACGATTCTCCGATTGGTCACAAGCGGAGTGTGGTGATTCGAAAGAGCATATACCGCGACCCGCTGAAACCGTCTATTTGTCTGGTTTTTGTCGGGTCTTGCGGTTCCGCCATCTAATGCTTTCGCTTCTGCGCATGGGCATATGGTGTGGTCGAGCGACGGACCCGTACTTTTATAATACGGTATAATATATCTCAATCTGCATAATATACAACAAAATCTAAAAAAACGATCCAATTCTTTTGAATATCCTTGTTCGGGCGTGTGGGCGGTCTTTGTCGTTTCGCGCTCTTCCAGCGATCGATTGCCGAAGCTCCTTGTCCGTTCGAAGCGTACCGGATACCGGAAGCCCGGACCGGAGGACCGACATATATATTTCTGTCCGGACCGAATTCATGACCGGTTCCGGGTGAACCGATTGTGCTGTAATATCCGCTATTGTAAGTGTGTAATACTATATATATGAGATTATGTCAACTAAAAAT
>CAZVEG010000056.1:0-24484 GCA_964625625.1 uncultured Leptospirales bacterium | reverse complement strand
CAAGGTGCTTCTGGCGCTCCCCCCGGAACGGCAGAACGCGCTCTTCAACGAAACCCTCGACAGGGGCTATTCGGAGCGCATGCTCGAGAAACTGGCCGAGTCGGACGGGCACGACGAGGGCTCGTCGAAGAAGGGCGGTGCCGCAAAAAAATCAGGCCCGAAAGACGCCGCGCATATCCGAAAGATGGAAGAGATGCTCGTCTCCCTGCTCGGCACCAAGGTCGAGATACGTCATTCGGGCGGCAAGGGGCGCATAGAGATTAGCTATTATTCGCTGGACGATTTCGAGCGGATCATCGAGATTCTGCGCAAGGGGCGTTCCTGAAACGAGGCGCCCGCCGCCCGTCAGTCGATCTCTATCTTTATCTTCTCCACCCTGTCGGAATCAGTGTCCAGCACCGACACCGTGCGTTCGTCCTCGCGATAAATCGACCCGGGATTTATGATGCGCGTTTTATTCGATACGTAGTTCTCGAATATATGGGTGTGGCCCTTGATGATGTAATCGTAGAGACCCGACGAGACCGCTTTTCGGAACGAGGGAATGTCGTTTCCATGAAAGAGCAGTATGCGCTTGCCGCCCGCCGTGAAATCGCAGCAATCCTCGACACAACCGAACCCGAGAGCACGCGCCTTTTCGTTGATGGCTTCGGCGTCGAGGTCGCAGTTGCCCAGCACAAACCGGCAGGGCAGGTCCTTGAAGAGCTCCATGATCTTCGGGGACGTCAGATCGCCCGCGTGCACCACCAGGTCGACGCCGCGCGCCTTGAACACTGTTATGGCCTTTTTGACCATGGCGACGTCGTTGTGGGTGTCGGAGATGATGCCGATTTTCACGACAGCTTCGCCCCGACGGGGATGTCGTCGCTCACCTCGATCAGGACGGGCCTGTCCTTTTTGTCCTTTTTGGCGGCGAGCAGCATCCCGTGCGAGGTTCGCTTGAAGAGCACCGCCGGCTTGAGGTTGGCGACGAGCAGGATTTTTTTCCCGACCAGGTAATCGGGCTTATAATGCAGCGCCAGTCCGGCGATGATGATGCGCGTGTCCGACCCGGAATCGACCCGAAGCTCAAGCAGCTTGTCCGAGCCCTCGACGGGCACGGCCTCGAGTACCCGCGCGACGCGGATATCCACTTTCGCGAATTCGCTTATATCGATGAGCCCGTCACCGGAAAGCGGTGCCTCAGAGGGCTTCGCAGCGGCCTTTGTCGGCTGTTCCGCGGTCGGTTTTTCCTTCTCTATGCGCGGGAAAAGGACACCCACCTCGCCGAGTGCGGTGCCCGTAGCGAGGGCGTTGAGCGAGGTTACGGCCTCGAGTCCCGTGTTTTCGGGAAGACCGAGCGCCGCGAGGATCACCGGCGCCGTGCGATTGAGCACGGGCGAAAGGATTACGGCAACGCCCCCGATCGATTCGAGGAGGTTCCGCATGACGGATGAAAGCTCGGCCGATTTCTTTTCTTTCGCGAGTTGCCAGGGCTTGCGCTCGTCGATGTAGCGGTTGAGCAGGCGCACGAACTCCCACAGTTTTTCGATTCCCGTGCTGAACTGGAAAGAATCAACGTGGGCCGTATAGGCCTCGAGGGCCTCGCCGAATTTCGCGGTGATCGCGTCGCGGCCGGCGGTTTCGGCGGACCCGAGGGCCGGTATTTTCCCGTCGAAGAATTTTTTCACCATGTCGAAAGAGCGCTTGACGAGGTTCCCCAGGTCGTTGGCGAGGTCGTAATTGATGCGGTTGATGATGGCCTCTTCGCTGAAACGCGCGTCGGCGCCGAAATTCATCTCGCGAAGGAAAAAATAGCGGATCTGGTCGTTTCCGAAACGGTCGATGAGCTCGAGCGGGCGAACGACATTGCCGAGGCTCTTGGACATCTTGGCGTCCTCCATGTTCCAGTAGCCGTGAACATTGAGGTGAAGGAAGGGCTCGATCCCCGCGGCCCTGAGCATGGTCGGCCAGAAGATTCCGTGCGGCTTTACGATGTCCTTTGCGATGAGGTGGTGCACGACGGGCCAGTAGCGTCTGAACTTCGCGTCATCGGGGAAACCTATCGCGCTGATGTAGTTGATGAGCGCGTCGAACCAGACGTAGGTGACGAATTTTTCGTCGAACGGCAGCGTTATACCCCACTGCAGCCGGGTCTTGGGCCGCGATATACAGAGGTCCTCGAGCGCCTCCCCTTCGAGCATGGCGAGGACCTCGTTGCGGTAACGCTCGGGCCGGATGAAATCAGGGTGCGATTTGATGTAGTCGATGAGCCAGCCCTGGTATTTGCTCATCTTGAAAAAATAATTGCTCTCCTCGATGTATTCGAGCGGCCGGTTGTGGTCCGGGCATTTGCCGTCAACCATGTCTTTCTCGGTGAAGAAACGTTCGCAGCCGAAGCAGTAGTGGCCGCCGTAACTGGCGAAATAGATGTCGCCGGCGTCGTACACCTTCTGGAGGACGGACTGCACCACTTTGCGGTGGCGCTCCTCCGTGGTGCGGATGAAGTCGTCGAAGCCAAGACCCATCTTCCGCCAGGTTTCGCGGAAGAGCGAGCTTATGCGGTCGGCGTATTCCTTCGGCTGCGCCCCGGCCTCGGCGGCGGCCTTGACTATCTTGTCGCCGTGTTCGTCGGTACCGGTGAGAAAGTAGGTGTCGTACCCCATGAGGCTGTAGTGCCGTTTCAGGAAGTCGGCGAGGATGGTGGTATAGGCGTGCCCGATGTGCGGCTCGGCGTTGACATAATAGATGGGGGTCGTAACGTAGAATCGCTTGTCCATCGAATCCTCTTAAACCGGTTCTTTTTCCAGATCTTCATCGAGCACCGCGGTGATGCGCTCCATCACCTCCTGGGTGATGTGGTAGCGGTTTCCCGATCCCTGTATATCCTCGCGTTTCACCGTCACGACATGGTCGGCGCAACGGAGGCGCACCGTCTCCTTGAGCGGGTCGGTGAACTCCACGGTGTAATCCTTCGGGCCTATCTTAATGGTGGCGCCGTGCCGCGGCATGAGCTCGTTCATCTCCTTGTAGACGTTGTACTCGTAGCCCAGGCAGCAGAGCAGCCTGCCGCACATTCCGGAGATCTTGAGCGAGTTGAGGTTGAGGTTCTGCTCCTTGGCCATCTTGATGGAGACCGGATCGAACTCTTCCTTCAGGTTGACGCAGCAAAGCTCTTTTCCGCAGGGGCCGAAGCCGCCTATGATTCTCGCCTCGTCGCGCACCCCTATCTGCCGCATCTCGATGCGCGTGCGGAACACGGTGGCCAGGTCGCGCACCAGTTCCCTGAAGTCGATGCGGTTCTCGGCCACGAAATAGAAAATTATCTTGGTGCGGTCGAAGAGGCATTTGACCGACACCAGTTTCATGTCGAGTTTCTTTTCCTTCGCCTTTTCCCTGCATACGGCGAATGCCTTTTTCTCTATGGCCTCGATTTCGGGGAGAGCGCCCAGATCGTCGAGGGTGACTTTCCTCAACAGTTTCCCTTTTACCTCGGATGTCTTCCGCCTGAGGTGTGTCGGGCACTTGAACACGCGTCCGATATCGACTCCGTGTTCGGTCTCCACGATGCACAGCGCGTTGCGTTTGACGAAGAGCCCGTTGGTGTTGACGTAGTATATCTGAAAGCTGTTGCGAAGTTTCACTCCGGTATGTTCCATGATGCGTTTCCTTGTTCTTATGCGGAGGTCCCGGGGTCCGGTATGGAGTCGCCTCCGGGATGCAGGGAGTATAGCATCCCTTTCAGCCCGATTCTAAGATTCAGATTATGAGACTGGCCTTTTTTCAATGCAAGTAGTATTTTTACGAGCCCGTACAGGCTGCCCGTGTCGTGCAGGACGAGGTGGCCGAATTCCACCGGAGGGACGCCGCCGGACTCGAGCAGGACGAGGTTCCAGCGGAAGAAATTGACGAGCGCATCGAGCACCGTGTCGGCTCCCGCGGCCTTTACGGCCTTTTCGATCGGCGGGTCGAAGGCGTCGCCGTGCTCGAGGTAGCGCACCATCTCGCCGGCCAGCGCGGTCACCTCCCCGCGTCGGGAGTCGTCGGCAAGCCTTGCTCCGAGCGCGAACGATCCACCCGCGAAGGGCGCGATCAGTCGCGAAGTGGCCGGATCGACGCCCCGTTCGGCGAGAAAAGCGAGAACCGCGTCTTCCCGCGGCGGATGAAATTTCATGACCAGGCAGCGCGACAGAATGGTCGGCAGTATGCGGGAGCTGTTGGAGGCGATCAGGATGATGTGTACCGACGGCGGCGGCTCCTCGATCGTTTTGAGCAGGGCGTTCTGACCCTCTTCCATTATGCGGTCCACGCCGTCCACGATTACCGCGGTCAGCCCGCTTACGGAGCGGCGGGAAAGGCGTTCGATGAGGCGGCGCACGGAGCCCTCCTCACGCTTCTCCTCGTCGCCGATCGGGATGATGCCGCGCTCGTTGGGGCCCAGTTCGATGAAATCCGGATGCGCGCCTTTCTCGATCATGGAGCAGGCGGGGCAGACAAGGCACGGCCTTTCGCCCGCGGCGCAGAAGAGCGATGAAAGAAAACGCCGCGCGAGAAGGCGCTTGCCGATGCCGTCCGTGCCCGCGAAGAGCACGGTCTGCGGAACGCGGTTGCGCGCCGCCATGCGTTCGAGCAGGGCTACCTGGCGGTCATGACCCAGTATTCCGGCGGTATTCATATCCCCATGCGGGTACGGAAGCGGGGTTTTGACAAGTAAAATATGACGGGATGGGTTGGCGGACAAGGGATTGCTCGCCAGGGGGTTGCAGCCCCTTGTTGTTCGGCTGCCGTATGCCGGGGATTGTAACCCTTGTCATCCCCGTGAAGCGCGGGACCATCAATTTTTACTTGAGCGATATGTGAGATATGATATGATTTCAGTAGTGATTTGACGGGAATCGCCTTTTCCGTTTTCCGGCGGCGTAACGCTACCCGAAGCGCCGATCACATGGGGATGAATGAAATCGATAACGGACAGGGTCGGCCTTCCGGGCCGGCGTTATGGAAGGGCGCTCGCTCTTGCGGCCACGATCGCATTGCTCGCGGCGGCCCTCTACGCCTCGTCGCTGCACAGCTACCTCCTCTTTCATTCAATGGCGGAGCTTTTCAGCATCGTCGTCGCCTTCGCGATCTTCGTTGTGGCCTGGAACGCGCGACGCATAATACATAACAATTACCTCATCGTAATAGGGATCGCCTACCTTTTCATAGGATTCATCGACCTGCTGCATACGCTCGGCTACGAGGGAATGCCCCTCTTTCCGGACCATCCATACGTGGCCAACCAGCTGTGGCTGGCGGCGCGCTACATGGAGGGCGGAACGCTTCTGGCGGCCTTTTCGTTCGCGCGCGCAGGGAAGGGAGTGCGCGCGCCGGCCGTATTCATCGTGTATACGCTGCTGACGACGGCGCTCCTCTCATCGATTTTCGTGTTCCGGGTTTTCCCGGTGTGTTTCTTGCCGGGCGAGGGACAGACCGGCTTCAAGATAATGAGCGAATACGTGATATCGTTCATTCTCGCCGCGGCGATCGTAAGGCTCTACCGTCATCGGGACCTGTTCGATCCCGCGGTCTTCCGCTATCTCAAATGGTCGCTCGTCTTCTCGATCCTCTCGGAACTGGCCTTCAGCCTGTATGTGAGCAACTACAGCCTGGTCAACATGGCCGGGCACTACGCCAAGATCGCCGGGTTCTATCTGGTGTACAAGGCCCTCATTGAAACCGGTTTCGCGCGGCCCTTCGAGACGCTCTTCAGGGAGATCAAACAGAACGAACGGCGCCTCGAGTCCGCCCTGAAGCAGAAGGATCTGCTGCTCAAAGAGGTGCATCACCGCGTGAAGAACAATTTTAACATCGTCAGTTCCCTCATCCGCCTCCAGGCTGCCCGGGTGGAGGACGCCGCGGTCGCCGACAGGCTCAGGGACCTCACGTCGCGCATCCAGTCAATGGCGCTGGTGCACGAAAAACTGTATCGCTCGAGTGACCTCTCGAACATCGACCTGGGGGCCTATGTGCGCGAGGCGGCGGAAAACCTCTTCGGCGGGTACGGAGTCGACAGGGAACGCATTCGATGCGAGGTGCGCTCCCGCGACGGCATCGCTCTCACGATCCGCCAGGCGATTCCCTGCGGCATGATCGTGAACGAGCTGGTGACCAACTGCCTGAAATACGCCTTCCCCGGTGACCGGCGCGGGAGCATCGGCGTCGAGGTGTCTCTGACGGACGACGGCGTCGTGGTGCTCGCCATACGCGACGACGGCGTGGGCCTGCCGGAGGGGCTCGATATCGAAGGCGGCGGCACCCTGGGCATCAGCCTGGTCCGGTCGCTCGCCGAGCAGATCTCGGGAAGCATCGAGGTGGGCCCGGGGCCGGGCACTTCGGTCGTGGTGCGCTTCCCGCTGGGAGGGTGAGGGAGGCTGTCGCGGATGGTTTGCGGCAACACCGGGCATGGGGTTAAGAACAAGAGGATTACAAGCCCTTGCTCGGAGGGGCAGGTTGTCCGACCGGCAGCTCGAAGACGAATTCGGCCCATTTGCCCTCTTCGGAGTCGGCGCGGATTTTACCGCCGTGCGCCTGCAGCGCCTTCCATGAAAGATACAGGCCGATGCCCGAGCCCTTTCTCCCCATGAGTTCGGGGGTTTTCAGGCGCGAGAATTTTTTAAACAGGTTTTTTTTCTCCGATTCCGGAAATCCCGGCCCCTCGTTCCAGACCGAAACACGGATAGAATCGCCGGCTCGTTCGGTGCGCAGTCGAATGCGGCCCTTCACGTTGCCGTATTTTACCGCGTTGCCGATCAGGTTGACCGCGACGATCCTGAGGAGCTCGGGGTCGAATTCCGCCGCGAGGGTCGGTCCCTCATAGTTTTTCTCGAGTGTTACGGCATTTGCCTGGATCTGCGGCGCGACGATTTCGATGGCGGGTTCGAGCACGTCGGCGATAATGTCGCCGGGACGCCGGTCGACACGAGCGCCGCCGCTCTCGAAGCGCGAGAGGTTGAGGTATTCGTTCGACAGGCTTACGAGGTACTCGGCCTTTTTCAATATCCGCTCGAGCATCTCCCGGTGTTTGGGATCCATCGCCCCGAAGTAGCCGTCGGCGAGTGAACGGCCGAGCTGGATGATCGACGAGAGCGGGCTCTTGAGCTCGTGCGTTACGAAGCCCAGCATTTCCATGTACGATCCCATGGCCGCGGCGAGCTCCTCTATGCGGTAGGCTTTTTCGACCGCCTGGGCCAGCCGCTCGGCGACGGCCATGTGCAGGGCCGCATGCCGCGCGTCGTAGGCGTTCGGTTCGCGCGAGCTGCGGAAAAGAAGCCCGACGCGCCTGCCGTCCACCTCCAGCGGGCAGGTCATGCTGGAGTGCACGCCCTCTTTCAGCAGCAGTCGCGTCGATTCGCTGCCGGGATGATTGTCGAAGTAGCGCTCCAGGTCGTTTATGATTCTCGGGTGTCCCGATTCGAATATAGGCGCGAGCGAGCTGCCCCGGATGTCGGCGGCGTAACCGCGCTCGAGGTACAGCGGCCCGTACGCGGCCCGGACGTAGTAGAGCGAAAGGCGGTTCCCCGCCTCCTCGATGAAGCCGATGCCTATGCGGTCGCAGGGCATGATATGGCTTGTTTCGTCGAACAGAAAATCAATGATTGAGGTGAGCGTCTCGCCTGAGGCAATACGGCGGTTGACGCGCTCGAGCACCTCGGTTTCGCGTTGAGAGAAGGATACGCTGTCGAGGGCGCCGGGCACGTAGGAAAGGATTTCAGGCGGGCCGTCGCCCATCGGCTAGAACCGTACCTGGTTTCTTCCGCCGTTCTTGGCCTCATAGAGCCGTACGTCGGCGAGTGAAAGGAGCTTCTCGTAGTTATCCCTGGTCATGTCGTCGGTGATGCCGAAGCTGATGGTGACCGAAAGCCCCCGGGCGATTGAAGACCAGTCGTGGCTTTCTATCGTCTTCCGTATGCGCTCGCAGACCATCACGGCCTCGTCGATGTCGGTTTCGGGGAGGATAAGCACGAATTCCTCGCCGCCGTAGCGGGCGATGATATCGAACGAGCGTATGCTCTGGCGGAAGAGCCGCGCTATGACCCGGAGCACCTCGTCGCCCACCTGGTGGGAGAAGGTGTCGTTGATGACCTTGAAATGGTCGATATCGGCCATGGCGACGCTGAGCTTGAGATTGTACCGCCGCGCGCGCGCGAATTCCTGCGACAGGAGCAGTTCGAGATAGCGCCGGTTGAAAAGGCCCGTGAGAAAATCCTCCTTGGACTGGCGTGCGAGGATTTCCTTCTGGTTGTCGATTATCTTGCGGTTGATGAAGTCCCTGATGTACTGGATGTAGAATATGCGCGAAAGCACCCAGGCGATAACGGCGACCGAAGCGACATTGATGCAGTATCCCTTGAGCCTATGGGGATCGGTCTGCAGATAGTCCAGCGCGTATAAAAGAATGGCGCAGGGAATTATGAAAACCGCGAGGGCGAGCCGGGCGCTCATGAGATAGGCGCTGGCGACGGCGAACATCCCGACGATGAACGCGGTGATATCTTTATGAATGAACTGGTCGGCGATCGAGACGGCCGAGCTCCATACGAGGATGAATACCGCGAAGACGGCCGCCAGCGCGCGATGATAAGGAGCGATGTCGGCCGGGCTGTTGATCTTATTGAACCTGGTGGCGAGCAGGAAGAGCAGCATGGCGGCGATGGCGATGATATGGAGATAACAGAGATAGCGGTAGCCCGGCATCGAGCTCCAGTACGCCTTTTCCCGGTTGAAATAGTCGACATAGATCAGGGGCAGGTTGACGACGATCATCATCACGGCGAAAATCTTTTCCCTGTTGATGTTGGTGAACGTAATGTCTTTCGGAAAGACTTCCCTGTATTCCCGCGGGAGCCGGCTGAAATCGATCCGACGGATGCTGTCTCGGAGCCTTTTTATCATTGCGGAACACGCCTTTTCTCTCTGTATGGTGTGGTGCCGGGATGATCCGATATCCGTTTTATTTTTTAAAGGATTTTTTATCGCGCCCGTCGTTTTTTTTGTCTTCCGGTGCCGGTGGCGCACGACCGGTTTTTAAATTGACTTGTCGCTTCGATGTGATAGCCAGTAGGGAGGACGGACGACGACATGACGGAGACAATGCGAACATCGGCTCAGAGCAGCCTCAGCCGTTTCCGGCTGCAGGACGAGCACCTCGTGTCGGACGACAGGGTGAAGGAGGAGATAGGCGCCGCGTTCGCCGAAAACCGCTGCTTCTTTTTTTCGGCCGATGCGGGCCTCGTCGCCCGGATAAGTGCCGGTGACCCGGCGGCACTGTACCGGGAAGACCTGATCGCGATGAAAAACGCGGTTTTCGACGCCGCGTCGGGCGACGACCAGACGATCAGAAACCGGTTCCTCAGCGACACGCGCCTGTCCTCCCGCCTGGTCTCCGCGCTCATGTTCGTCCACATGGCCCTGGCGGAGGAGGCTCTCTCCTCGCTGGCGGGCCGGCGCTTCGTCATTATCCGCGAGCGTCCCGGGGTACCGACGATCCTTCATGTTTCCGGCGAAACTACGGTCATTTCACATGTCGGCCAGGGGCCGGTATGGGAGGAAATCCCCTCCCTCTACCTGGGAATGAATATCTTCGACACGCTCTCGTACGAATCGAAACGGGGCGAGCGCGTTTATTTCGACGCTTTCGTCAGGCTCCTCGCGATCGAGGCGCGCGCGATCGAGACCGGGTATTCGCACATCGAGGTGTTCCCGGTGGAGTATTCACGCGCGCTCAACGCGCTGGTGGACGAGGTTATCCGCGTTTCGACAATCACTGCCCTGGAGTACCGCGAAGTCGCGCCGGGGAAAGCGGTGCGCCCCTTCGCCGCGGCGGACAGGCGCCGCCTCCTGAAGCTTCTGGACGCGCGCGTGGACGGCGACGAGATGAATTTCGACGCCGACGCGAACCTGAGGGGCATCTCGTCGATCGAGCGCATGGCACGCTCCTACAAGCAGGCCGGTGACGGAGCGTCGCTTCGCGAGGCCGTGCGCCTGCTCGTCGCCGCGTCGGGACACGATGTCCACGAAGTGCGCGACAGGGCGAATATTCTTCTGGAAAGGATATTCGCTCCCAAGGAATTCGACGCGCCGCTGGCGGCGGTCTTTACCACGCTTTCGGCGGGCTCGACACACCGCTTCGAGTTTGAACTGCCGGGCCGCGGCGCCCTTTATTTCGTGCGTCTGTACCGGCAGGGCGCTTCGGGCCAGTTCACCATGCGGGGTGACATTGACGCGATCGACATCGATCTCGAATACGATGCGGCGGCGGGACGATACGCCGCGTCACACGTATTCGAGGAGTATGGCCACTTCGATTACGTCGTCTTCCGCAAAAGGAAAAAGAGTGAATGGGTGCACTACTCGGGCACCAGCGGAAGGATCAACGTCATCCCGGACGTGCGCGGAGAGATAATCCTCGAGATATTTCCCGACATTCACGGTCATACCAGGATATACTGGATGGACGGCTCGGGCCATCCGGGCCTCGTGTACAACGAGCACGGGGAGGTCATCAGGCTGGGGCGCTTCTCCGATATCACCAGGCACCTTGACGATCTCAAAAAACGCTACTGCATCTCCGCGCTCTATCTTCTCGGCGTGCAGAAGCGGGGCTCAAACCGCGAGGACTGGGCGCCCGAAGCGTCTTCTCCTTCGCCCTTTTCACCCATGAGCCTGGTCGAGATAGAGCCGTCGCTGGGAGGTGAGGGGGAGTTTCGGGAACTGGTCGACACGGCGCACCGTGCCGGTATCAGGGTGATCGTCGATATCGTCCCGCACCTCAACAGGCGGAGCACGGAGGTGCCCGGGGACTGCGCGGTGCAGTGTTATGACGAAAATGGCCGGCTGGTGGCGCGCGCCTCCACCGACGGTCGGTACGGGAGCTGGAACGACGGCAAGCTTTTCAACTATCGCAGGATTGAGGTGTGGGAGTGGCTGGCGCGCTCGATCACGACGCTCATCGAGCGGTTCGACATCGACGGCATCCGTTTCGACTCGGCGCACGCGGTCCCCATCATGATGAAAAAGAACAACTATCCCTCGGTCTACGGCGTACCGCGCACCGCCGAGGAGGGACTGGAAGGCGGCATCATCGTCAACGAGCGCGAGGACGGGCACTTCGTCACCACGGGCTATTACGATTCGGCCTGCCGCGACGTTATCGCCATCCCGCTCCACTATTACCTCATGCTGGCGGTCGAGCGGAAACTGCGCGAGCTCGGACGGGACTTCTTCATCAACATCGCGGAGTGCTACTGGGGTCACGAACGCTTCCTTACCCGCGTCGGTATCATTCCCTATAACTCCGCCCTCTTCAAGATCTGCGAAAACATCATCCACGGCACCACCGACGTCCGCGAGATTTATCACATCTACGATAATTATTTTCCGTCGGTGATGCCGAAGGGCACGGAGCTTCTCGGTATACTGGGGAACCACGACGAGCGGCGGGCGCTCAACACCTTCGGCCACAGGGGACTCCGCGCGGCCGTCGGCGTGACGACGTTCATGAACAACATCATAATGGACTACGAGGGCAGCGCCGAGGGCGAGGGCTGGAAGGTCTACCTCGACAACATCTTCGTCAACTGGAACAGTTTCGAGTACGCGGCGCACCGGAGCGTGGAGCGGTTTTACACCGAGTGGTACGAGTTTCACCGCAGGGAGAAGGGCAGGGGATATCTCGTGTGGGCGAACAACACGAATGTCGCCGCCTCGGTAAAATTCACGGATTCGGGCATCTGGATCGGCGCGTTCAACTTCGCCGACTCCAGCCAGGCGGCATCCATCCAGTTCGACAACCCGGTCCTGCCCCTGGACGATGAAAGCCTTTACCGTGTGGTGGACCCGGTGTATTCCCCGATTACGGGCCACTACGCCTTCTACACCGGGCGCGAGCTCAAAACCTCGCGCATTGACACGGTGGTGTCGTTTACCGACAGGGTGAAGCTCCTCAAGCTCGAGGAAGTGAGGGACATCGACGGCCTCTACAGGGATTTCCTGAGGGATTCGTTTTTCCGCATGTGTACCATTTCGAACGTCGCGCACTTCGATTCAAATTTCGCCTTCCGGGAAATCGCGGCCGGCTGCGCGTCCTTCGACTCCTTCATCTCCCATCTGTCGGCCCACCTGATACCCTTGCTCTGGGACAACAATCGCCATCACCTCGAGCTCGGTTTGAAAAGGGCGCTCTTCCACGCGGTCCGCACCGGGGCGCTGGAGGCGAAACGCTCGGTATCTTTTTTCAGGAAAATGCGCTCATCGGCCGACGACCGGATCCGGCTGCTCGGGGAGGCGCTGGAGGCTCACAACCGGCGGGATCCAATGGTATTCATGTCCGCCGAGGCCGACCCGTTTTCGAAAAGCGGGGGGCTGGCCAACGTGGTCTACGAGTTGCCCCGGGAACTCGCGGCGCTCGGGGAGGTGGTTTACGTCATTACGGGGCTCTGGCGCGGCGGCGACGAAAAGGCCGGGGCGAAGATGCGTTCGGCCGTGGAGCGATACGATGTGCGGTATACCGGAACGAACGTCCGCTTCAAGATAATGAACGTCGACTACGAGGTGGGGGTCTACCGGGGTGTCGTCGACGGGGTCACTTTTTTCCTGCTCGACCACCACGAGTTTTTCGACGGCCTGTACTGGGGGGTGACTTCGGAGGAGAAGCTGCGTCGCCGGATCGCCTTCGCGCGCGCGAGCGCCGAGGTCATCGCCACCTTCGGGCTGCGGCCGCTGTTCACCTTCACCAATGATGCGTACACGGGACTCTTTAACGGCATCGTGCGGAGCGATCATGTGTACGCCTCCAATCCGAATTTCGCGCGCACGACATTCCTTCACATCGTCCATAACGGGGGCTGGCAGTACTTCGACGCCTACCACCGTTACGAGAGGGGTTTCGACCTGTTTCAGCTCTTCAACCTGCCGGCATGGAAGGCGGTCGATTTCGCCGACCCGGTGCATCACGAGCGCCTCAACTGCATGGCCGCGGGGATACGGTTCGCCGACAGGGTTATCACCGTAAGTCCCAGCTACGCCAGGCAGATAGAGTATGCCTGCGATGGCCTGGAGCATATCCTCTCGAACGTCATCGGAATCAGCAATGCCGTCGGCGGGGACTTCGCCCGCAGGCTGTCGGATGCGTTCAGGAACTCCGGCTTCGTCGAAAAACAGTATCCACGGCTCGTCGAGACCCTCCGGGGAGACGCCGCTCTAATGGGAAAGGTCTCATCCCGCTGGCCCGAGATAGCGGCCGGCGTGGACGCCGTGGAGAAAATCCGCGGCGACGCGCGGCGTTTTGCGGCCGTCCGCGCCCGGAACAAGATGATGCTGCAGCTCGAACGGGGCCTGGCGGTTGACCCGGATGCGGTGCTTTTCTGTATGATACACCGTATCACCGAGCAGAAGGGCTTTCAGCTGGTCCTGGACGCTTCGGAGGGCCTCTTCGCCCATCTGGGCTACCAGGCGGTTATCGGCGGCTCCATATCGTCCGGGGACCGTCGCGGCGAAGAGATCGCGCACGGGCTGTACCTGCTTTCGGAATTCTACCCGCACAACGTCAGCGTTTCGTTCGGTTTCCAGGATATCGCGGTGCCGCTGTTTTCCTCGGACATCTTCTGCATGCCGTCGATGAGCGAACCGGGCGGCATTTCCCAGCTCGAGGCGTTCGCGGCCGGATGCCTGGTGGTCGCGCGCGCGACGGGGGGACTCCGCGACACGGTGTTCCCGGTGCGGACCAGGGACGGTGCCCTCGAGGGCAACGGCTTTCTCTTTACCGACTTCAACGCGACCGCGTTTTACGACGCCATGGAGCGCGCGCACCGGTTCGTCCGCTCGAGCGATGAAGCCGGGCTTCACCGGGCGGGGATTAACGCGATGTCGTCGATTTACCACTGGGACCGCCCGGCCAGGCGGTACATAGAATCGGTATACGCGGTGAAGGAGATAATCCGGATCGTGGAATAAAAAAAGACGGGATAGTGAATATCCCGTTTGTCACGAAAAGCCTTCTCGGTTATGCCTGTTCGGCGAGCGGGAAGACCGTTGAGTGTAAAATGATCTGTATTTTTTATCGGCAGGGACCGATGCGGACTTTAAGAAAAACCGGCCGCGCGTACGGAAAATTCAAAGAGCTCAAGGCGTATATTCCGCTCGCCGTGCTCGCGGTGTTTTGCGCGTGTGCGTCCACGACTGGCGGCGCGGGCGGTCCCGTCGGGAAGGTGATTAAAAGCATTACCGGCGAGCCCGTGGTCCCCAGGGCCGCCAACCGTATACTGGTGGTCGACTTCCGGGGCGCGGCGGGCGGCCAGGGACTCCGCGATACCCTCGGTATCCGGGTGCGGGAGCTCCTTGCGGCCGATGGCAGACTGGCGGTCGTGGCCGACGAGGCCGGGGCCGACCTCGTGCTCGAGGGAGTGGTGACGGGTTACGAGACCCGCCCGCTCCGGTACAACGAGATGGGCCTGGCGTTGAGCAAGCGAATGAGGATTACGGTCTCGGTCCGGCTGTTCGACCGCGACAGGGATAGGGAGATCTTTTTCGAACGGGAGATCCAGGCATTCGAGGAGTTTTCGGATACCGAACCTCCGGTCGTGCCCGAGGCGGCCGCGCTCGATCGCGTTATCAACGCCCTCGCGAAAAGGATATCACAGCAGACGATACGGGGGAGTTACACGGAGCTTCTCACCCCGGTTGAAAAGGGCAGGAAGTGATATGGATAAAAAGCGGTTTCCGGTGGCGCGCGAGCTTTACGCCGACCTCGACAAGAAGCGCCTGGCGCGCGCGTACCTCTTTCTGGGAGAGGACGATGGCGAAAAGGACAAGGCCGTCGGGCGCATCGCCGCTCTCATGCCCGGAGGGGACGGGGCGGAGCATTCGCCGGGACGCTTTCACTGCGAGATGGGCGAGCTTACGCAGGCGGCCGATTTCGCGCTCAACAGGTCCATGTTTTCCGACGCCCGCCTCTGCGTGCTGCTGAACGTGGACGCCATACCGGCGGGTGCGGCAGGTACGGCGCTCCTCGGCGAGATTTTCGCTTCTCTTCCGGATTCCATGGTGCTGGTGATGACGACCCGTGCCAACAGGCCCCCCAGGGGCATCGAGCCGGAGGCCGTTCCCGGGTTGAAGGTGTATCACTTCTGGCCTCCTTTCGAAAACGACCTGGTCGCCTACATCGTTCGTGCCTTCGAGCCGGATGGAATCGCCATCGATGCGCGTGTCGCCCGGGCGCTGGTCGACCTTCTTGGAAGGGATGTGCGCGCGGTGGACGGCGCCATCGAGAAGCTCAGGAACGCGGGGGGCACGCGGGTGACCGAGGAGACGGTGCACTCCGTCGTCGGCGGCGAAAAGGAATACTCGCTTTTCGAGTTTGTGGACGCGCTCTATCGAGGCGAGAGGTCGTCGCTTCGATTGCTGAAAAATTTAATTGAAAACAACTGCCCGGAGCTATTAATCTTGAACCAGGTCGCGCGGCAGGCCGATTCGATCGAGCGTTACCATCTCGCGGTGCGCGCCGGCGACGGGGAGGACGAAGCGCTTCGAAAGGCGTCGGTGCCGCCGCGCGCGGGCAAGGCGTTCCTTGATCTGGCGCGCGCGAACCCGATCATAAAAATAAAACGGATATACCCCCTGCTCCACAAGGCGGATTTCGCGCTTAAAAGCCACCGGGCCTCGAAAAGCGTCGTGGCCGGCCCGTTGTTCGACCTGTCCCGCGAGATGCTTGCGATGGGGGCGATGAAGGCGGCGGTATAGCCGGAAAGCGGAAATCATGGATTATCTTCAGACAATCGAGGCGAACAAGACCAGGTTCCAACGCTACAACGATATCAAGTACCAGCGATTTCAACAACTGATACCGAACCCTAACGTCAAGAGGGTCATCAACTCCATCCCGTTCCTGCTCGGCACGAACGACAAGCGCCTTCCGGGCTATGTCGAGGGTGATGTTCCCGCCGGAGTATGGAGATACGCGATCGACGACGAGACCAGGCGATACATCAAGGGGCGTTTCCCGACCGTAAAGACCGATGTAACGCGGCGGGACCCGTTCGTCGAGATGCTCGCCGTGATGGGGAGCGTCGGTACGGTCGCGTACAACAAGAAGTCCGATTTCGATTACTGGGTTTGCGTCAGCAGGAGATCGGTTACCGCCGAACAGTTTGAGGCTTTCAGGAAAAAGGTGGACGCTATACAGCGGTGGGTTTCGAAAGAGATAGAGCTACCGGTGCACCTGTTCATCAACGATATCGAGAGCGTCAAGCAGAACATCTTCGCGGAGGACGACGAGGAGGCATTCGGCACCACGGTTGGGGCGGTTCTGAAAGACGAGTTCTTTCGAAGCTCTATACTGGTGGCCGGTAAAATTCCGTTCTGGTGGGTGGTCCCCAAGTTCGCCAGGGACGAGGCATACGACGAGCTGTACGAACGGCTGCCGGAGAACATGAAGGAAGAATTCGTGGACCTCGGTAACCTCTACGAAATATCGAGAGAGGATTTCCTGGGCGCGGCGCTCTTCCAGATAATCAAGTCGCTCGGGAACCCCTTCAAGTCCATCATAAAGATCGGCGTGCTCGAAAAATACATCTTCGGCACCGGGGACTCGCCACTGCTGAGCCAGAAGATTAAGGTCAACATCCTTCGCGAAAACCTCGACAATTCGGTGGTCGACTCGTACCTGCTCATGTTCAACGAGGTCTTCGAGTATTACAGCTCCACGCTCGACGACAAGGATCTCGTCGACATCCTCAAGCGGAACCTGTACCTGAAAGTGGATCCGCAGATATCGAAATACGTCGGCATAAAGGACAAGAAGAACATCCCGTACAAAGTGGCGGTTATGTCACGGTACGTCAGGGCCTGGGGCTGGGATATCAACATCATCCGGGACCTCGACAACTTCGAGGAGTGGGACTTCAACAAGGTAATGGCCTTCTGGGACGCGGTAAAGCGCTTCATGCTGCTGAGTTACCAGAAGATAGCCACGCAGTTACCCTCGCTCAAGCTCGAAAAGAGGATCTCCGAGACCGATTTCATGCTGCTCAGCAGGAAGATCAAGACCCATTTCGCGCGCGAACAGGACAAGATCGACAATTTCATCACCTTCAAGGACACCCCCTCGGAGGCCATCCTGTATATCGAGCCGGTGAGCCAGGGTATTCACGAGGTGGAGTGGAGGCTTTTCAAGAGAAATAAAAGTGAGAAGGACGCCTTTCTTTCAACGACCCTCAGGGTGGAGAAAAACCTGCTTCGGCTGCTCATGTGGATGGCGGTCAACGGCGTGTACGACCCGGTTTTTTCGCGGATAAACATCCAGTCGGGCTACACCAGGGTCAATCCGACGGCCGTCACCGAGCTCCTCAACCAGGTCACCGCTCTTTTTACCGGCGACGGCATACGGATCAAGAACCAGTACTTCCTGGAGCCCGCGTTCGGCCTCGTTAACGCGGTCATCCTCAACTTCAACAGGGAGAACGCGGAATCCATCCAGACCGTCCATCACCTTTACTACACGAGCTGGGGGGAGTCGTTCATCAAGGAATACTCCTCGGAGGAGGAGATCGCGCGGATACTGGGCCTGGTGATCCGCGACGGGATTCACCAGAAAAGACATTTCGATTCGTATTGCGTGGTGCACTCGCCGGAACCGTTCAAGAAGCTCTATAAACGGATCAGCACGATGTTCAAGGAGGCCTACTCGTTTATCATCGAGGGGGGCGAGGGAACGGACATGCGCTTCGTGACCCAGATGAAGGACAGGTTCGTGCTCATCTCGCGCGAGGGGAACAGGGTGACGGCCTTTATCTATCCGGGATTGGTCAAGCTCCTTACGGCGCTCACGCTGAAATCCTCCCGCGCCGTCCGCTACCGTTTCCACGGGGAGGAGGGGGCTCTGGTCGCATTCGAAGCCGTTTACCAGCTGTTCCGTCCCTCGGGAATAACCGTGGTCTACGAGGAAAAGGAAGACCATATGGTGCTTCATGTAATCAACGAATCGGGCTGTTTTTTCACGTTCATAAAAAGCCGTGCGGTGCGCGACACGGCGCTCTGCGCGATGTTCGATTTCTGCCGCAATCTTGAGAAGCGTCTGTCGAGCGAAGGCGCGCCGGGGCCCGCCGCCGGTCAGACGCGCTTCTTCCTTCTCCGGGTGGACAGGATGGGCAAGGTCGCGCTCTCCGACGATACCCGGAACGTGGAGCAGCAGTATCTCACCGGGTATAAAAATTCGCATGCGCTCAGCGCGAGTGTCGCCCGTCACATGGGTGAAGAGGTGTTTTACGATATCCAGTTTCCCGATAATGTTTCGTCCGGCTTCATGACGTCGAGGGAGCTGTACAGCGCCAGAGAGAAGGTCAAGGAGCTCAGGGTGAAGGGTTTCGGGACGAACACCTTGCTGCGTGACGTCGTGTTCGCCGACCTCGGGCCTGAAGACGCCGCCTGGGGCAGCACCCCGTATCTGCTCGAAAAATACAGGATCGAGTTGATGATGGAAGGTAAAAAATAGAGGATCGCCGGATCAGTATTCCCCGCCCGGAAAGTTGTCCTTGAAGAATTTAACCTTGCGCTTTTCCTTGTCGGCGTCGCCCCTGGCGAGCGTGCCTTTTTCAAGCGCGATATCGAGGAGCTTTATCGATTCGTCCGAGGGTTTCTCTTCCTCGTCGTCAACCGGCCGCAGGAGCTCCCGTATCGGCACGTCGTCCGAGACCTTCTGGATGCTTTCTATTTTCCGGTCGATGAGATCCTGCGTCATGAGCGGCACGTCATCCGGATCCATGTCGTCCGACCTGTCCCTGCGCTTCGTCGCTTTCTGGCGTGGTTTCCCGGCCGCCGCTTTTTTCTTACCGGCCGCGGGCCTGGCGGGTTCCTCCTCGGGCTCTTCAGGCTTTTTGCCTTCTATTTCCTCGATCATGTATTCCGGGGGGTTGTCGATCTTCAGCTCGAGCAGCTTGATCCTTTCGCCGAGAAGAATATTGATCTGCTTCTCGATGGAGAGATATATGGGGGTGGTGAACGACTTGTTTCGCTGGAGCGATTTTTCCATCTTCCGCAGGTCTTTTATGTCGCTGTCGATAAGCTCGATCTTTTTCAGGACGTGGACAACTTTCATGATTCCGCTCCCCGTACGGTGCTGGTATACGATTCTCCGCATGACCGCTTGATCGCCGGCCGCCTTGTCGCGCGGGAAATCCTCTTTTACCGTATTAAGATAAACAGGCGCACGCTAAAGTCAATTATCTTATTTTATAGCCACATAAAATTAAAAGATAATCGTCTGGTCCTTCTCCACGGAGAATTCGGCGCGGCAATGCGGACACTGGTAGGTCCCGCTTCTCCTCACGCGTACGAGCCCGCCGCATTCGGCGCACTCGACGACCAGCGCCTTGTTGAAACCGTCCCCGGCCGGCTTCGCGGAATCGTCATTCCCGCTGATCGCTTCGGCGCGTTCCCCGGTTTCCGGTATCTCCGGCGCGGGCCGGTGTTCGGACGGAGGGACGATGGCGGAGGTTTTTCCGGCCCTGTGTTCGGCGATTACGCTCTCCGCCTCGTCGATCGAGCCGGCTATGTCGATCGCCCTGTCGAAGCCGATGAGCCTGAACAGCGAATGTATTTCGGCCGGGAGACAGCAGACCACGAGCGCTCCATGCCGTGAAGCGATCGACCGATGAACGTGGAGGATCATCCCGATGCCGGCCGAGCTGGCATATTCCAGGCCGGAGGCATCGATGATGACGAAGGGCGATGCCTCCTGGGCGAGAGTGTCGATGGCGTTTTCCAGGGCGGGCGCGGTCGCCGAGGTGAGTGGTCCCCTTGGGGTTACGATGGCCGTTCCCCCGGGGGTCAATTCAGTATGGTCGATCAGGAGCATGGGTACCTCTCACTTGATTATGGGAATGGCGTCCCGTATTGCGGTGCCCGCCGGACGCACCCCGGCTCCATGGACCGGCGATGCATCCCCGTGCGATGTCGCCGGCCGCTCGCCGGGAGCGGTGGAAGCCGGAACCGCGGCGGGGATGCGTTCCACGCGCAGGAAGACCATCAGCGAAACGATCAGGGAAACGAGGAGCGAACCCAGGAGCAGCAGTGTCAGGAGCCTGCGGGTTCCCGCGGCGGTGTTCGTTATGGCCGAATATACCCGGTCTTTCGATATGATGAAGTTGATGGTACCCACCGGCTTCGCGCGGTGATAGACGGCACGCGTTGCCAGCCATCCCGTGCTGCCGATGGCGGGATAAAGGAATCTCTTGATGAAGGCGCGCTGCCGGCGATCGAACGGAACCGAGCGTGAGATGATGTTGTATTCGAGAAAATAGACCTCCCCCGTCTTCGCCGCCAGGGGGAGAAATATCTGGTCGCGGTTGTAGGTGAACTCGTCCCCGGCTATATTCCCGTCAACGGCCTTTTCACCCTCGGGGCTGGAATGCGCCTTGATTGAACCGTCGGCGAGCGTGAAGAAGGCCACCATCCCGTTGTTCCCCTTCAGCTTTTCCCGCAGAAGCAGGCGGAGCCTGCCGTAGCTCTTCCTGGCGTAGCTGAATTCGGCCACGCTGCCCAGCGCCTCGATGAGTTCGGTGGAGTGTTTCCGCGTTGAGTCCACGGTGTCGCGAATGGAGACGGTGCAGGTGAAATAAAAATAACCGGCCGACGCCGCGATCGAAAGGGTCGCGAGCAGCAGGAGCATCACGAAAAGAACACCCCAGGGGAAGTCTCGTTGTGTGTCGGTCACATGCATTTCAGGAGATCACCCGCCGAATTTTTCCGCCTGCCGGGACTTCCTCTTCCCCCCTTCCGGTTCGGGAAGGGGGGAAGAGGAGATTGCGGCACGGGCCACATCATGCTATTATTTTCGGAATATGGCGCCTATTTGTACAGTACAGTTTTTTCATTGCGGCCGGAGGCCGGATTGAGGCAGTATGCTTGAGCATCGTTGTTGAGTCATCAGGGGAGGCGGACCGGTGAGCATGGAGATATTTGTGCAGGGTGACGAGGCGCTGGAGGAATGGGACTGGGCCGCGGCCAGGCCGACGGGGAGGATGGTGATGCGCCGGCGCGCACATCGGGAGGGCGTACCACACGAGGGCGTGCATCTGTGGATACTGCGCACCGTAAGCGGTATGCCCGAAGTGCTCTTTCAGCGGCGCGCCCGGCACAAGGAACACTATCCCGACTGTCTCGACATCACCGTCGGCGGTCATGTGCTCTTCGGGCAGACGGAGGGGAAGATACAAAAGGAGGCATCGGAGGAAATAGGGATTTCTCCCGCCGATGAAGAGCTCGTTGACCTCGGCTATTACCGGTACGAGGAATTGACGCCGTCGCTTTTTCATCGCGAATTTCAGCGCGTCTATCTGCTTCGCGACGAACGCCCCCTCTCGGGATATCGCTTCACCGACGGCGAGGTGACGGGCATTTACGCCGTGCCGCTCGAAAAACTCGAGAGCCTGTTTAATGATGATTTCAGTTTCGAAATTGAAGGTTTCGACGGGCGCGGGACGTCGCGGCGCCCGGTGAGGAAAGCGGATTTCCATCCGCTGCTTTTCGCCCCGTCAATGACCGTTTACATGGAAGTCCTGTTCCGGGCCATGCACGAGCTGGCGGCCGGCGCGGATGTGTCGGTCAGGATGCCGTCGCCGGCGGGATGAAGATGCGTGAGATTTCCTACGAGGAGGCGCGCTCGGTCGCCACGACGGTATTCGTCGACGTGAGGGCTCCCGTCGAGTACCTCGCGGATCATATCCCGGGTTCGATCAGCATGCCGGTTTTCGACGATGAGGAACGCGCCCTGGTCGGCACCCTTTACCGGACGCACGGGGAGGATGTGGCGATCGTGAAGGGGGCCGAGATCGCCGGGAGCAAGCTCGCGGGGATGGTGGACCGGCTTTCCCGCATGAAGGGATGCGATATCGTGATAGGCTGTTTCCGCGGCGGCATGAGGTCGAGCACGCTGGTGTCGCTGCTCGAAACGCTGGGTCTCCCGGTTTACCGGCTGAAGGGCGGCTACAGGGAATACCGGCGTTATATCCGCGGGCGGATCGATTCGCTCGAGCCCCCGGAGCCGCTCTTCGTTCTCCACGGCCTTACCGGCGCGGGTAAAACCGGCATAATCCGGAAGACCGGGAACGCGATCGACCTCGAGGCGATGGCGGGCCACCGCAGCTCGGTGTTCGGCGCGCTCGGCCTTGCGCCGAACTCGCAGAAGATGTTCGAGAGCCTTCTGGTGGAGAGGGTCGACGCGCTCCGGGGACTTCCGTTCGTTCTTGTGGAAGGTGAATCCCGCAAGATCGGTGACGTCCATCTGCCGGCTCGTCTCCTGGAGTGTATGCGCGGGGCGCCCGGAATACTGGTTCGCGCCTCCATGGAGCGCCGTGTGCAAAACCTCCTGGACGAATACCCGGACGATGCCGACCCCGACAGGGTCCGGGGGATCATCCATTCGCTCGAAAACCGCATCGGGGCCCGTACCGCTTGCGCGCTCGTCGAACTTTTCGAACGCGGGGATCTCCGGGAGTTCGCGCGGCTTCTCCTGGAAAGATACTACGACCCCCTGTATGCATACACGCTTGACCGCATGGAATTCGTCGGCGAAGTGGAAAACGCGGACACGGACGATGCCGTGCGGCAGGTCCTTGACATCGTGTCGCGGGCGATAAATTTTTAAATTTATACTTTACAGGCGTCCGATTCCGTTGTATAGAGATGCCTGTTTGATAATCGCAGAGCAGACCCGCGAAAACGACCAGAAATCGAGACATACGAGCAGATTTACGGGCGCTTGCCGGTTTCCCCGGCGCGGGAAGAATGAAATCCATTACGAGGAGTGTACCGATATGAAAAAATACGCAGTTCTCGGCGTCGCGCTGATGTTCATGATGACCGCCTGCGGCGGGGGGACGCAGTACAGGGACGCGAAGGAAGATAAGGGATCGCGCGAATGGGGCCCAAAGGAGATCAAGATGACCGTGAACACCATGGTCACCTCCATGTACACTTTTCTTAAAGAGGAGTACAAAAAGCCCGCCTTCATCGAGGTCCGGAATTTCCGCAACAAGACATCCGAGCACATCGACACCAAGATGATTACCGACGAGATCTCCACCAACCTCATAAAGAAGCGCATCAGGTTCATCGACCAGTCGCTGACCGCGGACGCAATGGCCGAGATGGAACGCGGCATGACCGGTATGATCGATCCCGACGCCGCCATCCCGGTCGGAATGCTCAAGTCGCCGAATTTCTACCTTACGGGCGACATTCGCGACAACGTGCGCACGGTCGGTGGGAAGTCGCTCCAGTACCTGGTCGTCACCATGCAGCTCATCGACCTGAGGACGAACGTTGTCGAATGGCAGGACCGCCAGGAGTTCCTCAAGGCGAGCGCGAAGACCAAGATATCCTTTTAATCCGGGCTAAGGGACGGTTTACATGAATACCAGGATTCGCGCGGCCGCGATAGTCACCCTCCTCGTTTTTTCCTTCGGGTGCGCCGGGAGTTATGTCCAGGTGATGAAGGATTCGGAGAAGATGTTCTATTACGGCCAGTACAAGGAGGCGGCGCGCAAACTCCTGCCCGCGGTCAACAAATCGGGCAAGGACCAGCTCCTCTTCATGATGGAGGCGGGCCTGATGCTCCACGCCGCTGGAGACTACAAGACCAGCAACGAGGTGCTGCTCGAAGCCGCCAAACTCGCCGAGCGCATCGCCGTCAGCGTGAGCAAAGAGGCCGCCTCGCTCTTCCTGAACGATACAGTGACCAACTATCGCGGGGAGGATTTCGAGCGCGTGCTGATACACATGTATCTGGGAATAAATTTCCTGATGCTCAAAGAGGCGGATTCGGCCAGGGTGGAGTTCAAGAAGGTGAACGACCTTCTGCGCGACATCAACGTCTCGAGCGGCAAGGCCTACAAGCAGAACCTCATGGCCAAATACCTCACCGCGATCGCCTTCGAGATAAGCGCGGACAAGGACAATGACTTCAACGACCGCGAATTCGCGTATATCGAATACAAGCAGATCTACGAGCTCGATCCGCGCCTGGCCATGGTGTACCGCGATCTACAGCGTCTCTCGAAGAAGCTCAACGATACCGAGGACTACGGAAAGTGGGTGGGGATGTTCGGCCCCCGGGACAACATCCCGGCGAACGCCGGGGAGCTCATAATGATTTTCCAGGCGGGCCAGGGGGCCATCAAGCTCTCCCGCGGACCGCTTCTGTCCGACAAGGCGATGGAGACGGGAATACGGGTATCGCTTAATGGAATCCCGCTCAAGGCGGGAGTGACCATCGGCGGCGTGCTCGTGGCGCTGCGGGTCGCGGAAAATCCGATCCCGAAATTCCAGAAGCGCTCGAACAGGGTCGACCATGTGGTGATCAATGTCAACGGCGCCGATGTGGGAAGGACGATCCTGCTCGAGGACATCGAAACAACGGCGGTGAAGAACCTGGAGGACGACTACAACCGGCTGTACATGAAAGTCGCGGCGG
>CAZVEG010000055.1:0-24754 GCA_964625625.1 uncultured Leptospirales bacterium | reverse complement strand
TCGCAGAGGAGATACATCGCGCGGGCTACAGGGCCGGCCTCTGGCTGGCGCCGCTGTCCGCGACGATAGCGTCCAATATCTTCAAAAAGAACCCTGACTGGTTCATCCGGGGCGGGCTTCCCGTTCTTACGAAGGGTAAATCGTACGCCGGTTTTAATCCCGGGTGGAGCGGCGGCTTTTTCTTCGGCCTTGACGTCACCAATCCCGGTGCGATGGAATACCTTCGAAAAGTCATCCGCACCGCCGCCGGGGAATGGGGATACGACGTTCTGAAACTCGATTTCCTGTACTCGGGCGCGCTCTCCGGATCATGCGTCAACAATTCACTCACCAGGGCCGAGCGTATGAAGATGGCCCTCGGGGCTATCCGCGAGGAGGCCGGCGCGGATACCTTCATCCTCGGTTGCGGCATTCCGATCATGCAGGGAATCGGCATCGTGGACGGCAACAGGATCGGCGAGGACGTGTCCCCCAACTGGATCGAAAAGGACGAAAAGACCTGGGGCGGGGAATCCCATGTCGGCACGCGCAACGCACTGCGCAATACGCTCAACAGGGCCTACATGCACCGCCGGCTGTGGCTGAACGACCCCGACTGCCTCATGATCCGTGATACCGATACGAACCTCTCCGAGAGCGAGAGGAAAATGCTCAGGGACGTCATCTGCGTTTCCAACGGAATGCTGATCATCTCGGACAATCTTTCCAGGGTATCGGAGGAAAAATTCGCGGAGATACGGGAATGCATCGCATTTTCGAAAACGCTCAACGGAGGGAAGGTCTATCCTCTGGGGGTGATGGACACCTCACATCCGACATACCTGCTCAACACGGCGGGTGCCCTGCTGGCGCTCAATTTCGGCGATGAAAGCTCGGTGGTACCGCTTGATGCGGAGCAGATCGCGCGAATATTCAAAAGCAACGGCATCAAAATTCCGAAGGCCTTCATAGCGGAGACGGGAGAAAGATTCGGCCTGAGGGAGCTCGCCCAGGGGCTTGCGCTCAAGGCGAGAAGCTCGCTCGTGCTGACGTTCTGAACGGTCGCGTATATACGGGCTATCCGATGCGTCCCCGGTCACGGGAGGGTAATTCTATCGGATTACGTCCCAGCCCCGCATCCGGGCGAAGATCTCCAGGGGCCGGCGGTAATCACCATAGGCCATTGATGCGTGATGGGCGATCCCGTTGTAAATTATCCGCTCGAACACGCTCCTGACAGGTTCCTCGAAAACGACTTTTAGGTAGGTCCCGCGCAGCTCCTTGTCCATCGGAATTCCCAGCGCGCTCTGCATGAAGAGCCGGTAGCGGCCCGATACCGAGTCCATGCGCATGATTGAAACGGCTCCGGGCTTCATGACAAAATCGGCGGTAACGCCCTTTCCTCCGGCGAAATAGGTATCCAGGGAACGCACACACGTTCCGTCCCAGAGACCGCATGGCGCGGCGCCGCAGTGCCACAACAGCGCGAAATTCTCCTCGATGTTTATCTGCGACAGGTCTGCAAGGAAGGGCGTTTCGGCTCCCGCGGCGCGGTGCGCCAGCATCGAAAGAGCGCCGTCGATATCACCCTCGCATGCCAGTATGCATCCCTCGGACTGCAGCAGCGACATCGCGGCACACGGCGAGATGCCGTAGCTCCCCGCGAATTCCGGCCAGCATCGAAGCGCGAGGGCCGAGAGTTTGTTGCGCTCGATAAACGCCCGCAGCCGTGCCGCCAGCGAGGAAACGAGCTCGAGTTGATCGGGCGAGATGCCGGAAATATCGAACAGGCCGGCGTATTTCTCCTTTTCGGCCTTCACTTCGACGGCACCCGCCGGGAAGTTGAATAAATCCGACAGTTCGAAGTGATCGACGAGAACACCGAGTTCGCGGTATGTCGCGGGCTCGTCGATGTCGATATTGAAGAACCCATGGGCGCGGTACCCGGCGATCCCCACCCGGGAGGAGGCAAGAGCCGTTTTGATCCGTACGGCGTCAATCCAGTCCCCGTCAATCGAATCCTGAATAATGGCGTGATAATCGCGTATCCCCGCCTTGTAGAGATTCGAAGCATTGAGATTCACGCCGCAAACGGAGTTCAGGCGTATCTTGCCTCCGTCATACGGCAGCTCGTTGAGTCCCCATAACAGGAGTGGCACCTTTATGCCGCGCGCGAGCTCCAGGAGCAGGTGGCCGAGATGGAAAGTGCCGCTGATACACACCAGTCCGTCTATCGCCTTCCGTGAAAGCTCCCTCGCGGCGGCCTGTGCGTCTTCAACCTCTATGAGCAGGTTGTTCACGCATTCCCATCTTACATTTTCAATCTGCCGGAATTCATTCCGGATCTTTTCATATATCTCCGCGGCGGCGTTATAGTCGAATGTCTTGCGGGCCAGGCACACGACCCCGATGGTGACTGGATGTTTCATGCTATACCTGCCTGTAAAGTTCTTCATACGGCCGCCCGGTCAGCTCCTCGCAGACGCGGCGTGTGTGCGTATCGACATCCTCCCTGCGGCCGCCGGATTTCATGCGCGCGATTTCCTTCATCAGTATCTCGTGCGTTTCCGGTGAAATACTGAACCGGGAGGCGAAAAAAATTCCGAGAAGGATCAGCACGATCGGGCAGATAATGAAGAGAGCCTTGATGAACAGGAGCGTGCTTTGCTCCTGGCTGACCGGGGTTTTCGCGGCGACCTGTTCGGCGGTCGGTACGATGTAGCCAATCGTCTTGAGTAATACTCCCAGCAATGGAAGTACGAACGCCCCCTGGATGAGCTTGCGGATGAGGGTCATCGCCCCGGCGTAGGTGCCGGCCCGTTTCCGCGTAGTTATGAGCTCGTCAACGTCCGTTACAAAGGGAAGCACGGTCCAGGGGATCACCACCCCGGCCGACATGCCCGCTCCCACGAACACGCAATTGAGAATGACCAGCCAGGACGGAGATCCGGGGTGCTGCAGCGCCATCAGTGCGGTGGCCGCCGCCCACAATCCAAGCCCGAGCATGTAGGCCCTGCCGTGGCCCTTCTTATTGGTGAGCATCACATAGAACGGAAGCGCGGCCAGTTCGGTAAGCACGATCGCGCCGAGACCGAAGTGAACGATGTCCCCCCGGCCAAGGTAGTCGATGACGTAAAACTTGAACCAGGACATCAGGATATCCATCGAGGCGTACGCGCATATATACATTCCGATATGAAGGCGAAACGTACGGTTGGCGAAAATCGAACTGAAATTCCGGAAAATGCTCATGGGCCTGTCCGTTTCCGTTCCGGCGCGCGGCAGCTCCCAGGTTCCCAGGAAGACGAAAATCCAGGGAATCGAGAAGAGCAGCCCGAAGACAAGGCCGACCATCATGTGGCCTTTCGCCGGGTCGTCGAAGGAGTTGATGATGGGCTGAACCAGCACTCCCGCCGCCAGCGAGGCCATTATGGAGAAGATCATACGCGCGCCGGAGAGGCGGTTGCGCTCCCTGAATTCCAGCGTCATTTCCGCGCTGAGGGCGGAGTAGGGCACCATCGTCATGGTGGACACGGTATAAAAGAACAGGTAGGCGAAGAAATAATACAGGAATGTATACACCCGCGTATCGAAACGCACGGGCAGCCATATGAGGAAAAAGCTGACCGCCACGGGAAGTACCGCGATGAGGAAAAAGATCCTCCGGCGCCCGAACCTGGATTTTGTGTTATCGGTAATATAGCCCATGATCGGATCTGAAACGGCGTCCCATATCTTACCGAGCCCCGGAATGAGTCCGGCGAGCACGGGAGAGAGGCCGACGACGTTGACCAGATAAAACATGGCGAAGGTGCTGATGATAAAGAAGGATCCGCCGCCGTAGAGGTCGCCCACTCCGTAGGCGATAAGATTCCGGGTCCGCAATTCCCGTTTTTCACTCATGAAATCGCTCCTTATTTAAGGTTGATGATCACCATTGACATCAGCCACATCAGCGCGAAACTGATGATATTGGTCGTATTGACGAGCATTCCCGCGAGCTTCGCGTCGTATCCGAATTCAACAGCGTAAGGGATGGTGGACATCCCGACCGGAAGAACGAGCGCGATGGCGATTATGCCGCGCTGGAGGGCTCCGATGGGGAGTAGAAAATAAAGCGCGGCTCCGGCCGCCAGACCAAGGCCGTAGCGAAGGCCCGCGACCCGTGCGATCCGTCCCCACTCGGACCTGCTCAGGGAAAAGTCCAGAAAAATCCCGAGCAGCAGAAGCACCAGTGCCATGTTCGCCCGGGAAACGGTCGCGAGCATATCCGCGGCGAATGGATGGAATCGCAGACCCGTAACGTTCATTCCCAGAGAAAGCACATAACTCATGAAAGGCAGGAACGTAAGAATCTGCCGGATCACCTCTCCGGTTCCGACGGGACGGGCTACGGGCGATAGAAACGAGCCCGCCAGGTAGCTCACGAAAAAGACGATTAGCGCGTTTCCCATGTCGAACATGGCGATATATCGTAGTCCCTCGGCGCCCCATACGCCCTCGACCAGCGGAAACGCGAAAAGGCCTATGTTAAAACCCATCGCGGAGATGGTCAACAGGCCTCTTTTCTCCGGTGGCTCCATCCTGAACGAGCGAAATGATATCGCCGCCATGGCGAGGCTGAAGACGACACAGACCACGGGAAGGATGGCAAGCGCACGATCCACGGTAAAAGAGCCGAACGTATGGAGGATCAGTGCGGGCAGGGTGATGTTGAGCACGACACGAGAAAGGGCTTCGCCGTCTTTAGCGGTCACGAGTCCGGCGCGTCTGGCTCCGTAGCCCGCGATCACGATACAGAGCGAGAGAAGAAACTGGTAGTTGAGCTTATCCATAAAGGGGAAGCTTCAGCCCGCCTGTTCCGGGGCCCCGAATGACGCCCGGTACATAGGCAGTTCCGCTTCGCCCGAGGCCCGAATACGCCGCCGACCGTCCATGTCAGCCTCCCGTATCGGTCCGGTCCCAGGCGTCCCTGAAACGCTGCAGTCCCAGGTCGGTGAAGGGATGGGTAAAGCTGTCCTTGAATACCTCGAATCCGGCCGTTACGATATGGGCACCGGCCGTTGCCGCCTCGACAATCTGTTTGCCGCTTCGGACCGCCGCCACGATTATCTTTGTCGTGATCGCGTAATTCAGGTAGGCGGAAACGATGTCTTCGACGAAGTTCCTGCAGTCCTCTCCGCTCGATTCCTTCCATCCGATGAACGGTGAAACGAACTCCGCGCCTATGCGCCCGGCCTGCAGGGCCTGGGAGGCGCTGAAGACCAGCGTCACATTGGTCCGGACTCCCGTTTCCGCCAGCTCTTTCGCCGCCGCAAGTCCCTGTTCCGTACATGGTATCTTTATGACGAAATTCTCCGACATCGCAGCGAATCTGCGCGCATCGAGCACCATCGACCTGGAGTCTTCCAGGTGTGGATTGATTTCCACCGATATCGGGAAGTCCTTCCCCCTGAACTCCTCGGCCAGTTCCCCGATCACCGCCAGGAAGGGCTTTCCGGATGCGAGGATGTGTCGCGGATTCGAAGTAACACCGTTTATTCCCCAGTTCGCGTAAGCGTACCGTATCTCTTCGATTTTGGCGCTGTCCAGAAAATAGTTCATGATTCTTTCCCCGTCACTGTTTTTTAAGAAAATCATTTATCTTTATTACGCTGCCTGTGCGCGCCGATTCCTCGGCGGCCGCGCCGACGACGATCGACCAGTAGCCTTCCTCGGCGGAGGCGGTTTTTGTTTGCTCCCCGTCCATATTGTCGATGAACGCCCGGTGCTCGTAATAGGTCGCCCCGTTGTGGCCGCTCGCCTCGATGTAGACGGGATAAGATGGAGTGGACGTCCTCGATGGCCGCTTTTCGCCGCAGATTATCTCGAGGTGACTCTTCGGACGCGGGTCGGCAAGATAGTCCTCGTTTTCGAAGGCGCGCAACCGGCCTTCGTCCCCGCAGATTATTATTTCCTCGTAAAACATCGGCGAGAACATGCAGAGGTTGAAACTGGCCCGAACACCGTTTTCGTAGGTGACGATCACCATGGCGTTGTCCATGATATCCGACTTCTGGCCCTTGTACTCGAAGTCGAGGAAATTCACCGCCATCCCGCCTGATGCGTAGACGGTCGACGGTTTTGCGCCGGCGAAAAGGTTCAACATATCGAAATAGTGACAGCACTTCTCGACAAGCGTTCCGCCGGAATATTTTGAAAACTTGTTCCACTGGCCGACCTTGTCGAGGAAGGGGATGCGATGCTCGAGGATGCTTATGGTCTTTATATCTCCGATTGACTTCCGGTCGAGCGCCTCGTGTATGGCCTCGCGATAAATCGATTTGTAGCGGTATTGAAGGCCGATCTGGAAAACGGCGCCGTGTTTTTTCGCGATCGACAGTATGTCCCGCGCGTCGGCCACCGTCGTCGCCATGGGTTTTTCGAGCAGTATGTGCTTGCCCGATTTTGCCGCAACCCTGACTATATCCATATGCGTGAAGTTCGGCGTGCACAGGATCAGGGCATCGGCGGCGGGATCGTTACATGCGGCTTCGAGCGAGTCGTACACAACCAGTTCGCGGTCCGGGGCGTGCAGGGTGAACATCTGGCGCGCGCTTTCTATACTGCGGGGATTTGTATCGTATATCCCATGAATCGAGCCGCGTCCCTCCATTTCCGTTACCCTCATGTGCTCCTGGCCCATGATGCCGGTACCGATAACGTTGAAGCGGTATCGAGGCTTTTCGACTTCGAGCAGATACCGGTCCCCGTCGGGAAGATAGTTGAATTGAGGGTTTTTTGCGAACACGTTGCTTTTGAATTCCTTGCCGGCCATGGGTATCGTCCTCCTGTTGTAGCGCGAGCTTTTACGGTATCGGCGGATGCAGGATAAAGGCGTTCAATCCTCCAGCCCGAGTCGCCAGAGCGCGGTGCCTTTGAGCCCGTGTTTACGGGCAAGCGCTTCGAGTTCATTTCTGGTCCGGGCATCTGAGATGTATGCCCTGTGAGTGACGCCGCCACGATCGTACTCGTAGTAGACCGTTCCCGACGAATGCCGTACCGCTCCGAAACGAGCGGCCTGCCTTACGCCGGATCGCGCGGATATGACTTCCGCGGTGGAGCCCTTCCATGCGTAACCGTATGCCGGAACACCGAGCCAGAGTCTGTCGGGGTTAAAGAATTTCAGGGCCTGAACGATGTTTCTGTCTGCCCAGTGAACGCTCACGACGGGGCCGGGGCCGGTACCTTTCCGGTGGTAATCGTAACACATGAGTACCGCCTCGTCGAGCAGGGGTGCGATGCGCGCGAAATCGTGAAAACCGGACCAGTGCGACGGGAAATCGACCTGCGGGAAAAGCGCCATCGATATTGAGAGTGAGCGGTCGTACGATTTCACCGCATCACGGATTTCACCGATGAATGCCGCCAGATCGCGGGCCAGTTCCGGGGGGAGGTACTCGAAATCGAGATGTACGCCCGAAGCGGAATATTCGCGGATGCATCCCGTTATCCGCGCGATTGCCCGCCTGCGTGAGAAATCGGACGCGAGCAGGCCCGCTCCGTCCGCAATCGAACTGAAGCTTACCACCGGAAAAAATCGTATGCCCTTCCCGGCCGCATAATCGGCGACGGATCGTGCGCGCGCGGGTCGACGGACCAGCGTTCCATCGCGCCCCACGGTGAAACCGGCGAGCGCAAGTACAGAATACTCACGGAACAATTTCTCCATGAACGTCGCATCAGCGGTCGGATCGAAGGAAGCGTCGGTAAGATAGGCCCACGATGGACTCCCGGAGCGTTCAGAGGTCTTTTCGGAAGCCGCATGGGTCTTTTTCACCACAAGCACGGCGAGCAGCGCGCATACGGCAAGCAACGCCTTGAAACTCGCTCTTTTAGTTTTAACAATGGAGCTCGTCGGGGGAAACATGGCGCAGAGTATATGTCCGTAGCGGCCTGTTCGTCAAGTCGTTTTGAGCGCCGGTATATCACACTGGAGAAAAATACTTTTAATAATCGGGCCTGTTATCATTGAATATCCCGAAATCCCGGCTATACTTTTCTCTGAAAGCCATAATATGCTTAAGATCACCATGAACGACCGTAAACACACCGACAGCCGGCATGACCCCACCGGAAAGATAATCCATGAAGAGGGAAGGCTCTCGACGGAACGCCTGATATCGGGCATCTACCAGCTGGCCCTGGTCGCGGACGACCTCTCGCTTTTCTTCTCGGAATGCCTGCGCATGATCGGAGAATCAATGGGGGTTTCACGCATATTCCTCTATGAATATCGGGAGGACAGCCTCGTTCTTAAGAGCATTCACGAATGGACGGAAGAGCGGCTGAGCACGGAAAAAGACCTGTTGATGAAAATCCCACAGGCGAAAGTACCGTGGTGGATGAACACCATCACGGGCAATGAGATCATCAAGTTCAGCGACATCGACCGGATTCCAGCGGCATTCGAGCGAAGGGTATTGAAGCAGATCGGCATCAAGTCCCTGCTTGCCGTTCCCCTGTTTCTCAGCAAACGCTTCTACGGGTTTCTTGGTATCGCCGACAACGGTCGCCATCGTCACTGGGACGACGATGTTACCGAAATTGTTAAAGTGGCATCCCAGATCATGACCGGTGTCCTGAGCCGCAAAAGGGCCGAAGAGGCTCTCGCGGAAGAGAAAGAGCGGCTCGCCGTAACGATAAAATGCCTCGGCGACGGGGTGATCGCGACCGATCCGCAGGGCAGGATCACGCTGATGAACAGTGTCGCGGAACTCCTCACGGGCTGGAATTTCGAAGAATCCCGCGGAAAACCCCTGTCCGATGTCTTTTACTTTATCGACGAGAAAACCAGGGAGTGGTGCCCGACGCCGATCGGCCGGCAGGAGCTGATCGGGAAAAGCGACTCGCTTTCGTATTGCCGCATTCTCGTCGCAAAGGACGGAACCGAGCGGCTCGTGTCGAGCACGATATCCCCCATACTCGATCGCTCGTCGAAATACATCGGCACGGTACTGGTATTCAAGGACGTTACCGGTGAACGGAATATTCAGACGGAATTGCAGAAAATACAGAAACTGGAATCGCTCGGCAATCTCTCCTCGGGCCTGGCGCACGATTACAACAATATACTGACGTCCGTGATCGGGAATATATCACTGGCGAAGATGAAGGGCAACTCCATGGAGGAAATACGGGAATACCTCGAGGAGGCGGAAAGGGGCCTCATGCGCGCCACGGGTCTCACGCAGCGTCTGGTCAGCTTTTCCAGGGACGACGGCTTATCCCACCGGAGACTGGTGAACATCCGTCAGATCATCGAGGACACCGCGGTATTTTCACTGCACGGCTCCAGCTGCACGGTCGAAACCCGTATAGACGACGACCTCTGGCCGGCCGGCGTCAACGAGATGCAGATCGGCCAGGTATTCCATAATATAGTCTCAAACGCCATACAGGCCATGCCCGAAGGCGGCACGATCACCATTACGGCCCGTAATGTCTATATCGATTCATCGCAATCACTTCCCATCCGGGATGGAAAGTATATCAGGGTCTTCATCCGCGACACCGGGCCGGGCGTTCCTCATGGGATCAGGGACCGTATTTTCGAGCCGTTCTTCACGACGAGGCCGAACTCGCATGGGTTGGGGCTTGCCGCGTGCTACTCGATCATCAAGAGCCACAACGGTCATATTAGCTTTCAGTCCTATGAAAACGAAGGAACGACGTTCACAATTTTTCTACCCGCCAGTGATGAGCAGGACTCCAGGAAGATCTTCGGCGTTTCCGCCGCTTCCGTCGAGAATCCTCCGGCCTTTTCGAAAAAGGGGAAGGTTCTCCTTCTGTATGATTCTGAAACACCGCGGCTCATAACCGGCAATATACTGAGGGCGATGGGGTATACCATCCACCAGGCGCAGACGATCGTCGAGGCGGTCTCCTCGATAGAGGACGCGATGTTTATCGGAAGCCCCTTCGACCTGCTGGTCATCGACATCCAGGATGAATTCCATGTGAGCGAAATACTCGATTCCATAAGGGGAATCGATCCGATGATCAAAATCCTGCTCATAGATGAAACGAAGACCGTTTCCGACATCGAGCTTGCAAAGGGAAAGAACATAGTAGTAACGCGACCCCAGAAGATCACCCATCTTTCACAGATCATAAAGAGCTTACTGGCCGACTGACAGGGAACCCGAGGAAGGGCGGGAAGACCGCTGAGCCAGAGGCGTCATGGATCGCCACGGCCGGCAGTATGGAATGGCGGGAAAGGCATATATTTTTTAATGAGACATAATATATGTTATCAGAAGTTATTTACCTGTGATATGAATGATATGCAGGCAATACCGAGGGCTCGGTACACTATTCCTGCTCGGAAAGCCGTTTGATGAAGCGCGCCCGTTCGTTCGTTCCGTCAATCTTTATCGCCTGTTCGGCGAAGGATCTGGCCCTGGCCTTGTTGCCGTGGTTATAATACAATTCAGCGAGGATCAGGCAGGCGTCCACATTCTCGGGATCGAGTTCGAGCACCTTCAGCATGTGGTCGCGGGCCTTTACGTCGGAACGTTCCGGATTTCTGTAATGGAAAATACCCAGGTAAAAGTGCGCCTCACGGGACTCCTGGTGCATGGCCAGCGCCTCTTCCGCGTAGCGTATTCCTTCGTTGATGTATCTGGTTCGGAGCTCGCCGGGCACCCTGGTGAAGTACGCCTCCCTGTATCTCGTTTCGGCCATGCTCTTCAGCAAGATATAGCGGTCTTCCTTATCGTACAGCCGGGCGATTCTCTTGTACGACTCGGAGAATTCCCGGAAGGCGAACTGCAGCATGTCGTCCTTGAGGTACAGAAGACCGAGCGCCAGATGGGCCTCGGGATTGCCTCGATCGAGCTCGATCGCCTTTTTATAGTGCTTTATGGCCTCTCCATCATCGCCCGTTTCCCTGTAGAAATCGCCCCTGGACCTGTATATGTACGCGTATTGCGAATACTGGTCCTCGACCCTCTGTACGACGCGGCTGCCGGGGCGCGCGAGCCTGAGGTTCCCGTATCCCACGAGCATGTGGCCGAACGATGAGCTTTTAAACATCGTTTTGACCTCTATGCGCGACACGACCAGGTTGCGCTCGTTTACTACAAAAAGCTCGTCTCCCTGCCTGATCCCCTCCGCCCGGTACAATCTGACGGTCGCCTTAGACCTGTCCTGAGCTGTTGCGGTGATGTCGTTTTTGTCGACCTCGCCTTTCATGCCGATCGCTTCGAGCTTGCCGACCAGTACCGCGTTCCAGCCGGCGGTATCCTCTTCGTGATAAAATACCTTGATCGCCGGCTGCTGGTCGGCGTTCATCCTCAATACCCCGGCGCCCGCCGGTGCGCCTATCGATACCATCGCCGCCATCGCAAGCGCGATCCGTAATTGTCTCTTCACCGTGTTTTCCATTTATCGCAGCAGCCTGAGGGGATTGAGCGGTGTGAGGTATTTCCGTATTTCGAAGTGCAGATGGGCGCCCGTTACGAGCCCGGTCATGCCGGAAAGCGCTATCTCCTGTCCGCGCTTCACCTCCGCCCCCTCGTTCACCGCGTTCGTCTTATTGTGCGCATATACGGTAATATAACCGTTCCCGTGCTTGACGACTACGGCGTTGCCGTAACCTTCCTTCCAGCCGCTGAATATAACCGTTCCGTCCGCCGCGGCCTTTATCGGTGTTCCCGGGTCCAGGCTTATGTCGATGCCGCAATGGAACCTGCGCGTCTTCGTGAATGGGTCCCGCCTGTTGCCGAAACTCGAGCTTATCCGCCCGCGGACCGGCCAGGAGAAGGTCATTTTCGAGCTGATCTTTTCCGGGGCCCGGTTGACGGCAATCTCGCTCCGTTCGTTCCGTACCGGCGCGTGTCTTGGAACCGGCGTCGCCGCGCCCGGAAGGAAGATTTTCATGCCCGGTTTGAGCAGCGACGTTATTCCGTTATGGGATGTGATCCTGCGTGCGTTTATTCCGTGCCGCGAGGCTATCACGCCGAGCGTATCGCCCCTGCGCACCGTATAGTACAGTCCGCTCCTGCTGGGGACGGTTATTTTTTTACCCGGGCTGAGGGCGTCCGGGTTCTTTATGTCGTTGATCCTGATGATAAGGCGGTGATCGACCCCGAATTTGCGCGCCACCGTCCAGAGGTTGTCGCCTCTGCGGATGGTATACTCGCGCGTATGCCAGCGGGCGTCCTTTTTCCTCAGGTCGCCGAGCACGGAACCGGTATCGCCGGGGGTATCCTTCCGCGCCATGCGCTCCGACTGCCGGTCTTTTACGATGAAGTCATCGTCGTAGATAATCATCCCGCCCGGTTCTTCGTTTTCTGATTCCGGGGGTGTGTCGGTGTTCATCTCGAGACCTTCGAGGATGATGGCGTCTTCCAGGCGGTCGATTGCTTTGCCGGCGGCGGTGTTTTCGTCTTCGTCGCGCGCGGCGAGGTTGCCGTAGAGCACAAGGGCTATTATGGCTGCGACCAGGAAGAGTACGGGGATTGACGCGACACGATTGCTCATGCTCTTATTTTCGGAAGAAACGGGCCCCCGCTTTACGATTTGAGGGGGGTGACGCGGTCGTACAGCTCTATGATGGCGGCTTTGAGATCGTCGATTCCTTCGCCGGTAAGGGCCGAGCCCGCTATCGCCGGGGCATAGCGGTGACGCACGGTGTCGACCAGCTCGCCGGACGCGGCGCGGTCGCATTTATTGAAAAACAGTATCGTCGGGATGCCGGCGCATTCGAGCGCCGCAAGCTCCTTTTCAACGGTCCGTATGTTCTGCGGGAGGTTTCGCGCGGTGATATCTATGACGTGTATGATAAAATGCGCGTTACGGATTTCCTCGAGCGTCGACTTGAACGACTCGACGAGATTCGCCGGCAGGTTGTTGATGAATCCCACCGTGTCGGTAAGGAGGGCCTTTTTGTCCTTTTCGAGATATACCACGCGCGTATAGGCGTCCAGTGTGGCGAACAGACGGTCTTCGACGAAGAGATCGTCGCGGGCCAGCAGGTTGAGAAGGGTCGATTTTCCCGCGTTGGTATAGCCCACCACGGCCCCGCGCACCTGGCCGGAACGGCCCCCGCGGATAAGCCTGCGGTGCTCGCCGATCTCCTCCAGACGATCGTTGAGCCTGGCGATGCGGCGCAGGATGTGGCGCCGGTCGGTTTCGAGCATCTTTTCGCCCGGGCCGCGCGTTCCGATTCCACCGCCCAGCCGGGAGAGCACCCCTCCCAGGCCCTTGAGCCGCGGGAGGATGTAGCGGAGCTGCGCCAGCTCCACCTGGATTTTCGACTCCGCGCTCCTGGCCCTGCGGGCGAAGATGTCGAGTATCACCTCGGTGCGGCCGACGACCCGGCATTTGAATATCGTTTCAAGGTTCCGTATCTGCGCCGGTTTTACGGCATTCATGTCGAAGACGACCAGGCGGATCCGCTTTTCAGCGATAAGCGCCGATATGCGTTCGATCTGCCCCTTGCCGATCAGGTGGGCCGCGTCGAGGGACTGGCGCCTGAGGACGAGCTTCTCGACGATGATCGCGCCGGCGGTATCGACGAGCATGACCAGCTCTTCGAGCGACTGCAGGACGGTTTCCTCGTCGTGGCCGTGCAGGCGTATGGCCACCAGGAGCGCGCGCTCGTCAGCGGATGATGGTATCCTATTTACCGAGGCATCCATCGAGCTCCACCCCGGCCCCCGGCGCCACGCCGTTTTCGGCGAACCAGCCCCGGTTGACCTCCAGCGCGTAACGCGCGGGATACCTCGAGGGATAGGTCACCGACGTGTCGAGCGGCCTCATATCCTGTATGTCCACGATGGTTCCGTTTTCACCGATATAGGCGATGCTGAGGGGGACATGCGTATCCTTCATCCAGAAATTGAGATACTGTTCGTGGTTGAATACGAACAGCATGCCGGAATTTTTTTCAAGGCTTTTCCGGTGCATGAGGCCGCGCCGTTTCTCGGTTTCGCTTTCGGCGAGCTCGGCGTTTATCCGCACCCGTTCGCCTTTGGCGTTGATGATGGATACGACGCAGACGCGCGTCTTCGCCGTGCACGCCGGGGCGGCAAGGAGGGCCCAGGCGATCAACGCCGCGGCACAGACTCTAGAACTGGTCATTGTACTCGATTCTGATAATGCGGTTGGCGCGTTCGCCCGACTGGAACAGGACGTCGAACTCTACGCCGATGCGTCCGAGATAGGAATACCGCATGCCCACGTTATGGAGCCATTCGTCGGAGCGCCTGAAGTCGTAATAGACGCGCTCGGTCTCGTATTTCAGCACGAAAAACTCGCCGAGCGGTATGTCGACGCCGATGAAATACGCGGTGTCTTCGGGCACGTAGTCGGGCTGCGTGGGCATCCTCATGCCGCCGTGTATGTGCTGCTCGTCGTCGAGCAGGTAGATGGGCTTGGTGATTACGAAGTACGGGCCGTAAATCATCCGGTTGAGCTTGTTCTCGTCGTTTTCCCGTTTGCCCTGCTCGCCTATGTAAAACGAATCGTAGCCCACGGCGAAGGATATGGGGAAGCTCTCCCAGCCGTCGGTGAACTTTATCTTGGCGATCACGCCGGGGACGTTGGGCTCGGGTGTGTCCTTGCCGATGAAGTTCTGGATGTCGAACGAGGCGCCGAGGAAGAAATTGTCGTGCAGGCCTATGAGGGCCTTGAGCTCCACCCCGCCGTTGTCGTATCCGAGGAAGGAAAGCTGGTAGGTGCCCCGGCCGATCGTGTACGCGGTCGGGGAATCGATAACCGTGGTGTTGCGCACATAGTGCTGGCCGTATACCCCGCCGGCCGCCAGGATGACGATCAGTGCCGCGAAGATCGCCGCGTATAGTCTGTGTAAACCGGGCACCGCCCCCTCCCCCGTCTGACGGCGCGTGCGTGAAACCGCGCCCGCTCGTTTATGGATTGACGCGACCGGCGGGAATCCGCCCTGCCGGCCGTCGTTCTTATTATCGGGCGAAGGCCCGGGGGAGTTTATTACATTCGATCGAGGCAGGCGCGCTGGACTTCAAAAAGCTTCCGGATTCCCTTTTCCGCCAGCTCCAGCATGGAGTCGAGCTGCTTTCGCGAGAACGAGGTCATTTCTCCGGTGCCCTGTATCTCTATGAATTCAAACCTGTCGTCCATCACTATATTCATGTCGACCGAGGCGCGGGAGTCTTCGGCGTAATCGAGATCGAGAAGCATGTTCCCGCCGACCAGGCCCGTCGAGACCGCGGCCACGGACCGTTGAAGCGGATCAAGGGCGAGCTCGCCCCGTGACAGAAGGCCGTCCACGGCCATTCTCAGGGCGATGAATCCACCGGTTATGGCTGCGGTTCGGGTGCCGCCGTCGGCCTTCAGCACGTCGCAGTCCACCGTAATGGCATAGCCCGCGAGCTTTGCAAGGTCGGCGGCGCTGCGAAGAGAGCGCCCCACCAGGCGCTGTATCTCGACCGCCCTGCCGTCGGGCCTCGAGGCGCGCCGCTCGGTCCGGGGGCTTGTCGAATACGGCAGCATGGTGTACTCGGCGGTGATCCATCCCCACCCCCTTGCGGCGGCGTGGTCGGGCACCGTCCGCGATACGCTGGCCGCGCATATCAGGCGTGTTTCTCCCATCGAGAAAAGCACCGCGCCGGCGCCGGCCGTTCGCAGGTCCGGTGTGGCCGATACGGGCCTCATCTCATCATCAGAACGTCTTTCTCTTGTCGAGCTCTTCATTCTGCCGCTTCAGCTCCTTGAGATATTCGAGGTCTTTTATCTTCTTCTTGACGTTCTTGTGATACGGGTTGTAGTCCCGGCAGCTCCTGAACTCGTCCAGCGCGGAATCGATGTCGTTGGCGATATAATATTTGATGGCCTTCTGGTAGTGGGCCTCGGCCTTCAACTGGTCCTCGACGGTAATGATCTTGGGTATGAGCTTGAACGAAATCGAGAAGGAGTATACCGGGCCGAATATTCCCGTATCGCTGTACGACGCGTCGATGGAAAAGCCGACGTCCTTCACCGCGTAGTTGAATCCCATGCCGAGGCTGTATGTGCCGGAATCGTTGAAACGGTACCCGGCGCGCAGCGCGATGATGTTGAAATAGCTGAGCTCCATCCCGAGGTTCGCCCGCAGGCTCTCCTCGAAACCGTAGGTGAAATCGTACAGGTCCGAGGTGTCGATGAAGTACTGCATGAGGTCCAGGTTGAGCCCGAACCAGCGGGTGGGATAATACGACGCTCCCATTCTCATCAGGCGCGGGAGCTCGTCGTCCTTGGCCTTGGTGCCGATGTTCTGCAGGGACATCCCCAGCACGAAGTTACGGATGGGGGCGTCGAAGGGCGAATACATGTACAGCCGCTTCATCACGCCTAAATCGACGGCGGCCGAATGCAGGGTGAGCGTGTCTATCTTCTGGTGGATGTACTTGACCGATCCGCCCACCTCCATGAAGCCGAGCGACTGGCCGTATGCCAGCGTGAAACAGGCGTTGTAAAAGTTGACGGTCCCCGTTTTGTTGCCGTCGACATCGATTTTGTCGAAGGGGGGCACCCAGAAGACCGAATTGGAAACACCCATGAATCCGTTGAACAGCGGGAAAGCGGCGCTGATGTTTTCGAACCTGGAATCGAGTATGAGCTCCTGGTGCATGATGGAGAGCACGGGGTAGCGGATGGTGCCGAGGCCCGCCGGGTTGTAATAGATGGAATTGATGTCGTCGGTACCGGCGGTAAACGCCTCCCCCATGCCGAGGGGACGGCTTCCCACGCCGATTTCGAGGAAATCAGCGCCCGATGTACCCGCCGAGCCGGCGGCGGACGCGACACCTCGAAGCGCCGTTGTCGAGAGGCCCCAGCAGATCAGCAGTATCAATATCGATTTCGGTGTCCGGTATTCCATTCATCCGTTGTTGTTACCGTTGCGAACGGCCTGCCGGTGCTTCCCGCGGCGTTGAAGCCCGGATGCGCTTATATTCATACCCGTGTGGCCGGGCCGAAAGGCAATTTTTTCCCATACGCCGGCCCTCATTGAAAAACGAAGCCGTTCAGGAAATCCGTGAAGCTCAGCCCTTTTTCCGCGCCGAAGAGTGAAACGGAAAATATGTCGCCGTGAACGGCCTTCCAGAGCGCCGCCGCGCTTTTTACCCGCCGCGCGTCTTCCATGGTGGAGAAAACGACGAGCCTGTTTTTATCGAGCTGCTGTATGAACGATGAACCGGAAAGCCCGGCGCGCAGGGTCGACTCGAAATACGAAAACAGGTAGCGCCCCTGTGCTTGATGGTATTCCCTGAAGTTGAAGATGAAGCACGTGCCTTCCTTCATTCTCGAAAAGGCCATGTAGATGTATTCCAGGCACCGGTAATGGTGCACCAGCAGGTTGTCGCCCGGCTTCCCGATCCGCCGGAGCTCCTCGGACGCGTACAGCAGGAACGCCAGCGAAAGCCGGCGCCCGAGCTTTTCGTCGATTTCCGGGGCCTCCCCGGGGACCTCGGGCTGTCGCAGCCGGATGATGAGGACGGGGCTCATGCGAAAACCGGGATCGGGGGCCCCGCTCTCCCGGAGCTCGACGAGGAGCGGGTTGTACAGGTTGCGCAGCGAATTGACGTAAAACCAGTCCTCGAGCACGCCCGATTTCGCGACGAAGCGTTTTCGGAGGAAGCTGTCTTCCCTGATGGTCTCGGGGGCGATCAGGATACCGTGTCCGCTTTCGACGATGGAGGTATAGAGTCCGTCATAAATATCCACAAAAAGGCTGTATACGTCGAGACTGTTGATGGTGTTTATGGCGGGTGTGAAACAGCGCTTTTCAAGGTTGAAGGGCAGCAGTGAATACGCCGGATACGAAAGCGACGTGAGCCCTTCATGAATCGCGTTCAAGAGCGCATCCTCATCGCGTACCGCGACCCGTCGCATTTCCAGGATCTGGTCGTGCGCGGCACCGGCGCTTTCCAGGTGAATGGTGCGGTAAAAGAGCAGGTGCAGGCGACGGATGAGCTCGTCGTCGGAAATGCCGTCTATGTCTTCAGTCATCCTGCCGGTTGTTTCGTGGGAGGTAACCTTGTCGACCAGGTGCCTGAGCTCTTCGTTGAAGGTCTTTTCGCGTAAGAGGTTATGGTCGCCGCCGGGGTGCGCCGCCGCGGCTCCGGCGCTTGCGGCTCCCGCGGCGTCGGCATTATCCGAATGAACGCCGTCGAATTCGCCGTATTCGGGCATTTCCGCTCCCTGTCACGTTAAAAGGTCTCGCCATATAAACGCCGCGCCGCCGGGGTTTTATTCACCATTCAGCCGGTGTCGGGCGTATCCGGTTCGGCGGCTTCTCTGTTTTTATCGGTTCGCCGGACAGGCCGGAATTATTCTTATTTAGTTACGGTATATTAATCAAGAGAATTTTCTGCCCCCGATAAATAATAAAAATGATTGACAGTCGGCGGGGCGGTCGCTATTAGGTATTCCACCGTGCGGCGGGCCTGCCCGCACAGCGGTATCCGTTCTCGCAACTTCGGGAGCGTCAGGCGTTTCGACACGGCTCTGCAACATTCCCCTGTAGCTCAGTCGGTAGAGCAAGTGGCTGTTAACCACTGGGTCGTAGGTTCGAGTCCTACCGGGGGAGCACAAAAAACGAGGGCGCTTCGATCGCCCTCGTTTTTTTATTCTCCGGGTGAGGCGCGCCTCGCGCGGGTTCGAGCTCACCTCAGACGGAGAATTCGAGCACGAAGCGCGTTCCCTTTTCGCGCTCTATCCGGATTTCTCCCTTGAGCTGTTTTACCAGGAGCGCCACCAGTCGCAGTCCGAAGCCGGAGGACTCGTCCACGTTCACCGTTTCGGGCAATCCCGTACCGTTGTCCTCCACGACCAGCACGGCCCTTCCGTCTTTCAACGACGCCGAGACTCCGATCCTTCCGCCTTCCTTTCCCTGGAAGGCGTACTTCATGGAGTTGCTGATGAGCTCGTTCAACAGAATACCGAGCGGCACGAGCTTGCCGACGCCGAGCGAGAAGTCCTCCACGGCGGTGTCGACCTTCACCGTCCTGGCCTGTGGAAATATCCTGACCATCTCTCCGACCATGAATGGCAGGTATTCGGCCATCGCGACGCTGTGGTAATCGGTGGAGCGGTACAGTTTGTCGTAGAGCACCATCATGCTCTGGATCCTGTTGCGTGCCTCGCCGAGCGCATTCGCCGCGGACGCGTCCTTCATCATGCGGATCTGCAGGTTGAGAAGGCTTATGACGGTGCTCATATTGTTCTTGATACGGTGGTGTACCTCCTTGAGCAGAAGCTCCTTTTCATCGTGGAGCCGCTCGGCCCGCTCTTTCAACCTGTCGGTTTCGGTGAGAAGCGACATCAGCGCCTCCTCGGTGCGTTTTCTGTCGCTTATGTCGAGGATGGAGCCGATCAGTCCCGCCGGCGTGCCGTCCGGTCCGGTAAAAACGCCCTTGTGAACTATGACGTCCCTCAGCGTACCGTCCCTGTGCGGCAACCTGGTCTCGTACATCTGCTCGCCCGGTTTTTCGAGTAGCCTGGTGTCCATTTCGGCCTGTTCGGCCGACAATTCCTCCGGAACGATATCCAGCACGGTCTTACCGATAATGGCCCCCTTGTCGCGCCCGCTGAACTCCTCGAACGCCTTGTTGCAGCCGAGATAGCGCCTGTTTACGTCCTTGTAGAACACCGGATGCGGCATCGCGTCGATGAGCTCCTGCAGAAAGGCCGATCGCTCCGCGAGTTTGCGCTCGATTTCCTTTCGGGCGGTGATGTCGCGCGTGCTTCCCTGTATACCGATCGGCACTCCGCTCTCGTCGTACAGATAGGAGGTCGTCACCTCGATGTCGATAACAGAGCCGTCCTTTCTGTACTGGCGGAGCTCCATCGTGACCGCTTTTTTTCTGTCCTCCGGGGCGAGCGAGAGCTCATGGGCTATCTCCTCCATGACCGGGGTGACGTACTCGGCAAGTACATATCGGTCGAACGGTATTTTCAACACCTCTTCGGGGGTGTATCCGGTGAGCGCCGTGACGGAGGGACTGACGTAGAGAAAAGTTCCCTCGAAGCTCATCTTCCATATTACATCCGTCGAATTCTCGGCGAGCAGCCTGAAGAGCTTCTCGCTCTTTTCCAGTTCCTGCTCCATTAGCCTGCGCTCGGTGATCTCGCGGATGATTCCCTGCATTCTGAGGATGGAGCCGTCCGCGGCGCGAATGTAGGAATTGGTCTGCGACATCCAGCGGGAGCGGCCCTCTTTGTCGATGATCATGTATTCGAAAGCGGGTGGCCCTTCGCCCCGGAGCAGGGCCTGCCAGTTCTCCTCGAGATACGGCATATAATCGGGGTGGATTATCCTCCTGATGAAACCCGGATTGTCGTAGAAATCCTCGGGGCTGTATCCCATAACCCGCCCCGACGCGGGGCTTACGTACTCGTAGACACCCTCCGGCAGGCTCATCAGGTATATAACGTCGTTCGCGTTCTCGGCGAGCATACGGTAGCGCTCCTCGCTCTGCCTGAGCGCGTTCTCGATGGCCTTGCGCTCGGTAATCTCTATGCCGATTCCGAAAAAGAAATCAACCCTTCCCTCGCCGCCATGAATAAACCTGCCGTGCCATTCGACGAGCACGCGCCGTCCGTCTTTCGCGAGAATGCTGTTTTCGTTCGTGGTGGGAGCTTCGGCCCTGGCGAGGGTTTTGAACACCCCGGCGAGGTCCGCCCTGTCCTCCTCGGGTACGAAGGTGCCGAGGTAGTCGGTGCCGATCACCTCTCCTCGATCGTAGCCGAGTGCCTGGAGCATGGAGTCGTTCATCATCATGGTCCTTCCATCGAGGCCGATCACCACTATGAACGCGGGCGATGCCTGCACGAGGGTCTCGTTGTACTCCATCATCCTGTGCAGGTCCCGCTCCTTCTCCTTCTCGCTCCGTTTCGCCTCGAAGAGCTTGAATGCCATCTTGATCGACGCGATGAGGACCGTTTCGCCGGAATGCTTCACGACGTAGCCGTAGGAGCTTATTCCCTCCGTACGCTCCACGATGTCCCGTTCGGTATGGCTGGATAGAAAAACCACCGGGACGTCGCGCTCCTCGAGGATGAGCCTGGCCGCCCGCGTGCCGTCCATGCCCCGGCCGAGGTCGATATCCATGAGCACGAGGTCGATGCCGGGATCCTCCAGGGCGCGCGCGACCGCGCCCTCGCCCGTGAATTCCATAAGCACACCGTATCCGTGTTTAGCCAGGATACGCTCCTCGTCGAGCGCGATGAGGGCCTCGTCCTCCACGAGCAGTATTCTTTTACCGTTTTCGTTCATTCATACACATCCAGCATTCGCCGTCGATAGGGCGCCGCAGGCCGGCGGCACGGGCGCCCCTCGTCTCAGGCGGTATATCACGTTTCCGGTGGAATCGTCATCGTGAAGGTCGTCCCGTGAGCCGTACGGTGCGAGAGTGTTCCCCCGAGCTGATCGAGGAGCATGCCCACGAGCCTCAGACCAAAGCCCTCCGAGCGCGCCGGATCGAACCCGTCCGGCAGTCCCACGCCGTTGTCGGAGACGACAAGCTCAATCCCCTCTTCCGTTCCGGACAGGCCTATGTCCACGCGTCCCCTGCGTCCGCCGGAGAACGCGTACTTGAACGCGTTCATGAGGAGCTCGTTGACGATGAGCCCGACGGACGAGGCCCTCTTCGTATCTATGAGTATTTCGTCGGCGGCCACGCCCAGTTCGATTCCGGCGCCGACCTTTGCATAGGCCGATACCACCGAATCGGCGATCATGCGAAGGTACCCGTCCAGGCGCACCTGGCGCACGGCGCCCGTGGAGTACAGCATCGAATACAGGCCCGACAGGGTGGAGATGCGGGACCGGATGTTCTCGAGGACATCGCGCGCGGCCGGTTCGCATGAATCCCGGGTCTCCATATGCACGAGCGACGTGATCATTGCGAGCGTGTTCTTGATGCGGTGCTGGAGCTCGCGCAGCAAGGCCTCCTTTTCCTCGGCCCCTTTCCGCAACAACTCCTCCGTGCGCTTCCGTTCGGTGATGTCCGCGCCGAATACGGCAAGCCTGGTCACCTCACCCGCGACATCGATAATGGGATAGATGGTGTTTTCGAAGACGATGCCCGCCCGCTCGTCCTCGAAGCGCACGGGACTCTTCGAGGCGATGACCTCCGCCGCTTTCGCCCTTCTGAAGGCGGCGGTTTCCCCGGGAAGAAGAGCATAGACATTCCTGCCTGGCAGATCCTCACAGTGTATTCCGAGACGTTCCGCCATGGTGGAGTTGAACGCGAGGATCGTTCCGTCCACATCCATCAGAAACGCCGATTCGTTCGTGGCGTTTAGCAGGGCCCGCGCGGTCTCCTCGCTCTCCCGCAGTGCCTCTTCGGCGTTTTTTCGCGCGGTGATATCGCGGTTGCTTATCCGCAGGCCGAACCAGTGGCCGTCGGAATCGCGGACGGGACTGCAGCGGTGTCCTATCCACACGACGCTTCCATTTCTGTGGAGTATGCGGTAATCGATGCGCATATCGTCCGCCGATTGCCGCCCCTGCAAAACCGCTTCCATGTGGGAGATCAACCCGGACCTGTCATCGGTATGGACGATGTCTTTCAGGAGGCGGGGATTCATGAGAAACTCATCCTGAGTGTAGCCGGTGATCCGTTCACACGACGGCGAAACGTGGATCAGGCGGCCGTCCGGCGCCATCCATATCTCCCAGTCGTAGGTGAAATCCACCATCGTATGGAATTTCTTCTCGCTTTCGGCGAGGCGCTCGACGAGCTTTCTGTTGGAGAGAGCGACGGCGATGCTGGCGCAGAGCCGTTCGATCGTTTCGATGATCGACGGGGTGAACCGGTCCCTTCGCGTGTCGTTGAGCTGGAGGAGCCCGTGGGTTTCGGCCCCCGCGCGCAGCGGTACGAGGGCCACCGACTCGTAGCCCATGCCGTTGCAGCGGTTGCGCGTGGACGACTGCCGGTCCGACTCGGTGGTGCCGGCCAGAAGCTCCGTGGTGGAACTGGTCCAGAAGCTTCCGCGCTCGGTAAAGAACGGCTTTGACGCATCGAAGCGCGCGCGGATTATATTACCGCACATGCACTCGAGGACCGGATCGCCGACCTCATCTCTTGCAATCTGTCCGTCCAGGTCACGCGTGCACAGGCTGCTTTCGAGTTCGACGAACCGGTGCGGGAAACCGGTCGTTTCATAATAGGGATAGTCGTCGCCGTTCGCAAGCCGTATGCCGACGGCCTCGCATCCCGACCACTCCCGCATGAACGCCGCGACAGAACGCATGAGCTCGCGCAGGTCGCTTTTTTCATTTATGAGCCGCAGTATTGCAATCGATGCCTCGCGCTCGCGCTCGCGCTCCTTCCGCTCGGTGATGTCGGTGGCGATGCTCAACACCGCCGGTGCGCCGTCCCAGAGTATTTTTTTCGCGCTCACCTCCAGCGGGAACGAGGTGCCGTCCTTTTTGTAGTGCCGCACCTCGAACGATGCCCCGCCCTCCTCGTCGATTTTCCTGACGCGCTCTTCCATGAGCTTTTCGCTCTCGGGAACGTCCAGGCTTCGTAAATTGATGGAATTGAACTCGAGCGCGTCGTAGCCGTGAATCCGGAAGGTCTTTCGGTTGGCGTACAGGAAATTGCCGCCGTAGTCGTGGACGGTGATGGAGCCCGGGGCGTTGTCCACCATGTCGGCGAGGAGCTTCATCTTCTTCTCCGCCCGGATGCGGTTTGTGACGTCCGCGAGCGTGAATACCAGCCCGCCGACCGAGCCGGCCGCATCGGTGACGGGGAAGAGGCTCCAGTCCCAGTAGGTCACCCCGCGCTCGGGATGATCGGGAAATTCGAACGGTTTGGCCTCCACGTAGAAGGGCCGGCCCGTCTCGACCACTCGCCGGAAGATGGCATGGTTTTCCGGGTGCGGATAGAGATCGAAGTGGTTTTTACCGGGAAAGAACGAGGGATCGCGCCCGCACGTGGCGGCATAGGTGCCGTTGACCCAGATGAAGTTGAAGGAGGTATCGAGGTACGCCGCCATCATGTGCGTGTTCTCGAGAATACCCGACATGATCTGGTTGGCCTCCGACAGACGGCGCCGGTTTTCGTCGAGCGTGCGATTCGCCTCGTACAGCCGGAAGGCCATCTTCATCGAGGCGAGAAGCACCGTGTCGCCGGAGTTCTTCACGACATAGCCGTACGAGGTGATGCCCTCGGTCTTCTCGACCACCACGGGTTCGGTGTGGCTTGAGAGGAAGACGACGGGGATGTTACGGCGCGCCAGAATTTCCCGCGCGGCATCGGTGCCGTCCATCCCCCGGCCAAGGTCGATGTCCATGAGCACCAGGTCGATTGTAAGGTCCTCCGAAGCAAGTGCGACCGCCTCCGCCCCGCTCGCCGCGACGAGGACGGCATAGCCGTTGTCCCGGAGCATCGCCGCTTCCATCATGGCGATGACCGCTTCGTCTTCGACGAGGAGAAGGGTCCTTTCTGGCATGGTTGGCTGCCCTGCACTATGATCGCGCACCGGCTGCAATATTGTACTGTCGATTGATATCGAACGCAAGAAGCTTTTAGGGCCGAAACGGGCGTGGCCGGGTACATGCCAGATTCCTCGGGTGGCGCTCAAGACGCGCGAAGGGCGGTACTCTTCGGTCCGCCCTTCGAAAGATTGAACTCACCCCCTGGCCCCCTCTCTTTGAACGAAAGAGAGGGGGGATCCCGCCATAAGCCCATTACCGGAGCTCCCCCTTCTCTTCGCCGAAGAGAAGGGGGCCGGGGGGATGAGTTGTTACACCCGTTGGACT
>CAZVEG010000054.1:0-25044 GCA_964625625.1 uncultured Leptospirales bacterium | reverse complement strand
CTGTCAGGATCGAGGCGCCCGTGGTGCTGAACCCGGAAACCGTTTCGAAAAAGGCGTCCGTCGCGGAAGGGATCGCTCCTGAAACGATGAATGGAAGGGAGCCGGCCAGCGAGGCCGCGAGCCAGCCCGCCGTTACGAAGAGAAAGCCGTCGCGCGTGGAGAGAGCCCCGGCCCGGCGTTTCCTGAGCGCTAACACCAGGCATCCGGAAACGATGGACAGCGGAATTATCACCGCGATGAACGACAGGAATTCCCGTGTCTCCCCGCATCCGAGCGCGATGGCGGCGGGGATTGTCATGAATCCGGAGATGATGAGCATCAGCAGAGACAGGGTTTTGACGATCAGGACGGGATTCATCGCCTACCGGCCGCCCGTCATGAAGGCCTTCTCCAGATCGGGAAGGGACTTTTTGTCGACGATCGAGATGACGGTGTCGCCCTCTTTTACGACGAAATTACCATCCGGAATCGTCTCCTGTTCCTGGCCGCGTATTACGCTGAGAATAAGCGAATTCGGCGGTATCGTGATATCCGTTAACTTCTTCCCGCACACGGGGGAATCACCGGATATCTTGAACTCGAGCACTTCCGCCATGCCGTTGAAGATACTGTGAACGCTCCTGATGTCGCCGCGGCGCAGAAATTTCAGGATGGCGTCGACGGTGCTGACCTTCGGGCTGATGATCGAGTCGATCTTGAGTCTGGTGGCGATGGATATGTAGTTCGCCTTCGTGACCAGGGCCACCGCTCTTTTTATACCGAGGCTTTTAGCGTAAACCGCCGTCAGGATGTTCAGCTCTTCGTTATTGGTCGTGGTGATGATAAGATCGTACCGGTCCAGCTGCTCTTCCTCGAAAATATTTTCGTCCGATACGTCGGCATGAAGAACCAGCGCCTCCGGAAAGCGCTCCGAAAGCGATTTGCAGTTCTCGTACAGGCTGTCGATTATGGTGATTTTTCTGCCGGTGCGGATGAGATACTGGCAGACGAGTGAGCCGATGCGGCCCCCTCCGGCTATTATGATTCGATCGAGTCGTTCGCTTTTCCTGCCGGCCTCCATGAATATCCGGGTGAGGTCATGGCGCGTGGCGAGCAGATAGATCGTGTCATTTTCGCGTATGATGAAATCCCCCGACGGGATGACGAACGAATCTTCCCGTATCACACAGGGCACGAGAAATTTCTCTTTAATGCTTTTGCGTATCTGTTTGAGCGAACGGTTCGCGAAAAAGGAAGAATGATCGATGACGAGATTGCGCATCTGTATTTCGGTATTTTCGAAGAACATGACATCGCTGTCCGCGCCGAGGGCGACGGTATTCGCGATGTGGCGGGCCGTTTCCACCTCCGGATTAACCACATAATCGATGCCAAGAAAGCCTTTTTCGAAAATCCGGGCCCGTGAGTAATCGGCGTTTCGCACACGGGCGATCTTGAGCGGGGTGTTGAACTCGCTCGACACGATGCCGCAGGCGATCATGTTCACCTCGTCGATGTTCGCGACGCTGATGAACGAATCCGCGTCCTCGGCACCGGCCTTTTTGAATGTAGAGAGATAGGTTCCGTTGTCGTTGATTACCTGGCAGTCGAGGTGTGAGGAAACATACTTTGCGCGTTCGGGGTCCTTTTCGATTACGACAACGTTCTTTCCCTCGTTGACGAGCTGCTCGGCGAGCTGGAATCCGACAACGCCTGCTCCGAGTATCATGACATTCATAGTGGCCGCCCCAATCTGGTCTGCGGTCGTGGGTGGTACCGCTGAAACAGGCCCAGAATAGACGCGACACCCGGGACCCGGCAAGTACAATTTTGTCGTACGTCGCTCAGGGAGCCTTACGCCGGGAGCCGTCAGGATCGACAGGCTGAGGTTACATGATGATCGCTTGACTTTGGGGAATAAATGGTATATTCGTTGATAATGCCAGTCGAACGGGAGGACGATCTGAGGCATATCGAATCGGATTTTTCAGGATATTCAAAAGCATGGAAGGAGGGGCATCATGTCACGAGTTGTCATTTACGGTAAGGCGGGCTGACCCTACACGAGCGAGGCCAGGTCGGCCTACGGTGACAGGGCTGATTATTTCGACGTAAAGAGCGATGCCGCGAGAATGGACGAGATGCTGAAGTTCTCGGGCGGTCGTCGCCAGGTACCGGTGATAGTTGAAGGCGGGAAGGTAAGCGTCGGATACGGCGGTTCGTGAGGAGTGTGATTCCCGCCGTGAGCGGGAAATGCGGTAGCGAAGTTTCTTCTGGAACAATAGGAGGGGCGGAATGGGCGTTCACCGGGAACGGGTAGCGCCGTGCGGCCCGTTCCGCGCCGTCTGCGCGATTGTGACAGATGACAGTGACACTGGTGGAGGTATGAGAATGAAAGCATTCCGATCGGCGGGTGCCGCAATGCTGTGCGCGGCGGTTATACTATTTCAATTTCAGCCTGGCATGGTGAACGCGGAACCTCCGCTTATCGAAGGGGAGTATCGGGCGAGCGGAACGAACCCGGATGGAACCGCGTATACGGGAGTGGTGACCATCAGCAAAGACGGTGAGATGTACCGTTTCCACTGGAGGGTCGGTACGGAATATTACGGTCATGGCACTCTTAAAGGCGATGTCCTGACGGTCTACTGGGGAGCGCCGGAGCCGGTAATATACACGGTAAGGGACGGTGGAAAGACCCTCGAGGGATTATGGGCCGGCGGGGCCGCGACGGAAACGCTCCGGCGGTGAATCAACCGCAGACGAACCGGTATAAGCGGACCGGAACATCCCGCATGGCGTTTATATCGCTCCGCTGATTCCGATAGCCCGCATATCTTAACGATATAAACCCGATATGCAAATCGTATGCCCGCGGTCCCGCGGGCAATACCGAGTAATCAAACATTGACAGACAGTAGGACAGAGTAAATATCATAATTATTATATAAATAATTATATTTTTGTTGCACTCTTTTTTAGGGCTATATTTCCTTGCAGTGTTGTAGACTTCGCATGCAATGGCGCGGTCGTGCCGTTCCGACCGTCGCGCGGACATGGATTCTTGCATTCCCTTCAGACACGGAAGATGGATGAAGGCGGATGAGCTTGATAAAAAACACAGAGAGGGAGCTATGAGTTTGATAATCGATGCACGGGATCAGGAATTCTGTCTGTACGAAATGCTCAATATCCAGGAGCTTTTCGGCACCGCACGCTATGGTGACTATTCGAAGGACATGTTCGACATGGCCCTGGATCTGTCTCGAAAGATCACGGAAGAGGAGATGCTGCCCTTCTATTCGGAAGGCGACAGGGTGGGGGCGAAGCTCGAAAACGGGAGCGTAAAGGTCCCGGAATGCTTCAAGAAGATACACAGGGTGATGAACGACGCCGGGCTTTTCACCATGGCCGTTTCGCCGGAATCGGGCGGACAGGGCTTTCCCTATGTGATCGACCTCGCGGCGCGCGAATACTATGTGTTCAACATGGGTTTTCTGCTTTACCCCGAGGCTTCCGTCGGAGCGGCGCACCTTATTGAGGTGTTTGGCACCGAGGCGCAGAAGAATAAATACATGTTGAAGATGTACGAGGGCAAGTGGGGCGGAACCATGGTGCTCACCGAGGCCGACGCGGGCTCGGATGTGGGGAACCTCAAGGCGAAGGCCGTCCGCATGCCGGACGGGAGCTTCCGCATCACCGGGTCCAAGATCTTCATCTCCGGCGGGGACTCCGACATGTTCGAAAACATCGTACACCCGGTTCTCGCCCGGATCGAGGGTGATCCGGCGGGAACCCCCGGCATCTCGATATTCCTTGTTCCCAAGTATCTCGTCAATGAGGATGGATCACTCGGAAAACGCAACGATTATACCATCAGCGGTATCGAGCACAAGATGGGCCTGAAGGGAAGCGCGACCTGCTCAATGAGCTTCGGGGACAATGGCGAGTGTTATGCCGAACTTCTCGGCGAAGAGCGCAAGGGCATGAAGATAATGTTCCAGATGATGAACGAGGCGCGGATCGGCATGGGACTGCAGGGCATGGGCACCGCGTCGATTGCCTATCTGCACGCCCTCAATTACGCGAAGGAACGCCTGCAGGGAGCCGATCTCATGAACATGCAGAACCCCGAGGCCCCGAGAGTGCCGATCGTCAGTCACCCCGACGTACGCCGCATGCTGCTGTGGATGAAGGCGCACGTCGAGGGAATGCGCGCCCTCGTCTACCTCTGCGCGCTCGCGATCGACCGCAAGGAGGCCGCGGAGGGCGAGGAGTCAGCGCGCTGGCACGGCATCATGGAGCTGCTCGTTCCCATCACCAAGGCATACTGTACCGATATCGGTTTCCGCGTGACCGAGCTCGCCATACAGGTATACGGCGGCTACGGATACTGCCAGGATTATCCCGTGGAGCAGTTCATGCGTGACCTCAAAATCGCGTCGCTCTACGAGGGAACCAACGGCATCCAGGCGCTCGACCTTGTCGGAAGGAAGATGACCCAGAACAAGGGCGCGAACTTCATCAACTTCCTGGGTGAGATGAACAAAACAATCGCGCGCTACAAGGACAATCCGAGCCTTGCCGACATCTCGAAGGACGTGCAGGAGGCGGTCAACCTGCTGGCCGACATGGGCATGTTCTTCGCGCAGTGCGGGAAGGAAGGCAAGTTCCTCGTACCGATATCGAACGCCTATCCCTTCCTCAATATGATGGGGACGATCTGCCTGGCGTGGCTGCTCTTCTGGCAGGCGGGAATTGCCGAGGAGAAACTCGAGGCGATCCTCAGGGAGAATGCCGTCGACGCCGCGGACAAGAAGAAAGTGAAGGCGTTCCTGAAGGAACATCGCGACGGCGCCTTTTACCAGGGAAAGGTGATGACCGCGCAGTATTACGTGAAACACGTGCTGCCACAGGCATACGCGGTCGCGAAATCCATCAAGAGCGAAGACCTCACCTGTCTCAAGATACTCGACGAAAGCTTCGCTTCATAAGCGGGCATCACATATACGTCGAGGGGGGGCGATTCCGAATGGAGCCGCGCCCCCTGTTTTTGTGAGCGGGATTTTCATGTCGCCCGATTATCCCGCTTTACTGAGGATTGAAATTTATACCCGTGATGCACATGTTAGCAGACCGATCGGGGCCTGTCCGACAAATCCTGAAACATGTATTGACGGGCACGGGGAGGTATGATATCCGATCACACTGTAAGCCGTGTGATCCCCGGGAGGAAGGTGCCAGATGTCCGGATCGATGAACGACATCATCATGATGAGAAAGGTCGCCGACCGTCTCGAGATGCTGCCCGATGCCGAACTGCTGGATCGGGTGAGCTTTCTCTTCGAGCAGCTTGACCAGTTCAAGGGAGAGGAAATACTCGTCAAGATAAAGGCGCTGATAGATGAAAGGCTCGATAACGGGAGATGGTAAGACAGGCATGAACCAGGACCAGGTAAAGGATCAGCTCCTTCTTCTGAAGGGTGACGTAGAGGAATTCACGGTCACGTTCACGGGGAAAAAAAGCAACAAGGTGGACGGGCTCTACAAACCGGCGGAGCGCGAGATTCTCATTCACAATCACAATTTCGACGGCGATGACGCACTCATGTATACCGCCATACACGAATTCGCGCACCACATACAGTTCACCACCGCCACCAGTCCGGTGTCGTGCCGTTCGCACACCAACCGCTTCTGGGATATCCTGCATCGCCTTCTCTTCGAGGCCGAGAAAAAGGGAATATACGAGAATGTTTTCGAAAAGGACGGCAGATTCTCGGATCTGACGGTGCGCATAAGGGACGAATTCCTCGTTAAAAACGGTCACCTGATGAAGGAGCTCGGCGGTCTTCTTTCGGAGGCGATGGAGCTGTGCAACGAGCTTCACGCGAGCTTTGACGACTATGTCGACCGGGAGCTCGGTCTTCATCGGACCGTTGCCCGGACCGTGATGAAGATCAACGCCCTGGATATCGATCCGAAGATCGGATACGAAAATATGCGCACCGTCGCCCGCATCCGCGATGAGGACCAGCGCAGAAAGGCGGAGCGGGCATTCGCCGAGGGCAAGAGCCCGGACATGGTGAAGGCCGAGTTCGGCTGTGCGCCCGGAAAAGAAGAGACCATCGAGCGTCTCGAGTCCGAAAAAAAACGCATCGAGAAATCGCTCGAATCGCTGACGATACGGCTCACGATGATAGAGAAACAGATCGAGGACATGCGTTCGGGCAGGCTCTGACCCGGAACGGGAAAATGTTTGACATCGGCCGCGCGCCATGTACGATAGATAATCCTTCACGCGATATAGACATACAGCCTGACACCAGGAAAAGATAATGAAAGCGATTGCGTGTCTGCCGCTTGCCGCCATACTGATTGCCGCCGTGACGGGCTGTTCCCGGGTTCCCTCCATCGATCTCAGCAAGGACTGGAAGCACACGATTACGGACCGCCCCGAGTACTCGGGCAGGGATGTCGACGATTCCAGCTGGGAAACGGTCAGCCTCCCGGCCCCGCTGTACAGGGAAAAAAAAGCACAGGCCGTCTGGATTCGGAAAAAGATCGTCCTGCCGGAAAAGATCGCGGCCCTTCAGCCGTGGATTTTCCTCGGCAAGATATGGGACGTGGACAGCACCTATTTCAACGGCGTGCAGATAGGGGAAACCGGGCGTGAAAAACCGTATATCGTCCCCACCTGGAATGTCGACCGCTCGTATCTCATCCCCTCCGAACTGATCCGAAAGGGCGAGGAAAACGTCATCGCCGTAAGGGTTTTCGGTCAGCTCAAGCCCAGCGTAAACAGCGAGGTCTTTATCGCGCCTTCGTGGCATGTGCAGTCGTACACGTTCTGGAAACAGATGAAGTCGCGTTTCATATCGCTTTCCACGGGCCTTCTGTCGCTTTTTCTCGGTCTCGCTTCCTTGCTGCAGTTCGCCATGAACCGTAAAAACAGGATAAGCCTTCATTTCGGGTGCATCAGCGTTATCTGGGCTTTTCTCTCCTCACACTTCTTCGTCTCCGATTTCGGAATCCAGTATAATATAAAGGAGAGGCTGTATTTTTCCTTCCTCGCGGTAGAGGTGGCATGGATCTACATCCTCCTCGAGTTGATATTCGAGAAGCGAATAAGATTCGCGCGATGGTTTATCGTCATTAACTCGCTCGTCGCCATCGCGGTGCTGAACGCCCAGGGTCTGTACGATCCGATTCCCGAGATCAACATTACGGTCTCGGGCACTTTCGGGGTGCTCAACCAGGTGATCTGGGGCATCCTGATCGTGAGCGCAATGCGGAAAAACCCGATCGAAGCCCAGGTCATGCTCGTCGGATACGTGATATTCATGATCGGCCTCATCCACGACGCCGCGGCTCTGTCCGGATTGTTCTTTACGGATTTTTACTGGATTATCGTCAGCTATCCGGCGGTTATCATATCGTTCGCGGCGATCATCGCGCGCCGGACCTCCGGCATGGAAAAGCGCGTATCGATGGCGGTGGAAATCGAGAAAATGAAGGATAACCTGTCCTCCGTGCTCGATACGGTGCGTCAGTCCATGGCGGGAATGACGGATTTTTCCGATTCGGTGCAGGTGACCGCTCGCGGTCTGAAGGAGAAGATGAGCGAACAGGACGCGAGCCTGGGTGAAACGGCGGCATCCATCGAGGAGGTCCAGGCGTCGATCGAGCATATAGCCGACAACGCGCGCAGCCAGAACGATAATCTGCGTTTCAGCAAGTCGAAACTCGCCGAGTACGTGGAATATCTCGCCGGCATCGGAAGCGCCGCGCGGAACGCGGCGGCGCTGAGCAGGAAAAGCGTCGAGCAATCGCTCGAGAGCCGGAAGCGCCTGGAGTCCATGGTGACCGGCATGAATAAAATACGGACATCATCGGACACCATACGCGAGATATCGGACATCATCAACGATATCGCGGACCAGACCAACCTGCTGGCGCTGAACGCGTCGATCGAGGCCGCGCGGGCGGGAACGATGGGCAGGGGTTTCGCCGTGGTGGCCGATGAGATAGGCAAGCTTGCCGACCGCTCGATAGAGCAGGCCAAGCACATCCAGAAGATAATCGGCGAAACGACCGCGGATATCGAGACCGAAACGCGCCTCGTTTCCGGATCTTCCGGGATTATTCTTGAAATAGAAAAATGGGTAAAGGACGTGGAGGGTGCCATCCACTCGATCATAGACCTCTGCGAAACCCAGGAGAAGATGACCCGCGGAATAATGGAGAACATGGAGGCGATCGAACGGGGCTCCGGCGACATCTCGAACGCCACCGACGAGCAGCGCAGCTTCATTACCACCGTTTCGCGTTCCGCGGAGAGGCTGAAGCTGATCATGGAGGGAGTGCTCGAAAACGCCGAGTCGCTGATCGCGTCGCTGGGGCACATCCACGGGCGCATAGGAGCCCTGCGCCAGCTCGTGGGTACGGACGAGGGCGGCCGACCCCCGGAGGAATAAGGGGAAATCACCGCAATTTTACGCTTCGTTCTGAGTGTTTCACGAAAAACTATTGACACCCGTCGCCGAGGTTATTTTCTTTATTCATACAGTGATCGGGCGTACAGACGCCGATCAATCTATTCTTAAATTTAGCGACATTACATACTGACATATTCCATAGCCATGGGGAGGTAAGACCATGTCCAAACACCAGTTCCAGACGGAGGTAAATCAGCTCCTTCATCTGATCATCCATTCGCTTTACTCGAACAAGGAAATTTTTCTCAGGGAGCTCGTATCGAACGCGTCCGACGCGCTCGACAGGCTCAGGTTCCTCACGTATACCGACGAGAAGCTCCGGGGCATGTCCTTCGAGCCGCGGATAGACATAAGCTTCAACGAAGAGGACAGGACCCTCACGATAGCCGATACGGGCATCGGCATGAACGAGCAGGACCTGGTCGAAAATCTCGGCACGATCGCGCGCTCGGGAACGCGCAGTTTCATCGAAGCGCTGAAGGGCGAGAATAAAAGCGATATAAACATGATAGGACAGTTCGGCGTCGGTTTTTATTCGGCCTTCATGGTGGCGGACAGGGTCAGGGTGGTTTCGAGAAAGGCCGGCGAGGACATGGCCTGGGCGTGGGAGAGCGAAGGAAAGGGCGAGTATTCGATCGAGAAGGGGGAACGCGACTCCCAGGGGACGACCGTCGTGATCCATCTCAATGATGAAGGCCGGGAATTCGCCGGCCGGTGGGCCATCGAGAGGGTGATAAAAAAGTACAGCAACCATATTCCGTTTCCCATCCATCTCCACTATGATGAAGTGAAATACGAGGGCGAGGGAAAAGAGCGGAAACAGATCAGGGAGCCGAAGATCGACAAGATCAACGAGGCGACGGCCCTGTGGCGCAGGCCGAAATCCGAGCTGAAGGACGAAGACTACAGGGAATTTTACCGGGTGATCTCCCACGACAATGAAGAGCCGATTCTCCATATACACACGCAGGCCGAAGGGACGATGGATTATACCACGCTCTTCTATATCCCCGGAAAGGCGCCGTTCGATCTTTATCTCTCCGACTACAGGTCGGGCGTAAAGCTGTATGTAAAAAGGGTTTTCATCACCGACGACGACAGGGATCTGCTTCCGACCTACCTGCGTTTCGTGCGGGGAATCATCGATTCGGAAGACCTGCCGCTGAACGTGAGCAGGGAAATCCTCCAGCAGAACAGGGTGCTGGCAAAGATTAAAACAGCTTCGGTCAAGAAAATACTCGGAGAGCTCCAGAAACTCGCCGGCGATTCGGGCAAATACGCGGATTTCTACCGCGAATTCGGCAAACCGATAAAGGAAGGCCTTTACCAGGATTACGAAAACCGTGAGACACTGCTCGAGCTCGTCCGTTTCAAGTCGACAACGACGCAGAAGGGTGAATTTACGAGCCTTGGAGAATACAGGGGACGCATGAAACCCGATCAGAAGGTGATCTATTATGTGACCGGCGAGAGCGAGGACACGCTGAGGCAGTCGCCGCTGCTCGAGATGTACCGCGACAGGGGAATCGAAGTGCTCATACTGGATGACGAGATAGACGAGATCGTGATCCCGTCGGTCGGCGTCTACGGGGAGCTCGAATTCAAGTCGGTCAACAGGAGCGATGCCGCCGACGATCTCAAAACCGAAGAGGACAGGGAGAAGGAAAAGGAGCTCGATCCGTTCATCGCCAGGCTCAAAGAGATACTTAAAGACAGGGTAAAGGATGTAAAGGCGAGCACCCGTTTGAGCGATTCGCCGTCGTGCATTGTCGTGGACCAGGCGGATCCGACGGTAAAGATGCAGAGCATTCTCAAGGCGATGGGCAAATTCGATTTCGGCGATATCAAGCCGGTTCTCGAGATAAACCCGCAGCATGAGATAATACGGCGTTTACAGAAGATAGAGGATCAGTCTCTCCTTGAAGACGCGAGCCTCATTCTTCTTGAGCAGGCAATGCTTATCGAGGGTATTAAAATCGAGAACCCGGCCACGTTTGTCCAGCGGCTTAACAGGCTGATGGAAAAGGCGCTGTAACCGACGTTCGTGGTTCCGCCGGTGCCCTGTGTGAATGCAGGCCGGAGGCGAATGGAATTCCCGGTTACGTGTCCCGCTACCGGAAACGGCGGAGCGTTTACGATTTGACAGGGGTGATGGGACATGATATGAATGCGGTATTCAGGGCTGGAGGTGCTCAATGGATGTATCCAATTCCGTAATGAAGAAAATCGACAACCTGACCTACCTTCTGGAACTGGTCAGGGACGAGATGGAGAATTCCATCACCGACAGCCTGCTTGAGTTCGCGAGCGGTTACTCGGAAAAATTCGTGGTGGGCGATGTCACAGAAGAGGATGGCGGAGTTCTCGAGGGTTTTGCCGTAGTACTCGACAGGGACAAGGGTGTGCTGATCGAATTCAAAGACGGGGAACTGGTCCCGTTTTACTCGCTGGAGACGGACGATATGTTCGATCTGTTCGTGCGTATTCATTCGGCCCTTCTCGAGGATACCGTTTCATACAATTAGGCGCACCGGATCACATTCCCGCCCGGTCCATTCGTATCGGCGAGGAAACCGCGGCGTTTCCCCGTCCGCGGCATGGAATCGTTTTAAAGTAACAGGCAGGAAGCCAGAGAGAGGTATGGCATGAAACGCACAATCCTTTTCTTCACCGCGTTGCTGATGTTCGCCGCATTCGGATGCGCGGGAATGAAAGCCGCGGAAGGCGGGAAAGACAGGGATCCGATGATAGATACATCCTCACCGGTCGACGAGATCAAATCGATGGGTGTTAAGGATGACGGAGAAAAACCCGCGGCCCCGGCGGGCAAGAAGAAAAACGGGAAAGGCGGGACGCTGCTCCGGGAAAGCGAATCGGATGGTCCGGTGGAAAAGAGTATGGACGGGAGGGCCCGCAAGGATGACGCGGCGGGCAGGGGCGCCAGGAAAGGCGCTTACGCGGAAGCCGCGCGCACCGCGCCACCCTCCGCCTCTGGCCTCAAGGCCGGCTTTTCGGACGACAACAGGCAGTTCAACTACTTCGTCAACTTCCTGGAGAAATACAGGGATCAGGTGCGTCATTATCCGGTCAACATCCGGGAGCGAATCAGTATCAAGGTCGTTGACTCCGGCGGGCGATCGATCGCGAATGCGCGAATCGAGATTTTTTCGGATAAAAAAGCGCTGACATCCGGGAAGACCTATGCCGATGGAACATTTCTCTTTTTCCCCTCGGAGTACGATCAGAAATTCACTTCGTACAGGGCGAACGTCGTCGCCGGGCAGATGAAAAAGGAAGTACTCTTCGATCGTCAGGGCAAGCGCGAAATAAAGGTGGCCATGGAGATGGAGCGGCCACTCCAGAAAAACGTACCGCTGGACATAGTTTTCATCATGGATACGACGGGAAGCATGGGAGAGGAGATCAGCCGTCTGAAGAGCACGATCGAGATTATAAACCTCAATCTGGCATCCCTCTCGACCAAACCGAAAATTCGCTTCGGCATGGTGCTCTACAAGGATAAAGATGATGAGTACCTTACGAAGATAATTCCCCTGACCGGAGATCTCGATAAATTCCGTTCCGACCTCGATGAGGTGAACGCCTCCGGCGGAGGCGACGAACCCGAGGACCTCCAGTCCGCGCTTCACGACACCGTCAAAAAGATCGCATGGAACTCGGACGGGATCCGACTCGCTTATATTATTACCGACGCGCCTCCTCACCTCGATTACGGTCAGCAATACACGTACGCGACGGCAGCCCGGGACGCCCGCCGCACCGGAATAAAGATATTCAGCGTCGGGACGGGAGGGCTTAACCTGACGGGCGAATATATCCTCCGCCAGATTGCGCAGTACACCTCCGCGGCGTACATTTTTCTCACCTACGGGGAAAAAGGGGAAGGCGAAGGCGGCCGCGAAGGGAGCGTGAGTCATCATACCGGGGCCAACTTCCAGACCGACAAGCTTGAGAGTATAATAATCCGCCTGACGAAGGAGGAGCTATCGCATCTGACCGACACACCGCTCGAGAGCGGAGAATCGTATATACAGGCGACAAAGATCGAGGACGAACAGAACGAGGAGACCCTGCGCAAACTTTTCGATATGGCCGTTGTTCAGCTGGTCGATTATTCATCGATCGGCATAGCCGGCGGTACGCCGGTGAGCCTGATCCCCTTCAGCAGCGCGGATGCGGTGGACAAATCCAGCGCGGAATATTTCGCCGAACAGATGAATTTCGCGATTTCACGGAACAGGACCTTCAAGACCGTGGAGCGTCGGGATCTGCAGAAGATACTGAAAGAGCTCGAGCTCGGGATGAGCGGCATGGTGGAGGACGAGAACGCCGTAAAGGTCGGCAGGCTCATCGGTGCCAGGATGATCGTAACCGGGAGGTTGTACGCGAAGAACAAGAACTATGAGGTGTTTCTGAAACTCCTCCGCGTGGAGACCGGGGAGGTGCTTTCCGTGAACAAGCTGATGATCGATCGTCGTCTGGGGCTTTCCCGGTAGGACATCAGCCGCGCCAGGACTTCCTGATCGCCGAGCAGATGTCCTCGGGCTTCATTGTGGTAAGAGGCTCCCCGTGGAGCATCTTCATGTAATTGATTTCACTCGTACCGAGCGGCGGCAGGGAGATGCGGGGGCAGACGCGGATGTGCGGGGTGAACGAGGCCTCGCCCGGGACGAAATAAAATGCCATGTTGAAGCTCGTGATGTTGAGCGAACCGATGAAGCGCAGTATGCTTACGAGCGCGCCGGCGATCTCCCCCGCGAGCGCGCCGGGCAGATCGGCCGGCCTGGAGGCGCCGGAAACCACGCCTATCACATCGAAAGCGCCCATGGGCGCGAAAGCCGTAATCCACGAAACCCCGCCGGTCCGGGCGATGAAGCGCTCACCCGCCTTCTCCTCCTCGGAAACAAGATCCTTCCAGAAGCCGCTCGAGTGTGCTCCGCCGTAGTTTCCCAGTGCGCGCATGATGTTGGCGTAATAATTGGTGGCGGTCGACGACGCCATCACCTGAAGGTGCGGATGAACGAGCGAGCTTCCCGCAAGCGGGAGAAAATTCCAGTTGATTGACTGGTAAACGGCCTCGGATTGTTTCGGCAGAATATCCGTAAGGTATTCCGCGCAGCATTCAAGCGCGTCGCGGATGAGCGGAACGGTAAACCCGTCTATTGGAATGAAGTGTTCCCTGGAAATGACGGTGACCGCGCCGTTTTCATCGTAGGGGAAAGCGTTGGGAAAACAGACCGCCTCTCCCCTGCGGTAACGCTCCGACGGGACGAGGGAGGGGTCGAATTTCGGAGTGATCTGTTCAACCATCGACGGGCAGAAGGGGCAGAACTGCCTGGTACTCTCGACGATGGGGCCCAGGTCGGTCTTGTCGAGCTGCTTCACCGGAAAGTCGAGGATGCGTGAAGTGGAGCCCGTCAACGGATCCACTCGGACCTCGCTCAGTTTTTCAACGGGGGCATAGGACTGAAAAGGGTCGAGGAAGTGTGATGTCTTGATTATTTTCTCGAACTTCATATTCTGGCCTGGAAATACCACGGGATGATGATCTTTGTTAAGCCATAACGGTGAAGTAAATTTAGATGTGCAAAGAACGCTGTCAAGTCAAATAGGCCTCTCCTGAATACGGGAGAGCGTCCTTCGGATCGAAGAAAGAAAAAGGCCGGGGAACCGGAACAGCAGGCAGACGCGCTGCGGCCTCTCCCTGGATATCCCGTCCTCCCGGCCCTTTTTTGCGGTTTAAACCAGACTTCCGTTGCCTCGACAGACCATTAAATCCAGCCGATCTTCTTCGCCTCGTGCAGCAACTTGTCCCTGAATTCGGGATGTGCGATATTGATGAGCTCGTGAATGCGCTTCGAGATGCTCTTGTAGCGAAGATGCGCCACTCCGTACTCGGTGACGACGTATTCGACATCGTTGCGCGATGTGCTGACGATCGTGCCGTGCGGCAGGAAAGGGACAATCTTGGAACGAAGCTTGCCGTCCTTGTCAGTGTATGTCGCGTTGAGGGCGAGAATGCTCTTTCCGCCCTTGGAGTAGCGGGCACCCTGGATGAAATCGACCTGTCCGCCGGTGCCGGAGTACTGCCGCGATCTGATGGACTCCGATGCCGCCTGGCCTGTGAGATCGACCATGAGTGTATTATTGATCGAGATCAGCCCATCGTTCTGCCCGATGTTTCGCGGGTCGTTTATAAAGCCAATTTCCCTGAATACGAAATCGGTATTGTGATCGATGTAATCATAGAACTTGCGGTTTCCCACGCAGAATGAGCAGAGAACCTGGTTGGGGAAATAGTTCTTGTTGGAGCCGTTTACCGCGCCACAGGTAACGAGGTCCATGATCGAGTTCGAGACCACTTCGGCGTGCAGACCGAGATTCTTCTTTTCCTTCAAAAAATAGCCGATGGCATTGCCGAGGCCGCCGAATCCGAGCTGGATGGTCGAGCCGTCCGGGATCATATCCGATATATATCCGGCTATCTTCTGCTCGATATCGGTAATCGGGATATCGGGAATTTCGATGATGGGAATATGGTTCTCGATGATGTGGTCGACCTCGGATACATGGATGGTGAAGTCGGTGCTGTTAAGCCAGGGGGTGTTTTTGTTAACCTCCACTATGATGGTGTCGGCCTTGGATATCACGTTTTTATCCACGAAACCGGCAAAACAGGAGCGGTTCATATAGCCGTTCTCATCGGGCGGTGTAACGACGGCGGCGACCCTGTTGAATCCCACGTAATCGGAATACAGCCCGGTATGGCCCAGGTGGGTGGGCACATATTGTGCGGTTCCCCATTCCATGCAGATGCGCTCCATCGGGCCGACGAAAACGGTCTCGATATGAAAGCTTTCCTTATTCTCGGGTTTCATGTAATCATACAGGTTGAGTGCCAGGCCCATGCTCAGCATGACATTTTTGAGTTCACCGGAACGCGCGCTGAGAGCCTTTGAAAACGCATCGGGGATACAGGTGCCGCCGCTCATCGCGATCTTGTCGTTGCTCTGTATCACTCTGGCGGCATCTTCAGCGCTGCACAGCTTTGCCTTGTATTCATCCTGCCAGGAAGCAAAGGTCTTTCCGGGTATTGCTCGTTTGGGTTGTACGATTTCCGATACCGACATGCAATCCTCCTCCAGTATATGTTTGTCGCCGGATACCCGTATTCCCCGGCTTCCGGCAATAGAACAAATATACATATTAGCTGATTATATGTCAATAATATTATGTATAGAATAATAAGTATGTACTATTGCAACAGTATATTATATACTATGTATAATGGTTAATGCACAGTATAAATATTTATATGATAAAGTGACTACCATCGGGGGTGATGGTAATTCGCCGCGCTTTTGCCCGTGTGTTCAGGAGGAGCGCAGGTTCTTGTTGCGGGCGAGGTCTTCGAGGACTCGGAGCACCTCCGGAAGCAGCTGTTTTTTCCTGGAGAGCACACCCGGAAGGGAGTAAAGGTTTTCGCCGATGCGCTGGTAGGAGAGCAGGCGTTCGGCGGGAGCATAGCCGCTGGTGAGCAGTACGCTGTCCTGCTTTACTATATCGGTGACCAGCAGCATCGCCCACTGCAGGCCCTGCCGGGAGGCCACCTTGCTCAGGGCGTCGAGCAGGGAGCGTCCCGTTTCCTCAATACTTTCAAGCGATACCACTTCCACCTGGCCGATGCCGGTGGCTACCCCGAAATCCCGGTAGACCTTGAAGTCCGAGGCGATAACGCCGTCGGGCTCGCGTGCGCTTATGTTTTCCGCGGCGCTGAATATATCGACACCAAAAAGGGAATGGTCGATTTCGGCCAGAATCGAGAGCTCCTCGATGGCGCGCACGTCTTCGGGCGTGGATGTCGGTGATTTAAGTATCGCGGTATCGGAGAGGATGCCCGCCAGGAGCAGGCCCGCGGTTGTCCTGTCCGGGCGAATGCCGTTTATCGAATACAGCTGGTAAACCAGCGTGCAGGTGCTGCCAACCGGTTTGGCGTAGACGTAGATCGGCGTACGGGTCTTAATGGTCCCGAGGCGGTGATGGTCGACGATTTCGCAGATTTCGGCGTTCTCGGCGCCGTCAACCGCCTGGGATAGCTCGTTGTGGTCCACGAGGATCAGCCTGCGGGCGTTTCTCTTGATGAGGTCCGACCGGGTCAGAATTCCGACGAGCCTGTCCTCGTCCAGTACGGGTACGCCCCGGTGGTCCATGGAGATCAGCACGTCGCGCGCAGCGTCCAGATAGTCCGCGCCTGATACTCCCGGTATGCGGGTGTTCATGATGGAACGGACGGGGGAGCTCATCATAAGGCGGCGGAAGGTTTCGGCGGTTTCCATCTCCGACAGGTATATCCATCCGCGATAACCGGAGGTATCGATACCGAGATCTTCTCCCGTGGGAATCCCGGAAATGATGATAGCGGGGAAATTGCCGGATACGGCGAACTGGATGATATCTGTCCGTTTCCCGACCACAAGGACCGTTTTCCCGGGGTCATGGGATTCGCTGAATCGCCTGAAGAGATCGAACGGCATCGCGCCGATCATCAGGCGGGCGGTGAATTCATTTTCATCGCCTGAAGAGTGGAACCTGCCGCGAAGCACCCGCGCGAAGTTGTCCGCCCTGAAAAGGTATTCGGGTTTTTTGTCGATGTCATCGGAGATGAGAAAATCGGTTATTTCGTGAAGGCTGATGAGGCCGCGGTAGCGTTCGCCTTCGGTTACGGGCATAATCCGTATTTTAAGCTCCTCGATGTTTTTCATGGCGTGGAAAACCGGTTCATCGGGCGTGATCGAAACGACGTTCCGTGTCATGACATCACTCACCCGTGGGTGGATATCCGTGAACAGCCTCGGAGGCTCAACACCGAGACGTTCGAAAACGAAACGTGTCTGCCGGTTCAGATTGCCGCATCGGCCGGCGACATGGGAACGTTCGGCGTCGATCGTGTTTTTAAGTGCCGCGTAACAATGGGCGGCGCATACCGAATCGGTGTCCGGGTTCTTGTGTCCGATTACGATTGTTTCGCGCATAATTATTTACTTGAAAAGGGTCAATTGAGACGTATACTGGGATGAAGACACCGCCCCGAAAAAAAAGCAATCCCGTTTTCGTTGGAAACGGCGGGAATTCTGAATGGTAATGGGATATTCCGATGCCCGAGAAAAGAGTCCTTGTCGTCGAGGACGAGCGGATTGTGGCGCTCGACATAAAAAACAGGCTGGAATCCCTGGACTATGAAGTGTGCGGTATCGTTCATACGGGCGAGGATGCGGTGGCGCAATCGGGAGAGCTGTCTCCCGACATAGTGCTCATGGATATCATGCTCGAAGGCATGATGGACGGAATAGAGGCGGCCCGGCACATACAGGGTGAGCTCGATATTCCGGTGATTTTCCTCACGGCGTATTCGGATGAGATCACCATACAGCGTGCAAAGCTGTCCGAGCCGTACGGGTATATCCTCAAGCCCTTTGAGGGCAGGGATATTCATACGGTCGTCGAGATGGCCCTGTACAAGCACGGCATGGAGAGCCGCCTCAAAAAAATGGAGCGCTGGCTCTCCACAACCCTCAAGAGCATCGGCGACGCGGTACTCGCCACAGATACTTCCGGGGCCGTCACGTTTATGAATCCCGTCGCCGAGAAACTCGCGGGATGGGACTCTTCCGAGGTGATCGGCAGGGAGCTTTTCAGGCTTATTACGATTATCGATGAGCTGACGCACGAGGAGATAGAAGATCCCGTGCGACGGGTTCTCGAGCAGGGAGCGATCGTACAGGTCTACGACTCGATACTGATGACCCGCAAGGGCAAGGGCATCCCGGTGAAGTTCAGCGCGGCGCCGATCCAGGACGAACACGGAAGACGGACCGGCGTGGTTCTGGTGATAAACGACATCAGCGAACAGAAGCGCTCCGCGGCCGAAACCGCGAACACCCTGTCGAAGCTGCGCAGTGCCATGAATTCCATTATCGACGCGATGGCGTTTACGGTGGAAACACGGGATCCGTATACGGCGGGACACCAGCGCCGCGTCACCGATCTCGCGCGCGCAATTGCCGCCGAGATGGGCCTTTCGGATGATGAAATTGACGGTATCAGGATGGCCGGCGTGATACACGATCTTGGGAAGATATCGATTCCCGCCGAGATCCTGAGCAAGCCGGGGAAGCTTTCACCCATCGAGTTCGAGCTGATCAAGACCCATCCGCAGACCGGTTATGACATACTGAAGAATATCGAGTTTCCATGGCCGGTCGCCCAGATCGTTTACCAGCACCACGAAAAACTCGATGGATCGGGTTACCCGCTCGGCGTTTCAGGCAGCGATATACTGATCGAATCGCGCGTACTGGCGGTGGCGGACGTCGTCGAGGCGATCGCCTCGCATCGCCCCTATCGCGCCGCGCTCGGCATAGAAAAATCACTTGAAGAGATCCGACGGCTGCGCGGCCTCCATTTCGATGCCGCGGTGGTCGACGCCTGCGTGACCCTTTTCAACGAAAGGGGGTTCCAGTTTTAGCGCCCTTCCGACTCTTCGGGGAAGCGGGGTGGAGGACGGTGGACATGGTATCGGTGGTCGTTTTGTGCCCGGTTTCGAGCCACAGGTAGAGCGTCGGGAGCAGTATCAGCGTGAGTATTGTCGCGGAGAGCAGGCCGCCGATTACAACCGTTGCGAGCGGTCTTTGTACTTCGGCCCCCATGCCTGTGTTATATGCCATTGGAATGAAGCCGAGGCTGGCCACGAGAGCGGTCATCAGGACCGGACGAAGACGGGTCAGGGTTCCTTCGCAGACGGCCTGTCGCACGGTATGCCCGCGTTCACGAAGCTGGTTGAAGAAACTGACGAGGACCATGCCGTTGAGTATGGCGATACCCGTGAGAGCGATGAATCCCACGCCGGCTGAAACGCTCATCGGGATGCCTCGTATAAAAAGAAGGATAATCCCGCCGGTTACGGCAAACGGTATGCTGTTGAAAACAAGGAAAGCCTGCCTGATGCTTCCGAACGTACGGAGAAGAATGATGAAGATAACCGCAAGAACCACGGGGATGATGACAAGCAGGCGGTTCCGGGCGGTTTCGAGGTTTTTGAACTGGCCGCCCCAGTCAAGGGAATAACCCGCGGGGATTTCCAGTCCCGCCCGTATCTTTTCTCTTGCCTCATCGACGAAGCTCTGTGTGTCCCGGTTTTTCAGGTTGATGGAAACAGCGGCATAGCGACGGGCACGGCTGCGGGCGATGGTGGTTATCTGGTCGCGATATTTGATGTCGGACAGGCGCGAAATGGGTATGCTTCCGCCTTCGGGAAAGGCCACCGGGATGCGTCCGATGTCTCCGGTATTTCTGCGGAATTGATCGCTGAGTCTCACGACGATGGGATAACGCATCTCCTCTTCGAACAGGTAGCCGACCTCGCGGCCGTTCATGGCGATTTCGAACGCACTGTTTACATCGCTTATATTGATACCGTAGCGGGAAATCCTGTCATAATCGAGTCTGACGTCGAGAACCGGACTTTTGCGGAGCGCCGTCAGCGGGTCCATCTCGACGCTGGCCGCGCCCGGAATTCCCTCTACCAGCGGCTGGGCCTGGTTGACAAGAGTAAATAAAGTATCAAGACCGGGGCCGAAAATGCGCAGCGTGATATCCGCGCGGCTTCCTTCCAGTATTTCGTTGAAGCGCATCTCAATCGGCTGGGTGAGTGAAACCTCCTGGCCGGGGACTTCACGGTCGATCGCCTGTCCGATCTGCTCAAACAGATCGGTTTTTGTCAGGCGTTTGCCGCCCGCCCGCGCCGGCCACTCCGAACGGTTTTTCTTGAGAATGACGAACGTGTCGGCAAAGTTGACTCCCATCGGATCCGTCGCCGATTCCGGCGTACCCATTCGTGAAAAAACGGATTCGACCTCTCCGAATCGCGCGATCACGCGATCTGACTTGAGCTGTTCCTCGACGGATTTATCAATTGAAATGCTGGTGTCCCTGACCAGCCCGATCACCATGTCGCCCTCGTCAAGCCTCGGGATGAAATCAGAGCCCAGCCTCGTGAAGAGCGCGATTGAGAGAAGGGCGATGAAGAGCGTGGGGAGGATAACGGCCCATCGATGGTCCAGGGAATACGCAAGAAAAGGGCGGTAACCCCTGTTTATCCACTTGAAAAGCCGGCTTTCCTTTTCCCCGTGCCGGTGTCGCAGAAAATAGAGAGCGAGTACCGGCATGAGAAAAACCGCTATCAAAAGGCTCGCGCCGAGCGCGTAGAGCACGGTTTCGGCCATGGGTTTGAACATCTTCCCCTCGATGCCGGACAGCGTGAGCACCGGGAGGTATACGGCCATGATGATGAGGAGCCCGAGCACGACGGGTTTTCCCACCTCCCTGGCGGATTCGCCGATCAGGCGGGCCCTGTCCGATGACGTCAGAGAAGAAAATGAACGCCCCTCCTGCTCCAGGCGTCGTATCATGTTTTCTATCATCACCACGGACCCATCCACGATCAGACCGAAGTCTATGGCGCCAAGACTCATCAGGCTCGCGGATATCCCGGCGGCGAGCATGCCCGAAATCGCGAAGAGCATCGAGAGCGGAATGGAGAGAGCGACTATGAGCGCCGCCCTGATATTTCCGAGTAACAGGAACAGCACGGCGATGACGAGCATCCCCCCCTCGGCCAGGTTTTTCGCGACGGTACGGATGGTGGCGTTTACGAGGAAGCTTCGCGTGTATAGAGTCCTTATCTCCACGTCGGCCGGGAGCGGGATCTTCCCGATTTCTTCGTGAACCCGAAGCGATACCTCGCGGCTGTTCGCGCCGATACGCATCAGAACGGTGCCGAGCACGGCTTCCTCTCCATTGTGCGTCGCGGCCCCCAGTCGTTGCTGATGTCCTTCCTTTATGGTGGCGACTTCACGCAGGCGCACCGGTTGCCCGAATACGTTAAGACGGACGGGTATATTGCCGATCTGTCCGATCGAGTCTATTCTTCCATAAGTTCGAACGATAATCTGCGTTCCCTTCGACTGGATGTAGCCACCGCCATAGTTTTCACCGAGGTTCTCAACGCTTTTCACGAGTTCGTGGCAGTTGATCCCGTATGCTTCCATGCGTCCGGGATCTACGTTGATGTGAATCTGTTTTTTATATCCCCCGTTGGATTCAACCTCGGCGACGCCGGCTACCGCTTTCAGCACGGGCTTTATCCTGAGGTCCTGTATGGTGCGTAAATAGAGCAACTTCTCCATCTCCGGCCCGTTGGCGAGAGCGCTGCCTTTCTTCGCGGCGACGGAGTACATGTAAACCTCTCCGAGACCGGTGGAAACGGGCCCCAGTTCAGGGCTTATCCCCTCCGGAAGCATGCCGGAGATGGACTGAAGCCGTTCACTTACCTGCTGGCGGGCGAAATAAATATCAGTTCTGTCCTTGAATACTATTATCACCTGCGAAAGGCCGTATTTCGAGAGGGAGCGGATGTCCTCCACGTCGGGAAGGCCCGCCAGTTCCGATTCAATCGGAAACGTGACCGTTTTCTCGATTTCCTCGGGGGCGAGGGCCCCGGTCTTCGTGTTGACCATTACCGATACGTTCGTGATGTCGGGAACGGCGTCGACGGGGAGCCGTGACAGGGAGATGGCGCCCGCAATCGCAACCGCCAGGGCGGCAAGCAGCACCAATAACCTCGATCCGAGCGCCCATTCTATCATCCTTTCGATCATTGACGCGTCTCCCCGGTGTTGCGACCCGCTGGTTTCTCCGTCCCGCCTGTCAGGAATAAAATGCCGCGATAAAATTTCACCAGTGAAAGCTGGGTTTCGAGCACGTACTCGAGCGTCTCATGCGTCTGTCGCTCCATTTCGAAATAGGTCTGGAAATCCACGCGACCCTTACGGAATTCCTCGTCCGCATACCGCATATCGTTTTCGAGCTCGTCCATCATCTTCACGGGGAAACGTTTCAACTGTGCCGATGCAAACTCGTATTCCGCATGCAGGCGCAGAAGCTCGCTCTCGACCGCGCGCTCGGCGAATTCGAGAAGCGCCCGCTCGCTCCTGGCGGAGGACTCGAATCTGGCGATTTCGTTTTTATTCATGCTGAAAAGAGGGATGGGAAAGCTTATACCGACGCCGAATGTGCGTTCCGTTGGTGACGAGTTCTGCTCGTTGTAATAAACGCTGAGGCCGGGATCGGGATACGGATCGCGCCTTGCGAGCGCGATGTGTTTTTCGGCTTTTTTGAGGTATTCCTTCTGGCGCCGGATCGCGAATCCCCGGGTACGGCTTTTTTCCAGGATTTCAGGAAGGCTTACTTCCGGAGCGCTGTCGAACCAGTCGACCTGGATGAAAGGCGGAGAACCGTCTTTGAGCCCCGCGTACAGGTTCAGTTTTTCAAATGCGAGGCGTTGATCGGTCTGGAGCCTCTGCACGTCACGCTCGAGCGTGAGTATCTTGGTTCCGATTATTCTGGATTCGACGATTTTTTGCGGTGCGATGAGGATCCGGCCCTTTATATACGAATTGATCAGCGCAAGGCGGCGCAACCGATCCTTTATGTGTTGCGAGCGGAAAAGGCTGACCGCGTATTCGTAGGACAGGCGTGTTACCTCGTGCTCGATGAAGGTGTTCATCTCGTCAAAGGAAAGCAGGGCGAGGTTTTCCTCGATTTTCGCTATCTCGTAACGAAGGGTTCTTTTCCCGGTAACCGGAATGTCCTGTGAGGCGTTGATCCCGAAGAAACGGTAGCCTTTGTCGCCAAGCCTTTTTTGCGCGTACTCGAAGCCAAGTGTGGGATTGTTGACCTCTCCGGCCTTTCCGGCGGCGTATCGCGATTCATTGGCTTTTTCACGCTCCGCGGCGAGGAGAGCGTAATTTGACCTGGCCATACGAACGATTTCATCCACGGAATATGTCCGGGTATAGCTGTCCGCTCCGTTGGCTGCCGACCATGCCCGTAACACCAGCAGGATCGCCAGGATGGCAGTATAACGATGTCGATAAAATCGCTTCGAGGGCATGATATTGATCTCGCTCGGTCTGTTGGAGCGGCCGGATTATCGAATACCATGCGAAAATGAAAAGAGCAAGGAATAAATTCATATTCAATCCGTGTACGATCGGACCCCGCTGTCACGGGTGATATATATTCGATGGATGAAATACACATCGAGAACGGGGTGGACGAACGGCGCCGGCCCGGTACGCCGGCGCCGGGATGCCGCCTCACGCAGCTTTCAGGAGTCCGATCTCCCGTGCGATCTTCCCGCACTGCTCGATGACAAAATCGAGCTGCCAGTCCTCGTGGCTCGCCATGAAGCTCATTCGAATGAGCTGCATTCCCTGCGGAGTGGCGGGAAAGATGATCGGATTGTTGAACACGCCGCCGTCGAAAAGCTTGCGCCAGAACATGAAGGTGAGCATGTCGTCGCCGATCACGATCGAAACGATCGGTGTTTCGGCGTCGATGACCCGAAGTCCGAGCTCCTTGAGCCCGTTTCTTACGCGGTTGGCGTTGTTGTGGACCCGTTCGACGAGCTCGGGCTCGTTCTTTATTATCTCCAGGGATGCGCGCGCGGCCGCGACCTGTGCGGGCGTCATGCTGGCGCTGAAAATAAAGGCCGGAGCATGATGTTTGAGATAGTCTATGACCTTTTTTTCAGCCGCTATGAATCCACCGAGGGAGGCGAGGCTCTTGCTGAACGTCCCCATGATGAGATCGACCTGGTCGTCGAGACCGAAATGACTTGCCGTGCCCCTTCCGCCTTTACCGAGTACGCCGAGGCTGTGGGCGTCATCCACCATCACCCGAGCGTTATACTTTTTAGCGATCCGGACGACCTCCGGCAGGTTGACAATGTCCCCGCTCATACTGAACACGCCGTCGGTGACCAGGAGCTTCCCGGCATCGTGGGGCAGTGTCGAGATTTTCCGCTCGAGGTCGGTCATGTCGTTGTGTTCGTACTTGACGAGCCCGCCCGCTCCGGCGCGGCCCTTGGCTATCAGCGTGCCCTGGATGATGCTGGCGTGGTTCTCGCTGTCGGAGACGATATAGTCGCCGTCGCCGATCATCGGAACTATGGCCCCCTGGTTCGTCTGGAAACCGGTGCTGAAGAGCAGGGCGGCCTCCTTGCCGACGAAATCCGCGAGCGCTTCCTCCAGTTCGACATGGATGTCGAGCGTACCGTTCAGCAGGCGCGATCCGGAGCACCCGGAGCCGTACTTCCTGATGGCGGCGATGGCGGCTTCCTTTACACGGGGGTCGGTGGTGAGCCCCAGGTAGTTGTTCGACCCCGCCATAATGGTGCGCCGCCCGTTCATGAAGACGACGGGGCCGTCGTTTTCATAAATCGGGTAGAAGTAGGGGTAATACCCGATCGATCGCACTTCATCCGCCCGCGTAAAAGCGTGACACTTATCAAAAAGATCCATACTGTTTTCTCCCTTCGTTTAGAGTGGCGAAGGTCATCCGCGGGACGCAACGGAGTACCCCGGCCTTTTTCAGGTGTTGAATTTCACGTTAAGCCACATAAGCGCGGCATTATATTCTGGGGGAG
>CAZVEG010000053.1:0-25138 GCA_964625625.1 uncultured Leptospirales bacterium | reverse complement strand
CATATGGACCTCGTCATCGCCGGCTGGGAGATGGGTATTGACGCGGTGCTTCGCGGCGCCCCGCACCTGGTCCTCTGCCACGCGCCGAAGGACAACATGATGGCCCGCGCCGCCGGCACCATCGCGCTCGCCTATCTTGAGCTCGCGGCTCCCTCGCTCGACCTGGGCAGTTGCTGCGCCGGCTTCTTCGACGCAGCTCTCGGATTCTATCCCCCTCTCGCGGAAGCGGTGGGCCTCCCCGAGGGGCACGCCGGATTCGGCTCGGTCATGCTGGGATACCCCCGTCACCGTTACCACCGCATGCCGCGGCGCAATGCGGCGAAGATCACATGGAAATGAACGGCGCCTCCCCGAAACTCGCGCGGGCCGTCTTCTGCGATTTTGATGGAACCGTCACCTCCGAGGAAAGCTTCCTTGGAATGTTCCGCCGCTTCGCCCCGGAGGTGTACCGCGAGGTGGGCCCCGAAATGCACGCCCTGCGAATGACCATCCGCGAGGGTGTGCGCCGTATCGTGGATTCGATCTCCTCCGCGCGCTACCCGGAGATACTGGAGTATGTCCGCACCATCCCCATCCGCCCGGGCTTCGCCGAGCTGATCGATTACCTGGACGCGGAGCGTGTGCCCTTCATCATCATTTCGGGCGGTCTGCGCGGCATGGTCGAGTCGCGCCTGGGCGGACTCGCCGCGCGGGTCCACGCAATCCATGCTCCCGACGTTGACAGATCGGGCGAGCGATTGCGCGTTTTTTCCGATTTCGAGCGGGAAGGCGAGCTCATGGCCAAGGCGGAGGTCATCGCGCGCTATGCCCCGACGGAATCGGTCTGCATAGGGGACGGCCCCACGGACCTTAACATGGCCAGGGCCAGCGACCTCGTATTCGCGCGCGACGGCCTCGCGCGTTTTTTAGATCACATTAAAAAACCATACCTTGCCTGGAACGATTTTTTCGACGTTCGTGCCGCGCTCCGGGAACGCTGGAAATAGAGGCACCGCCGGAGCGGGCATCGAAAAAACCTTGCCATGGAGCGAGCAATGCCGGCATCATACGCCGCACACACCCTGGCACGCCGGAGACACCTATGAAATCCACGGCACGGCAGCGCGCCGCTCTCGTCATCGCAACCCTCGCCGCGTTCATCACTCCCTTTATGGGCTCGGCGGTGAACATCGCCCTGCCCGCCATCGGCTCGGAGTTCGCGATCGACGCGGTGCTCCTCAACTGGGTATCGACGGCGTTCATCCTGGCCTCCGCCATGTTTCTCGTCCCCATGGGACGCCTCGCCGACATGCGCGGCAGAAAGCGCGTCTTCATGGCCGGCATGGCCATCTACACGGCGGCCTCGCTCCTGTCACCGTTCGCGGGCTCGGCCACCGCACTCATAGCCTGTCGCGTAGCCCAGGGTATCGGCAGCGCCATGACCTTCGGAACGGGGCTTCCCATCCTCATCTCGGTCTTCCCGCCCGAGCGGCGCGGCCGCGTACTCGGCATCAACGTCGCGGCCGTGTATCTGGGGCTTTCGATGGGCCCCTTCCTCGGCGGGCTCATCACACAACACCTGGGCTGGCGCTTCATCTTTCTCGCCACGGTACCGATGGGCATCGCAATCCTGGTACTCGTGCCCGTTTACCTGGAAGGAGAATGGGCGGAGGCGAAAGGCGAGCGCTTCGACCTGGCCGGATCCCTCGTCTACGGCGCGGGCCTTGTCGCGCTCATGTACGGCTTCTCGCGCCTGCCGTCGACGCCGGGGATCGTCCTTTCGCTCGCTGGCGCGGCGGCGCTCTTCGCCTTCTACCGGATCGAGGTCACCGTCGCCTCGCCCGTCATGAACATGGCGCTTTTCCGCGACAACGTGGTCTTCGCGATGTCCAACTTCGCCGCACTCATCAACTACAGCGCCACCTTCGCGTCCGGTTTCCTGTTGAGCCTCTATCTGCAGTACATCAAGGCCATGAGCCCGGAAAGCGCCGGCATCATCCTGGTAGCCCAGCCGGCCGTCATGGCGCTGTTATCGCCGCTGGCCGGAAGCCTCTCCGACCGCATCGAGCCGCGCGTCGTCGCTTCCATCGGCATGGCGCTTACCACGCTCGGACTTTCATCCTTCATCTTTCTCGACGCCGGAACGCCGCTCGGCCTCATCGTCGCGGGCCTGGTCGTGCTGGGTTTCGGCTTCGCGCTTTTCTCATCGCCGAACACCAACGCCGTCATGAGCTCGGTCGAGAGCCGCCACTACGGCGTGGCCTCGGGCACGCTTGGCACCATGCGCCTCACCGGACAGATGTTCAGCATGGGAATCGCCATGCTCATCTTCGCGCTGATCATGGGAAGGGTTCCGATCACTCCACAACACTACGGGCAGTTCCTGGCCAGCGCGCGCGTTGCCTTTTCGATCTTCACGGCCCTGTGTTTCGCGGGCATTTTCATGTCGCTCGCGCGCGGGAAGGTACGCTGAGCCTCAAAAAATGCATCATACGCAAATCATATGAATAATATAAAATTTACGCTTGCATAATAATTGACAATTAAATTCAATAGATCCACTGAAATTGTTTATTACCTGAAAAATGAATGATTTCCCCGCCCGCGACGGTGAACTCATTCATTATAGAGTTCGGCAACAGTCCTGTTACATTAAGAAAAAGCAAGAACAACGGAAACCATAAAACACCATTTCAAATAGAACCGGGTCGCCCGCTGCCAGCCCTGACATATAGAACAAAGGAGGCACCATGAGCATACTGAACCCCATCAATTCCTTTTTTCTCCGTCGGTATTTTTCATCCTCATACCTTATACAGAGAAAGTCCCAGACGCTCCTGTACATGCTCCTCTCCCTGGCCTTCCTGCTACCGTTGATGATTCTCCTGCTTGTGATATTCCTGGGGGTGGTGCAGTATCTCCAGGCCATTATCGTCATTACCATTATATTCACCTCGGTGCTCGTGGCACTCGCGTTCCTGAAAAGCGGCAGGTATCACTTCGCGGCGAATATCCTGATTTTTGTCATCTCAATAACCCTGACCGTCGGCCTCATGTCGAAACTGATAAAATCCCCGCAGAACGGCTACACGTCCTACATCTATTTCATGACCGCCGCCATGGTCATGGCAACGGCATTCTGCACGCGAAGGATAGTCTGGACGGTTTCCCTGCTCTTCCTCGCGGCGGATATCGTCTTCTTCAGCCTGGTCCGGGACCGGCTCGACCCGATAAGCCTGGGGGCGGCGAAGGTGGGCATAATTGACAGCAGCTTCTCGCTGGTGTTTATTATCATTCTGTCACAGCTCATTCTCTCCATAACCGAAGGAGCGCTGAAAAAATCCGAGGATGAGAAAAGCGAAAAAGAGGAGCAATACCGTCAGATATCCGGCCTCCTCGCCTCGGTCAACGATTCGGCCGGAGAGCTCGCCGGCGCCTCGCGGGAACTCTCATCGGCCTCGATGAGCTTTTCTGAAAACTCTCAGAGCCAGGCCTCGGCCGCCGAGGAAATCATGGCGACCATCGAGGAGGTATCGGCCAGCAGCGACACGATCGCCGACGGGGCCGACAGGCAGGTTCAGAACCTGGACGAGCTCGTCGCCAAGCTCGGGAAGCTTTCGGGAACGATGCGCGAGATGAGCGAAAAAGTCAAAAAGACCCGCGGAACCGCCGAGAACATCTCCTCCCTCGCGAAATCCGGTGAGACGACGATCAAGTCCATGAGCGAGGGGATGGGTAAGATCGGCGAAAGCTCGGGCAAGATGACCGACATCATCGGGATCATCAACGACATCTCGGACAAGATAAACCTGCTCTCGCTCAACGCGGCCATCGAAGCGGCGCGCGCCGGCGAAGCCGGCCGGGGATTCGCGGTCGTGGCCGACGAGATATCCAAGCTCGCCGATCAGACCGCGTCCAGCCTCAAGGAGATTGACTCCCTGATCAAGCTGAACACCGACGAGATCGGCAAGGGCACGCAGAACATGGGAACCTCGGTTAAGGTGATCAGCGAAATCATCAGGGGCGTGAACGATATTGACGGCATGATCAATGATATCGCCCGCTTCATGGAGGTGCAGGAAGGCATCAACGGCGAGGTCAACGCCGACGCCGGGCGCGTAAGGGCGCGCTCCGACGAGATCAGGGTATCCACCGAGGAGCAGAAGACGGCGGTCTCCGAGATCGTGCGCTCCATCGCGTCGGTCAACGAGATCACCCAGAAGAACTCGAACGAGGCGGACAACCTGCTTTCGCACTCAAACCGCGTAAAGGGAATGGCAGACAGTCTGAACGACCAGGTGCGATCGTTCGCCACGTGAAGCTCCACGTTCACCGCCGCACACGGGCAACCGGCGGCCTCCCGGCTCGCGACCGTGTCGCGCGCAAAGGGCTTGACATCGCATACGTTTTTCTCCATCTTCTGGAGAAAGGCCACATCAATCCATCACGGACTCCTGTAATCCCGATACCATGATACACATCGAAATACCCGGCCACCGGACGCTCTCGATCGACCACCTGGTCCTCGATTACAACGGCACGATCGCCGAGGACGGAGCGCTCGTCGACGGTGTGCCCCCTCTCATCGCCTCTCTCGCCGAACGCTGCACGGTGCATGTGGTAACGGCCGACACCTTCGGAAAGGCGCGCGCGACGCTCGAGGGCCTTCCCTGCGCGCTCACGGTGCTCCCCGTCGCCGAGCAGGCGCGCGCCAAGTTCGACTACGTCCGTTCGCTCGGTTCGGAGCGCGTCGCCGCCATAGGTAACGGTCGCAACGACCGTCTTATGCTCGACGAAGCGGCGCTCGGCATCGCGGTCGTACAGCGCGAGGGGGCGGCGCTCGACGCGATCACCTCGGCGGACGTGGTGTGCACGGACATCGTCTCCGCTCTCGAACTATTCCTCAATCCGCTCCGGCTCGTCGCCACACTACGCTCCTAAACGATGATAAAAGAGTACTACATCTACATGCTCGAATGTGACAACGGCTCGCTCTATACCGGATACACAACCGACATCGACCGCCGCGTGCGTGAGCACCTCGGCGGAAACCGCCGCGCGAAATTCACTGCGGGATTCAGACCGGTGCGAACCGCCGCGTGCTGGAAACTCAGTGGAACGCGGTCCGACGCGCTGAAGGTGGAGGCGTTCATCAAGAGAATGAACAGGGCGGGAAAAGACGAACTGGTCGCGAAGCCCGAACTCCTGGAGGGGATGTTGGAGGAGATCACCGCGGCACGCGTGTCCGTCCATACCGCCTCCGCTGCCGAAGGGGAATGAACGGTCGTTGCCGCCCGAGAATCGTCATTCCTTTACCATCCCCCTGAGCCGCGCCGCAATCAGCGGGCAGAAAAACATGAACGCGAGCCCTATCGACATCAGGCCGCCGTCGAACGGGTCGTACTCGGCGAGAATCCGCTCCCACGAATACCCCCTGCCGTACAAACCGATGATCGCCTCGAAGGCGAAGGTGAGCACCGTCCATAACGCGCCGACGCCGAGAAGTTCCCCCACGCGTCTGGCCGCATCCACCTTACCAGGAGCAGGGCGATGAGCAATATGATGAGCGCCCCCACCGGCATGCCGACCCGGGCCGACCTCATCTCACCCAGCACGGGCACCAGGAAAAAGGCCCGGAGAATCCCATGCAGCGTCTCCGCCGCGATAATGATCAACCATACGCCGAGCGCCCTCATGAGTATCCGCACGCCGCACCTCCTTTTACTCTTCGACCGGCCGGGTGCATGTCACGCCCGTTTACGACCGGTTTACCGTATCGGCCTCGACCGTCAGAACGAGCCCCTCGCGATCGGTGACCGTCACCGCCTCGTCCCTAGTGACGGGCGCATGGCCCTCGCGTATACGCGCCCGCCATATCTCCCCGCGCACGAGCACCAGCCCCTCCGGGGAGAGCTCGCGAAGCGCGACGCCCCGCTCGCCGACCATCGAAAGCGGGCCGGCCGCGACTCGCGTGTCGTAGGCGCGCCACAAAAGCGGCAGCATGGCGATGTCCGACAGAACGACCAGCGCGATGATGACCGCCTTCACGTGGGGCGGCACCGGCGCGATACGGTCCAGGTAATAGAGCACCACCAGCACCAGGACGATCGACGGTATCTGCAGCAGCGCGTAGCGAATCGCGGCGCGTCGCGGTATTCCCCTTAATCCCTTCACGATGGCATCCCCTCCGGCACATTTCTCTCGCGCTGTTCGAAGCGGTCAATCCTTCACGTCCTCGATCATGGTAGCGCGCCATACGGCGAAGTCAACACGAAACGGAATAGGCCGGACCGCCACGCGACTCCGGCTCGCATAAATCTCTTGCAAAACGCCGCGCGGGCGCGTAGATGACACACATCACGGCCCTGCGGGCCGAACACGCGGAGGAACGCCCATGACCGTCGATACGTCCAATATGCGCCAGGTGCTCGTCGATTTTCCGAAACAGTGCGCGGAGGCGCTCGCCATCGCTGAAAACGCGTCGATCAAGGGGAACTACTCCAAAATCCTCGTACTCGGCATGGGTGGTTCCGGCATCGGCGGCGCGATCATCCAGGCGCTCCTTCGCGACGGCGCCCTCCCCGTCTTCACGTCCAGGGACTACGGCATACCCGGCTTCATCGGCGCCGATACGCTCACCCTCGCCGTGAGCTATTCGGGCAATACGGAGGAGACGCTTTCGGCGCTCGAAAAGGCGAAAGAGCGCGGTTCAACCACCGTCGCCGTCACCTCCGGCGGCGAGATCGCGTCAAAGGCCGGCACCGTCATCCGCGTGCCCGGCGGCCTTCAGCCGCGCTGCGCCGTGGGCTACCTGCTCCTTCCGGCGCTCCGGCTTCTTTCCAACTCGGGGCTCGCACGAATCGGCGAAAAGGATTTTTCGGACATGATGGATACGCTCGCCGACACCGCCTCCTACGAGCGGGAGGGCAAGGCCCTCGCCGCGCGCCTGTTCGGCCGTGTTCCCGTCATCCATACCTCCGAGCGGATGGCGCCGGCCGGCTACCGCTTCAAGTGCCAGATAAACGAGAACGCCAAGCACCCCGCCTGTCACCACGCGTACCCGGAGCTCTGCCACAACGAGCTGGTCGGCTTCGCCGGGATGGAGCGCGAGCGCTTCATCGTGGTGACGATGCGCGACGGGCTCGACCACGAGCGCGTCACCCGGCGCATGGACATCTGCGCAAAGCTCTTCGGTGAAACCGTCGACGTCGTCGAGGTCGCGTCCCGCGGGAAAAGCACGCTCGCACGCATGATGTCGCTTATTTACCTCGGCGACTGGGCCTCGTACGAGCTCGCCCTTTTAAAAAAACTCGATCCCACGCCGGTGACACTCATCGAGAGTTTGAAGAAGACGCTGAAGGATTAAACAGCGTACTAAAACAACCGGCGGGTCATTATACCGGGGATCAGGCGAGGGCGCGGTTTGCACCGCGCCCTCCCGATCATCATAGCTGATAAAAGAAAATCTTCGTCGGGTTTCCGTCGTTGTCCACGGCGTCCTCCATGTACTGCCAGCCGCGGTTGCCGTAATAGAGCGCTAGGTCAAGCCCGTCCTCGTGACCCAGGAAGAGATAGAGCTCCGGGTAGCCGAGGCCGCGCGCCTTATCTATCACCGCGCCCACCAGCTCCTCCGCGATACCGCGGCGGCGGAACTCCGGAAGCACGTACAGCGAGGCGAGCCATGGATTGAGGTCCTTGCGCGACCAGAGGTCGTCGTTCTTGAGCGAAACCATGCCCACCGGCATGTCCTCCTCGATCGCGACGAAGGCCGCCGGCACGCCGTCGGTGACGGCGCGCTGCCGGTAGGCCTTTATTATCAGGTCGTAGCCGATGGGGCGGCTCCGGTACCACAGGTTGTACGACCAGTACGCCAGCACCGGGGCGTAATCGGGGCACTCCCCGAGCGGTTTGATCAGCGCCATGGGCTCACCTCTTGAGGCCCAGCGTGCCGCCCGGGTTCATGATGCCGCGCGGATCCAGGTAATCCTTGATTGCCAGGATGAGGTCGTGGGCCGTGTCGCCCAGTTCCGCGCGCATCCAGGGCCCCATCATCTTACCCACGCCGTGATGGTGCGAAAGCGAACCGCCGCTGGCGTGGATGGTGTCGATGAGCCCTTTGTGATAGCGCGTGAAGTCCTCGATGTCCTTGCCTTTCCTTATCGGGGACAGGAAGGTGAAGTACAGGTTGGCGCCGTTCTCGTAGACGTGCGAGATGTGCACCATGCACACGGTGTTCGGCCGGGCCTTCAGGTAGGCGCGTGTCGAGCTCCACACCTGCATCAGGTTCTCCCAGCTCACCGCGGTCTCGAGTGTATCGGTCATGAGTCCCAGGTCCATGAGCGGCTCGCGCAGGTACGCGCTCGAATAGCGCTGCTCGAGCCATTTCCTGGTGGGCCCCGCACCGAGCGAAAGACCGCCGTTCGTCTTCGCCACGGCCTTTATCTTCCCGGCCACGAGCTTCGCGTAATCTGCGTCGCCCTCCACGGCGACGAACATGAGACAGCGCTTGAGGGGTTTATACCCGAGAAGCCGCAACACCCGGTCCGCCGCCGAGCCGTTCATGCCCTTCATGGCGAAGGCCACGTCGGTCTCCTCCGGATCGGAGATACGGAACAGGTGCGGCCTGCCGAACTCTCCCTGCATCGACTGGCGCATGGCCTTCACGGCCGATTCGAAATCCTTGTATAGAAACGACGCGTATACCGTGTTGTCGGGTCGCCAGGCGCGGATCTTCATCGTCACCTCGGTTACCACGCCGAAGGCCCCCTCCGAGCCGATGATGATCTGGTCGATATCGGGCCCTATCGCCGCGGCCGGGTAGTCTTTCGTCACGATAACGCCGCGCGGCGTCACCACGCGCATGGAGAGCACCATGTCCTCGATCTTGCCGTAACCGGTCGAGGCCTGGCCCGCGCCGCGGGTAACGACCCACCCGCCCACGGTCGAATGCTCGAACGACTGAGGGAAGTGCCCGCAGGTGTATCCCGTGCCGAAACTGTTAAGGTGCTTTTCGAGCGCCGGGCCGAAGATGCCCGGCTGCACGGTGACGCTCGAGTTCTCGACATTCACCCGCACCACCTTGTCCATGTGTCGCGTGAGGTCCAGCGACACGCCGCCCTTCGGCGCCTCCACCCCGCGCGTCACCGAGGAGTGCCCGCCGAACGGCGTGATGGCTATTTTTTTATCGTTACAGAACTTTACGATCTTCGCGACGTCCGCCTCATTGCGCGGATAGACTACTGCGTCCGGAGGGTTCTCGACCATCCCGTAGCGGAGCTTGACGAGGTCCAGGAAGAACTTCCCGTACGAGTGATACGCTCGCTCGAAATCGTCGGTGGAGACGTTCGCCTCGCCGACAATCTTTTTCAGTGAGCCCAGCGCCGCGGGAGCGAGCCTGCATTTCTTCGACAGCTTCACGTCCTCGTCGCCGGGCATATAGCGCTCGGAGAGATCCTTCGGACTCAGGTTGAAGGTCTTAGCGACATAGTCGAGCGTTCCGTGGCCGATCACCTCGTCATGGTTCGGGTCACCCCATTTCAGGATATTCCGGTAGCTTTTCTGGTTCATCGAATCTCCTCCGTAATTTTCAATCATCTGGGAACCGCGAGCGTCTGCTTCGCCGCGGCGATCTCTTTTTTAACACGCGCTTCGTTCCATTTCAACTCTTTCGCGGCGATTCGTGCGATCTTCTTTACAACGGCATCGCCCGGGTCACCAAGCGTTCCCAGGCCCGTTCGGCGCATCAGGATGTCGGCAAGGGTCTTCGCCATCTCGTACCGGATGGCGTAGACGACCTCAGCGCCGATCTCGCCGTCGGCGTTCAGCGGCACGGCGAGCGATTTATCCGCTCGTGCGATGGCCAGCACTCTCGAATACTCGGTACCATAGTTCATGGCCAGGTAGCGCACGGTGCTCTCGCGGAAGTCCGCGTTTCCCGCCACGGCTTCGGAGACGAAGCGTTTCATGTCCTCTATCTCACAGCCGGAGAGGTACTCGTTATCGGTCCGCGAGGGAGGAAGCGTTCTCTTGAGTTTCACCTGCACCATTTTGAGCACGTTCACGGCGAGATTCCGGCTGGTGGTCCACTTGCCACCCTCCACGGTGATGAGCCCGTCCAGGCCGTCCAGCGCGTTGTTGTATATCTCGTACTTTCGCGAAGTCGCGTAGGTGCCCTCGGTCTGGTCGTCCACCAGCGGCCTGAGCCCCCCGTAGGCGAAGAGCACGTCCTTTATCGACAGCTTTCCGTCGCCGAACGACTGGTTTATCTCGGCCAGAAAACCCTCGATGCTTTCTCTCGTCACACGGTAATTGTCCGGGTCGCCCTCGTAATCCCTGTCGGTGGTACCGATGAGCGAATGCCCCCGCCAGGGGATGATGAAGAAGTGCCGCCCGCCAGGCGTCATCATCGTCACGGCCCGGTCGGTGAGGCTCCTCGTGATGACGTGGATCCCCTCCGAGCGGCGGATCTGGTGCAGTCCCTTGCCGTTCTTCGAGGCGTTCAGGATGATGTCCGCCCACGGCCCGGCGCAGTTGATGGTGAGCGCTCCCCGCACCTCGACGATCCTGTTTTTCAAGAGGTCCCGCACCTTCACGCCGGCGACCCGCCTGCCGTCGTCATACACGAACTCTTCCACCTTCGCGTAGTTGGCGGCCTTCGCCCCGTGCCTCATGGCCGACTTGATGAAGGCGAGCGTGAAGCGTTCGGGCGCGATGCTCTGGCAGTCATAGTACATTATCGAACCGGTAAGCTTGTCCGCCTTGAGGCCGGGCGCCATGGCGAGGGTCTTTTTGCGCGAGAAGCTTGAATGGTTGGGGATGCGCTTGTTCCGGTCCCAGGTCCATTTCTTGTCGAAGGCCAGCACGTCGTAGGTGGTGAGCCCGAGCTTGAGCACGTACTTGTTGTTCTTGAGCTTGTCGTAATTGGGCACCATGAACGGGATGGGATACACGAAATTCGGCGCGATATTCGAGAGAATGCGCCGCTCGCGCAGTGACTCGCGCACCAGCCCGTATTCCAGGTAAAACAGATAGCGAAGACCCCCGTGGATGAGCTTGGAGTTCGCCGCGGAGGTAGCCCAGCCGAAGTCGTTCTTCTCGACCAGCGCCACCTTCAGCCCGCGTGATGCCGCGTCGTAGGCGACGGCGGCCCCGGTGATCCCCCCCCCGATGATGACGATATCGAACAGCTCGCCCTTATGATTTTCGATAAAGCGTTCCATCGCCTACCTCCTTTTCGCGCCTCGCGCGCCGTAATTCTTTTTATAATAAGCGAATATCCTTTCCTCGGTATATGCCAGCACCTCGGCCATGATCTCCCGTGATTTTTCCGCCTGCCGCGCGGCGATGGCCGCATGAATGTCCCGGTGGAAGCGGGAGGATCGTTGCCGGTTTTCGGGATCGCTGAAATACAGGTAGCCGTGGTCGCGGAAGAGCTGGTTGAAAAAGTTCAGGATGAAGATGTACAATAGATTGCCGCTGGCGCGGGCGATCAGATGATGCACGCCCAAGTCGCGCTCGAGCATGTTCTCGTCGCCCTCGGCGAATGCGATCGATTTCAATTCCTCCAGCTGCTCGACCGTCCGGTTTTCCGCGGCCCGCGCGGCCATTGCGGGTACAAGGATTCTGCGAATGGAGAGCGTGTCGGCAAGGATGGCGGGATCGAAGACATCGTCCAGGTAAACGATCGCCTTGAAAAGCTCGAGGTTGCCGCTGTCCAGGTAATTCTTTACGTAAATACCGTCGCCGTGCCGGATCTCGACGAGGCCCATCACCTCGAGCTTTTTGAGCGCCTCGCGGAGCGTCGCCCGGTTGACCTGGAGGTTCGCAGCGATCTCGCGCTCGGCGGGAAGTCGTTCCCCGGGCCTGAACCTCCCCTCAACGATCCGACCGATCATCTGGCTTACGATCTCCTCGTGAAGGCGGCTCCTTGTGACCGGATCGAGTTTTTTAGCGGCGACCGTCATGGCATTCCTCCGGCTTATTGGTCGAGTGGTCCGACCAATTACTAAATTACCACCATACAGTTAAAAAGTCAATTATTAATATACATTATTTCCTTAATATTGAACGGGAGTGAATTAAAATCCGGGAGGCTAACCACCATCGCGAGGAACGCGGCGAGGTGGCGATCTCCAAAGCCGACAGGTCACGTTTTACCCTCACCCTCCGGCCCCTGCCTCGGAGAACAAGGGGTTACAACCCCTTGTTCTCCGGATTTACGGAAGAGATTGCCACGCCTCGATACGGCGGCGGCTCGAGGACGCGTGGTATAGCGTTTTATCCGGAAAATAGTCACTCCCTACTGAACTGTAGTATGCGCCGTCATCATCATACGGATCGAACTTATTTAGAATATTATAATATAATATTATTGTAAAATTCTTGACACCCCCGGAGACTACGCTATGTTAGAAATAAAGTATATACTAATATATTGGAGTTCTTATGCACGGGCGTAATAGAGCTGCTATTCGCTCGAAATCGCACAACGACTCCGATCTATTACTTTAACAGGAGGCAGCATGAAGATAAAACATGTGCAGGGCATTGTGATCGGAGCCCTGTTGATGCTCAACACCGATGTATTCGCGACAAATGGAATGCGAATGATCGGGTTCGGTCCCGTACAAAGATCCATGGGAGGGGTGAGTGTGGGAACCGCTCTCGACGCGGCGTCTTTACTTACCAATCCGGCGGGGATGACCGACCTGAAAGCCCGGATTGACTTCGGCGCGTCGTATTTTGCTCCCGCAGTGGAGTACAAGGCTACCGGAGCGGCACCGGGAGTCATGGTCAGCGATGGCGTGACGGTCGAATCCGATAAAGGGGCTTCCCCGGTTCCCGCCTTCGGGCTGATTGCTCCGATCAGCGAAAAGATTACTTTTGGCATCGGCGCATACGGCATATCGGGAATGGGCGTCGATTACGAGCAGAACCTGTACCAGAGCGTCCTCTCGACCAGTTACAGCCAGATGCGCTTCGCGCCGGGAATCGCCTATAAGATCAGCAACATGATATCCGTCGGCGCGGTCGTAAACATAATGTACGCAACCATGGAATTTTCCGCCGCCACAAACGGAACGGCCGCGGGTTTCCCGGCCGACCAGCAGGAACACATGGGCGCGGCTTCTTTCGGGTACGGTGGGACCGTCGGGATCACTGTTAAACCGATCGAAATGGTGAAGGTCGGCCTTGCATACGAAACAAAAAGCGTGTTCCAGGATTTTAAATTCAATACTGACACGGGGCGCGACAAGCTTGAATTCAACCAGCCTCAGAACATCACCTTCGGTATGGCAGTAATGCCCGTCGACGGGCTGATTCTGGCCGCCGACGTCCAGTGGATACAGTGGTCCGATACGAACGGCGAGAACCTTCCCGAATATACCGAGAACACGGGCGCGATGGCGTGGAATCTCAACTGGGAAGACCAGATCGTTTACAAGCTGGGCCTGCAGTACAGCGTCAATCCGATGATTGATGTTCGCGCGGGATTTAATTACGGCAAAATGCCGCTTGATAAAAACAGGGCATTCGAGAATGTAGCGTTTCCCGCCATCGCCGAATACCACTACACGGCCGGTTTCGGTGTTCATTTCAATAAAAATCTGGCTTTAAATGCAGGTGGGATGTTCTCACCGAAGGCGAAAATTTCCGGAAGCAATGCGGCCGGACAGTTCATCGCCGAGTATGAAACTAGGATGTCTCAGTACTCACTTGATGTCGGCATCGCCTATACTTTCTAACCGATGGACTTCCGTAGCGGGGAACCGCGGTTTCCCGCCATATACAACATGCAGGAAAAACAAGAGGACGACAACATGCGCCCTCTTGTTTTATTGTGTTCATCCCTTCAAGGATGCTTTAGCGGTGTTGAGTGAGTATCCCGCATATTCGTTGTCATTACAGGACTACAAATACACGAAACGCTCGAGCGGCATGCGCAGGCTCACCGGCGCCGGATAGTTTTTCACATAGCCGACGCGCAGAAGCATCGCGATCTTCTTCACTCCGACACGCGCGGCGATCTCGTCCTTCCACGGAACCTCCTGGAGTGCCTGCGTCATCGGATGGACCGCCATCGACCTCTCACGCACCAGGAGACCCATGCGCTGAAAGGCCCGTCCCGCGTCGATGAGCGCCGCCGGACCGTTTCCATCCGCGGCGAGTACGAGCCATCCACCGCAGTTTTCCACCTGTTTCTGCGCCATCGCTATCCCCTGCTCGCGGAAACTCTTCTCCAGCACCGACTGCCGGTTAAAAAAGGTCCCAACGTACCATCCGGCAATGCCGGTGATCTCCATTGAAGCCGGAGTGAGGCCGTTTTGGTGCCTGCGCTGCTCCTCCTTTGACCAGCGTATCCAGTCCGCCAGCTCTTCCTGCGCCTCGTTCCTCCAGGTCTGCGTCCTGTTCGCCTCGAGGGTCGCCTCCGAGAGATACCTCCCTATCTGAGAGAGCCGCGGGAAATACATAAACCGCGCGTCCGCTCCAGTCACTTCCGCGAGGTCGGCGGCGCTGATGTCACGCGTCATCATGCCGTTACGGACCGTGCGGCGCATGCGTATTCGCGCCGCCGGATACTCGAGCACAGTCCCGCGACCGATCCGCGCCTCGAGGAGCGCGGTATCAAGCGCCCCCTTCCCTGTCACCCGGTACTCAAGCCTCCGCCCGTGAACGCCCGCGGCGATCGCCAGGTTTTCAATAAACGCGCCCATGGAGAGCATCACGTCATGGTTCCCCGGATCGACGGCCGGGAGCCAGCGCGAGCGCTCGGTCCCTATGCTCCACAGGCCCGGCCCCTTGACGCGTACGGCCCACGGCTGGGTGTTGTGCCCGCTCGGTGCCCGGGATGCGAGATCAAGCATCGCCCGCTCCTCCCTGTCCAGAAACTTCATGGTCCCGTCCGAATCCACGACGCCATCTTTTCCTCCATGCTCGTCCATCGCGAACGCCGGGACAACGCGCGGAAGCGACGCCGCGAGCACGGCTCCCCCCGTCGCCAACAACAAGCCTCTTCTGGTTGTATTCATGTTCGTGCCTCGCATTGACATTAGTGCAAATACTCTAATATGAAATATAGAGCAAATACTCTAAAAAGCAATAAAAAATCCCATTTTTTCGATTAATTTTTCGTCATCGCAGGGAGGTCAATGAGTCATGGCACAGCGATTACCGGCAGATACCCGGGTAGGGGTGGTTGTGTTCGGAAGCGTCCGACTCCCGCAACAGACCGCCGGCGGCTCAGTAAGCATTCACCGGCGGCCTCAGGGGGCGGTTACTTGCCGTACAGTGCGTTCCCATTGTCGGCGACGTCCTTGTCGTACTGCGCCGGCGCGGTTTTGCCGACGAGCTTATACGCCGACAGCGCGTAGTTCTTGGCCGTCCGGCACAGGTCGATCGCGCCCTTCGGGTGCGGCGAATCCAGCGCCGTTTTGGCATCTTTCAGATTCTGGCTCGCCATCTGCATGTATTTTTCGACCTTCTTGTCGTCCACGTGGTCCACCAGGTCGACGCCGACATCGTCGACAAGCCTGTCCGTCCGCTCCACGTACTTCTTTGCCAGGCTGCGGTACAGTGCGGCCTGTACCTTCAGGTATTCGTTATAAATCGCGACGGCCTCCCGGTACTTGGTCTGAATAAATTTGACCTTGCCCAGTTTGATCTGCTTCTCCGCTTCCATGAACGACGCGAGGTCCGCGGCGTCCCCGAAGTTTTTGGCGGGCACCTCGAGCGCCCTGATCTCCTTTTCGCAGCGCTCGCGCAGGTGCGTTGCGTCGGAGAGGTCGCTGGCATACGCGCTCGCCGCGACGGCGATCGGCGCCAGCATACCGAGGAGCGCGATGCCGGCGAATTTCACCAGCGGCTTCCGTGCAATACGCATCATGATCATCCCTCCATTTTCTTGATTAATGTAAAGATACATCCTGAGCACATCGATTACAAGGAGATAATCGGCACCATCGAGCGGATCACCAGGCTACGGCGACGGCGGAGAAAACTCCAGAGGATGAGACAAAAAGAAAATCAAAAAATACCACCTCATTCTTCGATTTTATCGATAACCCATTGTTCGAACCACGACAACAGATCGGTGGTCTTAAATTCCTTCGGCGGCATGATAATCGAAAAAAGCGCCATTCCTTCGAAGAAAACGATAAGCGCGCGGCTTGTACGCTCGATCGCCTCTTCACCCTTTCCCATCGCCCTGAGAATATCGGACACTGAACCGATCCACTCCATATACGCCTTCTGGAGCTTGGCTCGCACCTTTTTATCGTAACTCGCTATTTCCCATATCTCGATGAACACCCTGGAAAGGCCCCGGTTAAGGGTGATCCGCTCGGTCATGTATCCGAGCACCCTCTCAAGGAAGCGCCGTCCGTCAGTGACGGATACATCGACGGTTCTCAACCACTCGTCGTACTGGGTTTTATAGGTATCGATGATATAATCGATATAGGTAAGAAGGATGTCTTCCTTGCTCTTGAAATAATAATGCAGAACCCCGTGGTTAACCCCGGCCTCTTTCGCGATATCCTTGATCGATGTTCCGTGGAAGGGCCTTACCAGCAGACAGCGGTGCAAGGCATCGAGGATCTGCTCTCGTCGCTCTTCCTGGACCCGTTTTCTCGCCATGATCTATCTCCACCTCATACAAACCGGATGTTCATCGGGCATCGCGCCTTCAGGTGTCCGATTATGCTTCAACTATCCCCTCTGCTCCGGATGATAAGTCAAGCCCAATACCAACGGAGATATCTCCCTCCTGCCCGCACTATGTTTAACATTCCCGTAACATAATCGCCGGATAAAAACATTGACAAACCGGGGCCTTCGAAACTATATTAGTTAGTCGTCCAACTAAGATTATGGAGTAACACTATGAAAATCGGCATACCGAAGGAAGTCAAGACGCGGGAATACCGGGTGGCGGCAACGCCGGCGGGCGTACGGGCAATGACCGCCCAGGAGCACACGGTCTACGTAGAAAAGGGGGCCGGGGCCGGCTCGGGTTTTGTGGACGATGAGTACATCCGCTCGGGCGCCGCGATTCTCGATACCCCGGAAGAGGTCTGGGGAGCGGCGGACATGATCATCAAGGTCAAGGAGCCGGTGGAGCCCGAATTCGACCGCATGCGCGAGGGGCAGGTGCTTTTCACCTATCTCCACCTCGCGGCGGACGAGTCGCTCACACGGCGTCTGCTCGAACGCAAAATTATCGGCATCGCCTATGAAACGGTCCAGCTGAAGGACGGGAGCCTGCCGCTGCTCGCACCCATGAGCGAGGTGGCGGGAAGGCTTTCGATACAGATGGGCTGCTCCTGTCTCGAGGTGAAAAACGGCGGCAGGGGCCTTCTGGCCTCGGGGGTGCCCGGCGTCAGCCCGGCCGAGGTCGTCATCGTGGGAGGTGGTATCTCGGGCATCAACGCAGCGCACCTCGCGGCCGGCCTGGGGGCGCGCGTCACCATCATCGACGTGAACCTCAACCGCCTGCGTTATCTTGCGGACGTCTTTCACTCGAAGGCGACAACACTCATGTCCAACCATTCAAATATCGAAGAAAGCGTCGCGGGGGCCGACCTCGTCATAGGTTCGGTGCTCATCCCCGGCGCGCGCGCACCCAAGCTCATAACGCGGAGGATGCTTGCCGCTATGAAACCGGGCGCGGCGTTCGTCGACATCTCCATCGACCAGGGAGGATGCGCCGAGACGAGCAGGCCGACAACGCACAACGAGCCCATCTACATCGAGGAGAACGTCGTGCACTACTGCGTCGCCAACATGCCGGGTGCGGTGCCGCGCACGTCCACCTGGGCGCTCACCAACGCCACGCTGCCTTATGCCCTCGCCATCGCCGCGAAGGGCTGGGAGAAGGCGCTCGCCGAGGACGACGCCCTTGCGAAAGGGCTCAATGTGTGTAAGGGAGACCTTACCTGTCAGAACGTCGCCGATGCCTTCGGCATGAAGTGCGCCTGACCGGCGATCGCCGTACATAAAAACAGAAATGGAGGTTATTCATGGCAAGAGGACTGTCGAACAGGGAAATCAGGGCCGAGAAGGCCCGCATCCTCGGATTATTCGGAAAACACATCTCCCACGGGCAGGTGCGCTACCTGCGCTGCGCGCACCTCGACATGCAGGAGGAGCGCAGGGCGGGGATCAAGTTCGTGGACAAGGAGTCCGGCCGGGCGATAATCGATGCCTTCACCTCGGCCGGCTGCTTCAACGTGGGCAGGGGCAATTCTGCCGTCATCGCCGCGCTCGACGAAGCGCTCGATGATTACGATATGGGGAGCTTCGGCCTGCTGTCACGGCCCAAGATCGAGTTCGCCCACAAACTGGTTTCACTCTGCCCCGGCGACCTCAGGCGCATGATCTTCGCGGGCAGCGGGGCCGACGCGATCGAGGGCGCCCTCAAACTCGCCCTCGGCGCCACGGGCCGGAAAGAGGTCATCTCCATGGTGAAGGCCTATCACGGGCATTCGGGTTTCAGCCTCTCGGCGAACGGCAAGGAATACTACAAGCACCTGTTCGAGCCGCTCATGCCGGGGTTTCGGTTCGCCCCCTTCGGGGACCTCGCCGCGGTGGAGAAGCTCGCGTCGAAAAATACGGCGGCGGTCATCCTCGAGCCCATCCAGGGAGAGGGGGGCATCCACGTGGGGAGCGACGAGTACCTGCGTGGTCTCCGGACCCTGTGCGACCGGCTGGGTATAATGCTCATATTCGACGAGATACAGACCGGTCTGGGGCGCACCGGCAGACTCTGGGGAAGCGAGCACTCGGGCGTTGTCCCCGATATCATGGTGGTAGCCAAATCCATCAGCGGGGGACTGTTCCCCAACGCCGCCATCGTCTACCGCGATACGCAGCCGCTTACCGGGTTTGTCGACCGTCATCCCGATTTTCACGCCACCTCCGGCGGCTGCTCGGACCTTGGCTGTATCGTCTCGATGAAGGTTCTGGATTACCTGGTTGAAAACAAAATCTGGGAGAACGCCGCGAAAACCGGCGCCCGTTTCAAAGCCGGGCTGGAGAACATCACCCGCGAGAACCCTAAGATCGTGAAGGAGGTACGCGGCAGGGGGCTCATGATCGGCGTGGAATACAAGTACGAATTCATCGGTGCCCTCATCGCCGACTGCCTGGCCAAGGAGGGGATATGGGCCGCCTATTCGGGCAATGCCCCCCAGGTCATGCGCTTCCAGATTCCCACCACGGCCACGGAAGCGGAGATCGACGAGATTCTTGAAAAGATCCGCAGGGCGGTGAAGGCCATGAAACCCTTTCTCATTTTCATGATGCCGCTGGCCAGGATCCCGATTCTACGGATGGTATTCGACAACGTGAAGGTACAGATCGCAGCCTTCAACCTGGTGCGCGACATCGAAGAGCTGTTTAAATACGGAGGAAAGAGGTGATGGCGATGGTAAAAACCACAACGGAAATCATGGAACCGGCAGGCAGCATTCTGCATAAGGCGCACGCGGTCCTCTCCGAGGGATTGACAGCGGCGCTCGGCGCCCACGGCGCTGATTTTCTGGAGGGCGAGCGCGGGGGCGGCTATCTGTATGATGTCGATGGAAACCGCTATCTCGACTGTTACACCGGCGCCGGGACCTGCAATCTCGGACGTAAAAACGCCGAGATCATCGCGGCCCTGCGCGCCGCCGCGCGCGAGACCGACCAGGGCAATTTCGTCATGCTCTCCGAGGACAAGGCGCGCATGGGCGAGCGTCTGGCGCGCTTTCTTCCGGGAGACCTGGAGTGCATGCTCCTCGGCGTGGTGCGCGGCGAGGGGATGGACGCGGCCTGCAAGCTGGCGCGCGGCCACACGGGGCGGGGCGGACTGGTGACGGTCGACGGAGGCTGGTACGGACAGACGGGTTTCGCACTCACCCTCTCCGAACGCGCGGACAAGGGGCTTTTCGGCGACCTCATCCCGGGTGTTACGACCGTCCCGTACGGCGACATCGCCGCGGCGCGGAAGGCCATCAGCAGAAAAACGGCGGCCTTCGTCATCGAACCCGTACAGGCCGAGAACCATTGCCGCACCGCCGACGCCGGATATTTCCGCGAGCTCAGAAGGCTGTGCAGCAGGAAAGGGGCCATGCTCGTCTTCGATGAGACGCAGACTGGTTTCGGCCGCACCGGATGTAAGTTCGCCTGCGAACATCTGGATGTAATGCCCGATATCCTCATCTTCGGCGAGGCCATAACCGGGGGGCTCTTCCCCATGACGGGCATCGCCTTTACGCGCAAACTCAAATCCTTTTTCGACGCGCATCCGCTCATCCACCTGTGCACCTTCGGCGGTCACGACGTGGGTTGCCGGGTCGCCTGCGCGGCGATGGACGTCTATGAAAGGACAAGGCCCTGGCAGAACGCGCTCCTCGCCGGAGATATGCTTCGCAATCGTTTGCTCGATATCGCGCGACAATACCCCGGCGTAATCCGGTCGGTGAACGGGACGGGCCTGTTACTCTCGCTGTCGTTCGCCGACGAGTCACATGCCAATGATTTCTGTATCATGGCGAAGAAGCACGGGCTCTTCGCCATGCCGGGGCGGGTTGCGAAAAACAGCGTGGTGCTCAGGCCCGCGCTCACGCTGGGCCTCGACGAAATGGAGAGTATCGCCAGGGCCGTTTTACGGGCCGCGGGCGAGCTGTAAGCCGGTAGCGGTGAGCCCGCCGCGCACAACGCGTACAAAGGAGGATTCCGAATGATCATCGACGTTCACAGTCATCTGGGCGACATCCTTGATTACGACGGCGGCGGGCTGATCGACCGGACGGGAGTGGCGAAGGAAAAGATCTTCGACATCATATCCGTCAGCGAAAAAGGCCTCATGCGAACCTATGGGCTCGGGCCGATAACCTTCAGGCTCACGCGGTACTGGGTGACCCGCGCCGAACGCGCGCGAAACGCCGCCGCCACGCTCGAGAACATGGCCCGTTCCCTCGACGAGTCGGGGGTGGACGCCGCCGTGTGTCTGCCGATCGAGCCCTATGTCGGCTTCGACGATCTCGATGCCGCGAGGAAAAAGGACAGGCGCGTCCTTCCCTTCACCAGCATCGATTTCTCGTCGACCGTCGACTTCCGGAAGAAGCTGACCGGCGATGTGCGTCGCGGCGCGCTGGGACTCAAGCTCCATCCGATCATCCAGAAGATTCCGCTCAGCGACCGGCGCGTCATGGAGGCGCTCCAGTGCTTCGAACCCCTGAATAAACCGGTGCTCACCCACGCGGGAATATCGTCCTATTACCTCGGAAGTGAGCGCACGCGCAACACTCCCGAATACGGCGGGATACGATACATCGAAGAGATGGTGCGGACTTTTCCGAAGATCCGATTCATTATCGGCCACAGCGGGCTTTTCCAGTCGGCGGAGGTGATGAGGCGGCTGCGTGGATGCCGGAACGTCTGGATGGACACGAGCTTTCAGTCTCCATTCATAATCCGAAAGCTCGTGAAGATCTTCGGCGAGGACAGGGTCATGTTCGCTTCGGACTGGCCCTACGGCGAGCGCGTACCGGCCCTGCGCGCCGTGCGGGTTGCCTGCCGCGGAAACGCGAGCCTCGAGGAGCGCATCCTCTCCGTCAACGCGCGGGAACTGCTGGGATTGTAAACAACATAAAGGAATAACCGACGTGTTTTCAGTCGAACCTTATGCTTGTAACCACGCCGATAACGCGATAATCGGCGGTATTTCCTGTGAACAGCGTGTGTTTGTTTTCGACAGATTATTATTCCATTTTATCAGATCGTTTTTCTTTCTGCTGTTTCCAGGCGGGCTTATCCCATGCCACAGCTCGCCCACTATCCCCCGCCATACAACCCGCCGAGCCATCCGGCAAGCGGCATTATCCTCACCCCCTTGATCTCCCCGTTACAGGCGGAGGCGCAACCATAGGAATATACCCTCAATTCCTTCCTGGTGCTCCTGCTTAAACCTCCGGTATAAGTATACCAGAAAAAGCACATACAGCCGCTCAAGCAGCTCAACCCAGGCTTTTACGGTCGGCGGGCTTACCGCTATGTCCTTCGCGAGGTTGTCGTAGTTCAGGGGCGATCCCACCCGTTCCCGCAGCAGTTCTATGAGCAGTCTGACACCCCGCACGAGTTGACTCTCGAGAGGTCCCCCAGGTCTTCCTGAACGACCACGTCGAACCGGTTGTTTCGCAGCCGCTCGACGTCATCCGGGTTCAGAAAGGATTCGGGAAATCCTCCCGCACTCAACAGTCGCGAAAGGCATTCGGGCTCGTCCAGTTTACGGTCAACGTTGAAATACCGAAGGGCTCAGGCAGATCTACAGGATGCAGACGGTAGTGGTAAAACCGTCCGGTCAGCGCATCACCGCTCTTTCTGAACGTGTCAAGCCGGGCGCTTCCTGTAACGAGCATGGATTGCTTCCTGCCGTGCTCATCATAAACGCCTTTTAAAAATTTTTCCATTTTGGATATTTGTGCAATTCGTCAAAAACGACAAGCGGGGCGGATTTTATCCAGGCGATATCGCGGACCGTTTTCTGGTCACTCCGTATGTCCCAATTGAAATACAGGCCTCCGACTTCCGCGGCGATATGTCGCGCGAGCGTCGTTTTCCCCGACTGACGCGGTCCGGAGAGAATCACCATCTTTTTAGACAGGTCTTTTTGTAAATTTTCGCTTATATAAATGATTCTCAATAATACTTTGGAATTATCGTAAAAATGATCGGGAAAAACCGGAGGTTCAAGCGCTATGAAGTACAGACAATTGGAGAGAAATATGCTGAATTTAGAATGGGGCGCTCGGGCTACCGTTGCTTTAGCACTGATCCCATTACCATGACGATCGAATCAGATATACACCTCGCGCGGCTTGCTTCCCTGCTGGGCGCCGATGTAGCCCCGGTCCTCCATGAGCTCGATGATGCGCGCCGCGCGGTTGTAGCCGATCGAGAGGCGCCGCTGCAGGTACGAGGCCGAGGCCTTCTTGGTCTCCTCCACGATCTTGAGCGCCTCCACGAAGAGCTCGTCGTCGTCGCCGTCTTCATCGCCGGAGAGCTCCTCCTCGAAGATGCCCGCGTCGATGTCGATGTAGTTGGGGTTGCCCAGCGAACGCAGATGCTTCACCACGACCTGAATCTCGTCCTCGGAAACATAGGCGCCCTGGATACGCACCGGAAACGAGCTCATGGGCGACTGGTAAAGCATGTCTCCCTTGCCAAGCAATTTCTCGGCGCCGTTCTGGTCGATGATGGTGCGCGAGTCGGTCTTCTGCGCCACCTGGAAGGCGATGCGCGCCGGGAAGTTCGCCTTGATTATGCCGGTGATGACATCGACCGAAGGCCGCTGCGTGGCCAGCACCAGGTGAATGCCCACCGCGCGCGCCTTCTGCGCGATGCGGGTGATGAATCCCTCGATTTCCTTCTGCGCCACCATCATAAGGTCGGCGAGCTCGTCCATGATGACCACGATGTACGGCAGTCGCTCGTAGGAATCGCCGTAACCGGCCACCTTCTGGTTGTAGCGCTCGATGTCGCGCGTGTTGATCTGTGACAGCAGGCGGTAGCGCCGTTCCATCTCGTACATGGCCCACTTGAGCGCCTTGGGCGCCACGTGCGGCTCGATGATCACCGGCGTCAGGAGGTGCGGGATGCCGTTGTAGAGTTGCAGCTCCACCATCTTGGGGTCGACCAGGATGAAGCGCACATAGTTCGGATCGTAATTGTAGATGAGGCTGGTGATGATCGAGTTCACGCACACGGATTTACCGCTCCCGGTGGCGCCCGCGATGAGCAGGTGCGGAAGCTTCTTGAGGTCGAGCGTGACGGGCTTGCCCAGGATGTCCTTGCCCAGCGCCACCTTGAGACTGCCCGGATACGACTGGTACTCCTTCGCGGAGACGATATCGCCGAGGTTCACCATCTCGCGTTTTTTGTTCGGAACCTCGACGCCGATGGCGGACTTTCCCGGAATCGGCGCGACGATGCGCACGCGCGAGCCGGAGAGCGCCATGGCGATATCGTCCGAGAGACCCACGATGCGGTTAACCTTGATTCCGGGAGCGATCTGCATTTCATAGAGGGTAATGACCGGCCCGCGGTTGACGTTGACCACGCGCGATTCGATGCCGAAATCGTTCAGGGTGTTTACCAGGAGCTCAGAGTTCTTTATGATTTCGCTCTTCCAGCTTTCGGCGTCCGATGACGACGATGGCTGCAGGAATGCCGCCGGTATGATGTAGTCGCGGTTGATGGCGATCGTCTCGAAGACGCGCGCCCCGCCGTCTTCGTCGCCGAAATCGAAGGTCTGCTGGAGCTCTCCCGCCCCTTTCTTCGCGCGGGAGTTCTGATTCTCCGGGTTCCCGCTTCCGGCCTCGCGCCGTTCGGCGATCCCGGAACGGACGGACGCGGCGGCCGGTGCGGGTTCTTTGTCTTCTACCGATATCGCTTCGGGAATCGCATCATCATCGAACGATGCGGTGAAGCGAATCCGGTTGCTCGTGATCGGCGGCTCGACGGGCTCCTCGCTTCCCGTGCGGTTCTCCGTTACCGCAGACACCCGGGATTCCTCTTCATCGATTTCGGGTTCCTCATCCGGTTCCGCGTCATCCACGATATCCGGGGTCCGCGGAATATCATCCCGTCGCGAGTCCGTATTCTGATCGGGCCCGATCACCTCATGCCAGTCCACAACGTCGGGTGATTGCCGCGCTTCGATGATCTCGGCCTCGAAGACATCGCCGGCGTTCACTTCATCGACAGCATACGCCGCAAGGCCATCCTCGCTCCGGCGTTCCTCGTCCGCCGACGGCGCCATGAACTCGAGCAGCCCGACCCCCCGTGGGAACGCGCCCTCTGCTTCACCCATCAGCTTCCCGCGGTACACGCGAACACGACGCTTGACGACCCAGGGCGGTTTCGTCGCGCGCCGTACGTTCTTTTTCATCTCCTCGTCGATTCGCGTAAGCGGCGCGGCATCGGGGTCGCGACGCCGCTGCAACCGTACGTATGCCCCGCGTACCGCCGCCTGCAGTTTGCCGCCGGGGGCCGCGATAAAAAGCGATGACAGCGAAAACGCTCCCAGCATGATGAACGCGACGAGGTTCAATACCACAACCACGAGCGCGCCGCCGATGCCGCCCAGGAAATGCGAGAAAAACCGGGACAGGTACAG